>JBDHWF010000199.1:0-5443 GCA_039810045.1 Chloroflexia bacterium
GTCGAAAAGATCTCCCGATACTCACCACTGGGAATCTGAAAGAGATCGGCGTCCTGCTGGGGTGCCGCTGGATGTCCTGGTGGCTGGGTTAGTTGGGGCACCAGCAGCAGTTGATGGTGCTGATGACACTGCTGCACTGCTTGCAGGAGCACTTGCCGCCGCCGATGGTGCCACACTGGCAGCGGTGGTAGCTGCTGGTGTGGGCGCTGTCCCACCGCCGCAGGCACTGAGTATCGCAGCTATTGTTGAGGTTGAAGCCCCAAGCGCGGCAGTGCGGAGCAGGAAGGCGCGCCGATTCAGCCCACGTTCAGCGAGAGTTTAATTCAGTTGATCCTGGTTTGTGCGCTCGTCCATCATCATTCCCTTCTGCTACAACCATATCGTTACGGTGCCACCGTATTATTCCGACCGTGATTTTGCCAGATTTGCTTGTGGGAAGCGCACCTTCTGTCCTCCCGCCGCAGCAGAAGAGAGCATCCCTAGAATCGTTGCTAGCGTGAGCCGAGCGGCCTTAATTGCTGCTGTGCCATCACCGTTGTTTTCTACCAGCGCGATCAGTTCTTCAACGGCAATTACCATCCCCGAGCGTAGGTCAACTGAGAGTGGCAGTGGTTGCGTTGCCAGCCCGCCTCCTATGACCACTGTAGAGAGTTCAGCAAGCTGATTACCGATCCGGATCCGACCAAGTTCACCCTGGAGATCAACTTCAAAGTTCGTTGCTGTGCCCTTTGAACCATTATAAAAGGCGCGAATTCCGTTAGTAAATTCCAGTAAGGCGCTCATTCCGGGATCGGTTGCTGGGTTGCGACCACCATCACCGTGATACTCTGCCCCATATTTCGCATCAGCCTGATCAAATTCAGCAGTGACCCAGGCTGGCTCGGCGGCAGCAAAGTAACTCATGGTGTCGATCAGGTGGGTGCCATTGCGAAATAACATCGCTCGTTCCCCAGCCATCGTCCCTACGATACGTCTGACTGGACCAATCGTACCCTGGTCAATTAGCCATTTTGCCTGTCGGTAGAACGGATCAAAGCGGCGGGTATGGTTCACCACGACTTTGGTGCCTGATTGCTCAGCTGCAGCAAGCATCCGATCGGCGTCATCAAGGGTGGTGGCGATTGGCTTCTCGCAAAAGATGCCGCGCACGCCCGCTGCACACGCCGCAACCAGTAGATCTGCATGGAGATGGTCAGGCGTGACAATACTGAGCAGGTCGAGCTGTTCTTTCGCCAGCATTTCCCGGTAATCAGAATAATGTGCCGTTGCTCCCCAGAGGGTATCGTACTGCGTCATCGCCTTCGCCGAGAGGTCACAGATCGCCACGATCATTGTGGATGGCGTTGCATGAAAGGCTGCCGCGTGCGAATGGGGCAGCGGGCTACGGAGCGATGATACTGAACGTTCTGGCCTGGCAATGGCAATTCCTGAGCATCCCACTAATCCAACACGGTAAACCATTTCTGGCTCCTCGCTCTAGTGATTACAGCGATCCCTGAAACCGTTTTCTGATAAAGATGATCCACCAGCTTTCGTCGTTACAACAGCGCTTATGTGGATGGGCTAAATGACACGATCAATGGTGCAATCGCCGTTGACGGGGTACTGGTAAGACCAGTATACTCAGCATGTTATGGTATTCGTAGTATAAAGACCTCCTGTTAAGCTGTCAAGAATTAGTAGGAGGAGAGTTGCTTCGTGGAAACGCTGACTGTGCGCCCGCGCTTATATGAAGATGCTGCCCGCGCTATCCGCTGCTATATCACCGAACATCAGTTACAACCTGGCGATATGCTCCCTTCCGAACGGCAGATTCAGCAGCAATTAGGGATCAGTCGTGCTTCGGTCAGAGAAGCCCTGCGTGTCTTGCAAAATATGGGGATGATCGAGGCACGGCATGGCAAGGGCCTCTTCGTCAAAGAGGTCGATCTCACTCCTTTGATTGATGCCTATGTCGATAGCCTCTGGCAAGTTGGCCCTGGTTTCGCGCACCTGCTCCAGACCCGCGAAGTGATCGAACTCGGCGCAGTACGAATTGTGGCGCAGCACTGCACCGCTGAGGAACTGGCGCTGCTGGAGGAAGTATTGCAATCGATGAACCAGCGAATTGTAGCCAGCGAGAGCGCGCTCACTGAAGACTTACGGTTTCACGAACTGCTGGTTGATCTGGTACATAACCCACTCCTGACGCGCCTCTACAGTGCGATTACTCCATTCCTTCTCACTGTTCGTCAGCGGTCGGTTAGTGCTGACAACACCACGGTAGATTGGGCCGCGCATGATTGGTCTTTAGCCTATGAGGCGCATAAGGCGATTTACACGGCAATTGCCGCACATGATTCGGCCAAGGCCGTTGCCCTACTCGACGAACATTTGACAGCAGTTCGTGGCGATCTGCATCTTCAGCAAGAGTAAGAATCACATGATCGGGTCGTTGATACTAGAGGGCAGAAGGAGATGACAGTGGCAATTGTGGCGATGCTCGGGATAACCCATCCACATGCAGCGGCCTATCTCGAAACGCTTGATCTCTGTAATGATGTCACCGCAGTGGTTCTCTATGATCCAGATGACGCGGCGCGGCAGGCAAGTGCAGCGACCAATCCAAAGGTGATTGCCCACTCTGGGGATCTTGCGGTAGTCCTGGCCGATGCACGAGTGACCCACTGCATCGTTGCTGTCCCGACTGATCAGGCAGTGGGAACCCTCGTAGCTGCGATTTCGGCTGATAAACCAGTGTTCACGGAGAAACCAGCGGCACGCACAGCGGCGGAGTTTGCCGCTGTGCGCGCCGCCCTGGCAGAGCATCCAGTTCCGTTTGTGGTCGCCTACATGAATCGCTGGTTGCCGCCGCTGTGCCAGTTGCGCGATCTCTTTCAGGCTGGGGCGATTGGGCGGTTATTGGCGATTGAACTGCGGATGGTCACAACGCAGGTCAGGTTTCGTAACCCCCAGCACTGGTTGTTTCAGCAGGAGATCGCTGGCGGCGGGATTCTTTCCTGGCTCGGTTGCCACTGGCTCGACTTTGCCCGCTACGTGACTGGTGAGGAATTCGTTGCCGTGACCGCTCAACTCGCAACCACCAACGAAGAGCCGATCACTGTTGAAGATACTGCCGCTGTCACCTTCCGCTTGACCAATGGCGCGATCGGCAGCCTCCATGCTGGTTATTTGCTCGCGTCGGGTGCCGCCGGATATGCTGGAACCAGCTATGATATCGCGGTTTATCTGCGTGGTACTGCGGGTACGTTGGCCTATCAGCGTGACGGGCATGGGGAGCGGCTGGAGATGCAGAGTACCAATCCAGACTGGCGTGACCATCCGCCCTTGACGATCCCCCCTGTACCAACGGTTCGTGGCTATGGTGGACAGTCTGGGCTGGGCTTTTTTCGGGCATTCCTCAACGCTGAACCTGGTTCACCCCTGCCAGCGGGCCCAGATGATACGTTGCGGCTCTTGCAGATTCTGGATGCGATCTATCAGGCGGGCGCGACGGGACGAACGGTTGCGGTGGCACACTGACGATACGCCAGTGGCCTCTTATGGAGAAGGGAGCAGCGGTGAACGGCGAACAATTGCGGCAGAAGGCCCGCAGCAACGAGATTCTCTATGGCACGATGTGGGCCTATCCCAACCCAGAGCAGGTCGCGCAGGTGTCGTCAGCTGATCTCGACTTTATCGTAATAGACACCGAGCATACGCCGATCGATCGCGTCATGATGCGGTCCCTGATTGTACGAATTGCCGCTGCTAACATTGCTCCGCTTGTCCGTGTCTCGCACTCCGATCCCGATCTGATTCGGCAGGCACTCGATGCGGGGGCGCACGGTGTGGTTGTGCCGTACTGTGAAGATCCGGCGACGATGCGAGAAATGATCGCTGCCGCCCGCTATCGTCCGCTGAAAGGGGTTAAACTGGCCGAGTACAACCGCCACTCGTTTTTCGTCGCAATGGTCGAGAGTGCCCCAGGGGTGAGCCAACTAGAGCAACTGCTTGACGTGCCAGGAATTGACGCCGTCTTTATTGGCCCGCATGACCTGACTGTATCGCTCGACCTCGCCGAGCAGTATGAACACCCGACTGTTCAGGCGGCGATTACCACGATTATCCAGACCTGCGCGGCGCGGGGCATCCCCGCTGGTACGCAGTGGTGGACACCCGAACTGGTGCAGCGCGAACTGGCGCTGGGGAGCAGGTTTGTCCTCTACTCCAATGATCTGAATATCATGCGGTTGGGCTACGCCGAGGCCTTAGCCACGATTCGCGGTTATGCTGAAAAGGGTCAGCAGACCAGCTAGTGTTCCACGTTCGCCTGGGTCTATGCAAGAGGCACTGCGTTTGAGGAGGAGCAATGGCAGCCGTTAGCAGCCCGGCCTGGATGACCTATCAACAGCCGGGGAAAACCGTTCCCTTCACGCTGAAAGATCAGGCTGGGGCATGGTCAGTAAATGCATTTGTCGCCGCTGGCCAGCAGCCAAGCCCAACCCTCGTTGTCCTTGGTGCGGTCCATGGCGACGAATATGAAGGCCCAATGACCATCGCGCGCCTTCTTGGAGCGCTCGATTTAACCCAACTGGTTGGTACAGTAGTGGCGATCCCGGTGGTGAATCAGCTTGCCTATGCCGCTGGTACCAGGCAATCGCCGTTAGATGACGGTAATCTGGCGCGATTATTCCCTGGTGATCCGGCAGGATCGGCCAGCGCCAGACTGGCGGATACTATTGCGACACAGATCATTGCCGGGGCTAACGCACTGATCGACCTCCACAGTGCTGGTGTGGCCTACGAAATGGCTACCGTGGTTGGTTACTACGCCTCGGGTGACGCCATTGGGGCTCGCAGCGAGACGCTAGCCCGCGCCTTTGGTGCGCCAGTCCTCTGGCATCATGCCGAACTGGCAGCGGGGCGAACGCTTTCGACTGCCTACTCCCTGGGGATCCCCGCAATCTATACAGAAACAGCGGGTGGTGGCGCGGCCCCCGAACCAATCATCGCGCTCTTTCAGGCGGGGATCCAGCGGGTTATGGTCGCGCTGGGGCAATTGCCCGACTCTGCTAGTGAGGCACCATCATCGTGTATTGAATGGTCAGGCAGCGGCAATACTGATCAGGCCGTTGCCGCGACCACAACTGGCCTGTTTCGTCCCTTCGTGCGTGTGGAACAGGTGGTGGCAGCGGGCGAAATCCTGGGCGAGATCTGCGGTTATGATGGGGCTCTCCTGGAGCAAATTACCGCTACGCAGGCGGGGATCGTCGCGATGGTGCGCCGCGTGCCGCGAGTGGCGGCTGGCGATGGTCTTTATTTGCTGACGCAGGCGAAAGAGTAGCGCTTAACGATTCGGCACGCGCAATGTACGATCAGCCAGCGGCAACGGCACTGCGGCCTGCTCCCGCTGTGAAAGATAACAGGCCAGCCCAGCTTCCAATGCCGCTGCTCCATCCTG
>JBDHWF010000200.1:0-5413 GCA_039810045.1 Chloroflexia bacterium
GGCTGATGGTGCCGTCAGGGGGAACGACGCCAGATCAATTGCCAGTCGTGCCGAATGCAGCCGGCGAGTGGCAGATCTCGCCAACGGATGTCGCGCAGTTTATCCGGCTCGGGCAATGCCAGCGCTTTCTGCGGCTGCGGTTGCACAGCCACTCGGTCAGCTCGGCCTTCTTTCGCGACCATGGCGTGGCGCCCCAGCGGATCCCACCGTTGCTGACGCGGTCGGGTGCGGCGTTTGAGGCGCACGTTGAAGCAGCCGTCAGGGGCCGTTTTGCCGCCCATAACCTGGCTGATGGCCGTGCGTCAAAAGCGGGTTGGACTGCTGATAATGCGGCGGTGCTGGCGGCAATAACGACGCTGGCCCCGGGGCAAGTGCTGGTGCTTTTTCAGCCCCGGTTACAGGTAGCTGTTGGAGGCTGGCTGCTGCGTGGCGACCTCGATCTGCTGCGCCTGGAGCGTGATGATGCGGGGGCACTGCATCTGATGATCGCCGACATGAAAAGCTCGACCAGTGCCAAGGTGGAGCATCGATTGCAAGTGGCATTCTACCACGCAATGCTAACGCAATTGCTGGCTGACGCGGCGATCCCCTACGTCACTATCGCCCTGGCGATTCTCTACCGGGGGGTGGAAAATCCGCTGGTGGCTGCTGATGAGGCGGAGCCAACGCCCGATGCAGCAACGCAGGCGCGGGAACAGGCGTTGGCCCAGCAGTATTTCGGCGTACCTGATGCGTATCTGGAACTGATCGCCGATACCGCGCCATATTTGATGGCAGTTGAAGATCTGGTGACTGGCGCAAGTTCGACGGCGCGGCGAGTGATCGCCACCCCGTTTGCTGAGGTTCCGTATCATCTGAACTATCGCTGCGATGGCTGTTTGTTTAGCGAATTCTGCATGAAGTGGAGCGCGGCGAACGATAATCTGTCATTGATCCCATTCCTAACGCAACCACAGAAGAATCTGCTGGAGCAGGCAGGCGTAACGACTGCGCGGGCGCTGGCGAACTTGAAAGCGTTTGTTAGCGACGAAAGTACAGAACTGGTTGCGACTGCTGGGCAGGAGGCGCTGGTGCAACAACTGGCTGTGACAAGGCCAGTTGGGCCGGTGCTTGACGAGTTAATCTATCGGGCAAAGTCCTATCGGCGCACTGTTGGCGACCAGCTTCGTTCACTGCCCTATATTCCGAATAAGGGCTATGGTTCGTTGCCCTACGTTGACGCTGAACAAAACCCCAATCTGATCTACATCTATCTTGATGCCCAGCACGATTACCTGCAAAACCGCCTGTATCTGGTTGGCGCACAGATTGTGGCCTGTGCGGATGGGGAACCTGTCGCTGAGCAAGCTGTAGTACGGCTGACAGACGGGGTGCCCGATAGCCCGGAGCGCGAAAAGGCCTTGCTCCTCGACTGGATCGCGGAGACGATTCAGGCGGTGGTGGCGTTGGCGGCACCCGATCCGGCGGGCGAGGCGCGGGCACCAATTCATCTGATTTTCTGGGATAGGTTTGCTCAGCGGGTTTTGCTAGAGGGGCTGGCGCGGCATTTCGCTGATGTGCTTGGGGCGACCCCACTCTATGACTTTGTGACGCAGCTGGCGGCGTTTGATTCGCCGCTGGCAACGTTCCTTGATCGCGAGATTCGCGAGTCAAAGAATTATCCGCTGGTTGGTCAGTCATTACAAGCAGTTGCGTCATTATTGCAGTTCGATTGGAATAGTCCCGCCCCATATCGGGAGGTTTTTCGGGCGCGGCTCTTTGATGCTCGGGGGCGGTTGGAGCGTGGGGATCAATCGACCCCGTGGATTACAGCGCGGGCGCGGTTTGGCAGTCAGATTCCGCTGGAATATGCCTATGCTGCCTGGGGTGAGTTAGGTGGGCCAACGGTTGGCGAAGATCCGTATGGTGAATATCGCGCCGCGACTGCCGATCTGCTGGTGGGCTTTCAGGCGCGCCGATTACAGGCTCTGCAGCGGATTGCCGAGAACTTTGCGGGAAATCGGCAAACGACAAAGACACCATTTGCGTTACCCAATCTCGCTACCTGGGTGGAAAAGGCCCAGCGTTTGGCCGATGCGTTGCATGAGTTTGTCATGATCGAGCGGCACACCTACCTGGCTGACTGGAAAGACGATCGGCGCGTGGCTCCAGAGCAACGCGTGCTGGCAGGGGAAACGCTGATTGTCGCGTATCACGAAGCTGATCAGGAAGTGGGTGTCGTTGCGCAGCAGCAGGAATTTGCCCGACGCACTGCGTTGCAGGAACAGTTTCGGGCGGAATATTTGCAGCAGCACCCCACCGCGACCAAAGTGCCGTTATCGAAGGAGCAACAGGAACAGACGAAGCGGTCATTAGATGGGCTGCGGGTCTGGTTGCGCGTCGATTGTTCTACCACCGATTGCGATCTGGAAGGTGCCCTGGCGCTGACGACGCTGCGCGAGGGCGATTCGCTGATTCTGTCGCCACGCTGGGAGAGTGATAGTCGCCTGCCTGCGGAGGAACAAATACCATACACCCCCACGCCCAAATCACAACTCTATGACCAGCGCGTGAGTTTGCAACAGTTGCTGATTGAGCGTGATGAAGCCGGGGCGGCAGTTACCGCCAAAGTACTCGTAACGCTGAGTGCCTCACGTGGGAATCAATATATGAAAGGGTTTGTATTTCCTGGATATAGCGAACCATTGGTGGCTGATGCTCTATATACCCTGGACCCCGACCCGAATAATTTCTATGGCTATTGGTGCATGAAAGTCACTGAGGAATTAAAGGCTGGCGGGAAGAACACACTCTACACTCGCCTAATCGATCCAACCAGCGTCCAGGTGGCGTGGTCGGCAGCGGCAGTGGCGGGGCAGCAGCGTTTTCTGGCGGGGTTAGTGGCGCTGGGGCAGGCGGGGTTGCTACACGGCTTTGAGCCGAGCAAGGACGACTATATCGGTTATCGAGGTGAGTTGCCAACGTTGCTGGTGCAGGGCCCACCTGGCACAGGCAAGAGTTATTCGACGGCATTCGCGATCTTTGCCCGGTTGCAGGGGGCGCTAGTCGCTGACCGCGATTACCGTGTTTTCCTCTCCTGTAAAACCCACGCGGCTACCGATGTGTTGCTCGACAATATTGTGCGGGTGCAGGCCCGCCTGCGCGATTTCTGGCAACAGGCACCAGCATTATGCGCTGAGTATTTTGACCCACGCCTGTTGGATCTGCCGCTCTTTCATGTGCGGCCTCGGCGCGGTGAGGTGTCTGGCGTTACGCCGTTGTGGGGACCACATGATCAGGAGAAGGTGGCTGGCACGCCGCGGATGGCCGATACCCTTCTCGCGGCGCGATGGTGCGTGGTTGCCAGCACCCCCGGTCGCACCTACAACATTGTCAGGGAGCGGTGGGGTAAGGGGTTACTGGGCCACGAACTCTGCGATTGCCTGATTCTGGATGAAGCTTCGCAGATGAACCTGCCAGAAGCCTGTCTTGCTGCATTATTGCTGAAGCCTGACGGCCACCTGATCGTCGTTGGGGACCATCGACAGATGCCGCCGATTGTCAGTCACAACTGGTTGGGTGAACCGCGCCGAACTTTTGCTGAGTTCCGGGCGTACGAATCGCTCTTTGCCTGGCTCCAGTTGTTAGCGACGCCGATGATTCGCTTTGAGGAAAGTTTCCGGCTGCACGCGCAGATGGCGGAGTTCTTACGGCGCGAGATCTACATCCACGATGGGATTTCTTACCATTCACAGCGGCAGGACACTCTGCCTGCCTTTCCGCACGATGATCCATTTGTCGCGGCGACACTACTGCCCGAATACCCGCTGGTGGTGATCGTCCACGATGAAGCGGGGAGTCAGGTACGCAATCTCTACGAACGAGATCTGATCGCGCCAATCCTGGAAACCTTGGCTGACCCTGCTACGTACGCGCTCGACCCCGAAACAGGGCTGGGCGTGGTGGTGCCGCACCGCGCTCAACGGGCAGAACTACAGGCGCGGGTACCTGCGCTGACCGTGGTTGATCCGCAGACTGGAATGGTGACACGCTCCGCCGTTGATACGGTTGAACGGTTTCAGGGGGATGAGCGGATGGTGATCTTTGTCAGTGCGACCGAGAGTGATCGCGAATACCTGCTCACAACTGGTGATTTCCTGCTCGATCCGCGCCGTCTGACCGTCGCGCTCAGTCGCGCCAAGCGCAAGATGGTGCTGGTCGCCTCGCGCTCGGTCTTTGAGTTTTTTAGTGCTGATGAGGAGACGTTCCTCAATGCCCAACTCTGGAAAAGCCTGCTGCGTAGAACCTGTACGGTGCCACTCTGGCAGGGTGAGCGCGGCGGCCAGCAGGTAGCAGTGTGGGGCAATGCCCCCGCTGCCAGTAAGGGAGAGTAACCGATGGCGCAGATGATTCCGGCGCAATTGCCCGCTGATGGACCGTCGATACCTGCTTCCGAGCGGATTATCTTTCAGCAGTGCGCGCAGCAGTTGGGGTCAGAGTGGTTGGTGCTGCACTCGGTTCACTGGCTGGCGCGTACTGGCGGGCGCGCGCATGATGGTGAAGCCGATTTTATCATCGCGCATCCACAGCATGGGGTGCTGGTTTTGGAGGTAAAAGGTGGGGTCATTCAGCGCGATCAGGCGAGCGGGCAATGGCGTTCGACCGATCGTGGCGGAGTGGCGCATCTGATTAAAGATCCGTTTGAGCAGGCCGAGCGGATGATGTACAGGCTGCGCGATAAACTGCTTGCAACGACTACTACGATGGGCTATCACTGGCGGTTGGCCCGGGCGGTGGCTTTTCCGGATATTGTCGTTGGTGCTACCGCGCTTGGACCTGCCGCGCCACGCGCCCTGATTATCGATAGTAGCGACCTCAATACGCTTGCTGAGGCCATTAATCGAGCCTTTAAGGCGTCACCAGGCAGCGGTGCTGGGCCGGGCAGTGCAGGAATCCAGGCCTTGCGTGACCTCCTGAAACCGCCGCTGAAACTGGCGCGGTTAGGGTTAGCGCGGGAGATGCTTGCTCAGGAACAGGTATTTCTCGACCTGACGCAGCAACAGTATCGCCTGCTCGATTTTCTGGGCGGTCATCGGCGCGTGGCGATTGATGGAGTGGCAGGTTCGGGAAAGACGCTGCTGGCGCTGGAACAGGCGCGGCGACTGGCGACCCAGGGCTTTCGCGTACTCTTTACCTGTTTCAACAAAGCGTTGGCAGGATGGGCGCGGGAGCAACTGACTGCCCAACTGGGGCCGCAGATGGCGCAGGTAACGGTCAATAACTACCACGATCTAGCCGCCGATATTATGAATAGAGCGGGGATTCCCGCACCCGATCTTGGGCAGCTGATGGGTGATGACCTGTCGCATTATTTCAATAACGTCGTCCCTGAGCAATTCATTGATGCGCTTGATACGGTGACCGACCGATTTGA
>JBDHWF010000201.1:0-5352 GCA_039810045.1 Chloroflexia bacterium
CCAGTAATTCAGCGCTGTAATCAGCGATTCCACTCTGCTCTGGGGGGAGAGGCGTCCACAGTGCGATCCGTGGGCGGGTTGGCGACAGCTGCTCGCTATTTTCCACAGCCTTGTGATAACTCTCAAGCGTATTCTTCGCCAATTGCTCTGGATTAAATCGCGCTGCATATTGCAAACCACGCTCACGCATTGCCGTGCGGCGCGCTGGCTCAGTAGCAACACACTCAATAGCCGCAGCAAAAGCGTGGGCATCACCAGGATCAACCAATATGGCGGCATCGCCGCCAACCTCTGGAAGTGATGAGGTAGTAGTGGTGATAACTGGAGTACCACAGCGCATGGCCTCTACAACGGGAAGGCCAAAGCCTTCGTAGAGGGAAGGGTGGACGACCACCGTCGCAGCATTATACAACGCGACCATCTCATCGTCGGAAAGAAACCCAGTAAAAATCACTGAATCGTTGATCCCATGATGATTAACCAGAGCAGCGAGATGCTCGAGATTAGCATCCTCCAGCACAAACGTAAGCACTAATGGCATCGTTTGTCGCAACGCTGGTGAAAGCTGAGCATAGGCAGCGAGCAGCGTCTCTAAGTTCTTTGTGAGGTGATAATAGGTAATACTCAGGACAAACTGTTCTGGAATTGGCAATCGGCGTCGTAAGTTTACGAGTGAAGCCTGTGTCACATCGGGTGTTAGTGGACGAAAAACAGGGTCGGCAACGGGATAGGCCAGGTCAATATGGTCACGCGGAAACCCCAGATAGAGCGCGGCATCCTGCCGCGCAGATTCTGAAATTGCGATTAGCCGAGCCGCATCCTGGAGGGAAATCAGTGCATCAGTATAGACGCGACGAAATGGCGATCCCGACGGCAGGTAATAGTCAGGAAAGATGAATGGGATGAGGTCGTACATCGTCACGACCATTGGACAGACATCAAATCGTAACGGAGCATGACTCACAAAACTGAATAGTGCTGTAGCATGATATAGATCAATATGCTGCTGATAAACCCATTCTTGAAATGCAGCATCAAGCCTCAAACTATTTTCTGCTCGATGAATGTCTTCTTTTCCATCGGCTCCCTGGTAGGCAACGCGCACTGCAGTGCAATTTGGAGCATTACGAATAGGTGGCAGGATTAATGAGGTATCGGCATCAGCAGGACAGAATAGGACGTATTCATTCTCCTGATCGTGTGCGAGTACTTCGCGAAGTTGCTGTTGGGTATACCGTCCTATCCCACGATTTACCGCTCGTGGCCCGTTAGAGAGAAAACGATAGTCAATTCCAATACGCATATTCAATCAATTGCTCCGATAGCGCGGCATCATCGAACACGCGCCACAATACCTGCGAGAGCACCACCGCCACCTTGCCCATCAAATCGATCACGATAGTCATAATTTACGACTTGGTCCTCAACAATAGAGACATACTGCTGACCATCAAACCCCCAGTAGTATGTCTCTATTTGCCAATCAGCGAAGAGACGTTGCAATGCTACCGGGCTATACTGGCGATACCAGGTCATCACTTTACTCTGCCCAGCAGGAACAGTGATGATCGCCGGCGCACCAGGCTTGAGGAGTTCGGCAACCTCTGCCAGGGCCAGTATATCGCCATCTGGAAATGGTACTTGCCCATAAACAGGCAGACCAATATGCTCCAATACCGAGAGAACTAGTACAGCATCGTAGTGTGCACGCGGAAGATTATTACCAATCAGGTCATCGTGGAAAAAGGTTGCATCGGCAGGAATACCCATACTGCATTCACGAGGATCCATGCAATGTAAAAAGCGATCAGGCTGGACAATAGCATTCAGGTAAGTTGCTTGACAACTCCCCACATCCAAAATTGTTCCAGCCTGTGGCAGCTGGCTAAGCGCCCAAGGGATCTCGATGACTCGTTCAGTAGGCATATTCTGTACCTTTCGACCGTATATATCGGAGATGTCGTGTATACAATATTGCACCTGCCTAGTTTGGCATTTTCGCTTCGCGAAGTATACCCTATCAGGCATAAGTATCGTTGCACTATTCCCAAGGAACACGCGGCGCTCAATGATGAGCGTAACAAGGCACTTACTCAGCACAGCGCAGCAGCAGGTGAAACAATTATCTCGCTTCGCTTGCAGGCTAAAGCGGCCACCGATCAGATTAGCGCCATGCAGGCCACCCGCCTCTGGCGGTGGAGCAGCGCATTCTGGCGGCTACGTGACAGGCTACGCCGTTCAGCCCGAACATAAATCACATCGTGCGAACAGTCCTAGATGATCATACCCGCACCAGCAGTCTCATTGGTGCGTTCATCAATTAAGATAAAGCTCCCCGTAATACGATTCTGTGTATAGGAATCGTAGCAGAGCGGTATCGCTGTCCGCAGTTTCACCAGGCCAATATCGTTCATCGCTAACGCGGTTGCCGGCAGATGATTGAGCGTAGCGATATCTAGCCGATACTCCAGAGCGTTTGCGACTGCACGGGTGGTACGGGTTGTGTGCTTCAGCAGATAGCGCCCATTCATCTGAAGCGGAGTCATCGCAAACCAGCATATTATCGCTTCGATACATTGCCCAACAACTGCTGGCAACGCTGCAGCACTCAGCAGATCACCGCGATCAACATCAAGTTCATCAGTCAGAGTAATATTGACGCTTTGTGGAGCGCTAGCATTAGCAATTGGGCCGTCAAATGTCTCGATTGTGTTGATATGCGTCGATAGCCCTACTGGTTGAAGCACTACTGCATCACCAGGCCGTAACTCCCCACCAGCCACTGTCCCAGCATAAGTCCGTCTAGTATCGTATGCTCCAACCTTTGGGCGGCTAACCCACTGCACAGGAAAGCGGGCGGAACCTCCTACGCGTGCTACCGCGCGTGGAACAGTGTTCAGTGCATCGAGCAAGGTAGGGCCAGTATACCAAGGCATCAGCGATGAAGATACGGTGATATTATCCCCCTGCAGTGCAGCAACTGGGATGATTGTTATATCGGCGGTACCAACCTCGTGGAAAAACGCCCCAAATTCCTCCTCAATAGGCCGGAAGGAGGACTCATCGTACGCCACGAGATCCATTTTATTTACACACACAACAAGATGTGGTACGCGCAAGAGTGCGGTGAGTACGGCATGCCGCCGCGTCTGTTCGGTAATGCCACGGGAGGCATCAAGCAGGATAATCGCCACATCTGCGGTGGACATACCAGTTACCATATTCCGCGTATATTGCATATGCCCTGGTGTATCTGCAATGACAAATCGGCGGTTCTTGGTTGCGAAATACCGATAGGCAACATCGATAGTAATTCCTTGAGTACGTTCGGCACGCAATCCATCAGTCAACAGTGCAAGATTCAAAGCAACTTCACCCTGACGCTGACTTGCCCGCTCAATTTCAGCAAGATGGTCAGTAAAGATCGCCTGTGTTTCATACAATAATCGGCCAATGAGTGTGCTTTTCCCATCATCGACAGAGCCTGCTGTCGCAATACGGAGGAGATCTCGTTCAGCAGACAGAAAGTGCTCATCCATCAAAAATAACCCTCACGCTTCCGATCTTCCATTGCTGCTTCTGATGTCTGATCGTCGGCCCGAGTTGCTCCGCGTTCAGAAATATTGGTCGCCGCAATCTCGCTGATAACCGCATCAATCGTTCGTGCTGAGGAACGCACTGCTGCTGTGCAACTCATATCGCCCACAGTACGGTAGCGAACCTCTGCCTCAAATGGCTGCTCGCCTTGCAGCAGCGGGAAATGCTCGCCAATCGCCCAGAGCATGCCACCTTGTTCAATGACGGTGCGGGTATGGGCAAAATATAGCGGTGGCAAATCCATTTCCTCCTGAGCGATATACTGCCAGATATCTAGCTCAGTCCAATTGGATAGTGGAAATACACGCATATGCTCACCAGGATGTATGCGGGTATTGTAAAGGCCCCATAATTCTGGGCGTTGGGCGCGTGGCTCCCATTGCCCAAACTCATTGCGATGTGAAAAGATACGTTCTTTGGCTCTGGCTCGCTCTTCATCACGACGAGCCCCACCAAATAGTGCATCAAATTGTTGTTCGGCGATCGCGTCAAGTAAGGTGGTGGTTTGCAAGCGATTACGCGAAGGGCGTGGTCCCTTGCTTTCCACTACACGACCCTGCCGAATAGAGTCTTCAACTGATCGTACCAGGAGTTGAACCCCTAACTGAGCAACCCGACGATCACGGAACGCCAGGGCTTCGGGAAAGTTGTGACCAGTATCAATGTGCAATACAGGAAATGGAATGGGGCCAGGAGCAAATGCTTTCTCAGCCAAACGCAACAAGACGGCAGAATCTTTCCCCCCTGAAAAAAGGAGGACTGGTCGAGCAAACTCCGCTGCGGTCTCCCGCATAATGAAAATTGCTTCTGCTTCCAGCGCAACAAGATACTCTTGCCGAATCGCCTGCACAATTATTCCCTTCGTTACTGCGCTACTGGAGATACTGACAACCAGCCAATTTCGCGCAAATATTTCATAATCGCTTCAACACAGGCCTGCGCGTCCGTACACTCAGTAGCTACGACCACTTCGGCCTCATGTGGCGGCTCATACGGATCAGACACTCCAGTAAAATGCGCGATCTCACCACGCACTGCTCGCGCATAAAGCCCTTTCGGATCGCGCCGAACTAATTCATCCAGAGCACACGAGACATAGACCTCAACAAATGCCCCAATTTGATGACGAGCAGCATCTCGTGCTGCTCGATAAGGGGAAATCGCCGCAACAATGACGATGACGCCATTACGGGAGAGTAGATTTGCTACATAGGCAATGCGGGCAATGTTGGTATCACGATCCTCACGGCTAAATCCTAAACCAGCACTCAAATGTTGACGCACTTCGTCACCATCCAGTACTTCAACAGCTTGGTTCAATTGCCGAAGGAGATCAGCAAGCGCGTGCGCGATTGTGCTTTTCCCTGCACCTGATAGTCCAGTTAACCAAACTGTTCCGCCCTGTGGCATTGTTACTACCCATCGTCACGCTACGCGGCAACTACATGAATGGCGGCTATGATACTCGACAGAGCGTGGCTCATACAACTGAACGCTTGTCCCATTAGCACGTTTATGGGACGAGGGCGATATAAGCTAAGGCAAGCAACTACCCGGTGAGCCAGGTACAAGAAACAGCAGCCCGTAACAAGGTAGCCTAGGCAATACCTATATTCTATGCTCGATGATAAGCTGCACTGCGCTACCTTGACAGCGGTAGCGCAAAATCACTATAGTCAACATTGATAGCGAACGAATGCCCATAGTGTAGCGGATCTAGCACACCAGCGTAACGCAAAGAAGGGATTCGCCTCG
>JBDHWF010000202.1:0-5287 GCA_039810045.1 Chloroflexia bacterium
AAGGTGGTGCGCTGGGCGGTGTCTACAAGGAAGTCTGGTACGAAGAAGACGGAGTGGGTGAACCAAAGATCAAGGTGGCTGGCCCAAAGAGTACCTGGCCGGGGCGCAAAGAACTCTATCGTCGTGGGCAGTTTGCTGGGGACTGGATCGGTTTGGAAGATGAACCGCCACCGAGTAATGCCAGTCGCCTGCTCAAACCAGTGATCCGGCAGGGGACGATGGTTGCTGGCAGCCTCCCGCCAGTTTCCGAAATCTGGGAACTCGCGCAGGCGAACCTGCACGAATTACCTGAACAATACCGGGCATTGCACGATGCCCCCAGTTATCCTGTTGAGTATAGCCCGGCACTGACGGCACTGCGCGACAGGGTTGTTGCCCAACATCGTTCATCAACTGATCGGGCTGATCAAAGCGTGCCGTCCATCTTACCCGACGAACACGCCTAGCCATGGGCGGGACGGTGTCCTTGGTTCAGTCAATCAGCAAACAGGAGTAGATAATCATGGCATCAGGAAGCAAAATCGACCACACAAACGATGCGCTGATCCTCGTTGATCTGCAAAACGATTTCTGCCCAGGCGGTGCGCTGGCCGTTGGTGATGGCGATGCCGTTATCCCGCTGGTGAACGATCTGGTAGCAACGTTTGGCACCGTCGTCGCCACACAAGATTGGCACCCGGAAAATCACTGCTCATTCACGCAGCAAGGCGGCCCCTGGCCCGTTCACTGTGTCGCGAATACCCCTGGCGCGGCACTCCACGCAGATCTTGATCAAGCGTCAATTGATCTACGGGTCAAGAAAGCGACCACTGCGGGCGCTGATGCCTATTCTGGCTTTGATGGCACTACCCTGGCCGCCCAACTGCGCCAACGCGGTGTCGAACACGTCTACGTTGCGGGGCTGGCACTCGATTATTGCGTGGATGCAACCGCCCGTGATGCGCGAGCAGCAGGCTTTCCCACCACCGTGATTCGTGATGCTACCCGCGCCGTTTTCCCAGACCAAATCGCCGAGAAAGAAGCTGGCTGGCTGGCGGCGGGGATCACCACGACGACCAGTGCGGAACTGCTTGGTGGTGCGAAGCCGAACCACAAACAATAGCTGTGGGCCAGGGCACAATCCCTGGCCCACTGATCGGTGATTACTTCACAGTTTATCTATTGCGACAACGTGATCGTATCACCAACGGCTATCGTGCCGATAGCCTCGACCGAGCCGTAGACGCCCAGGCAGCTATCACGTTCGCGCACGATCTTGCGTAACACTTGTGGATTCTGGGTGGACGTTGTGGGGTCAAGGTTGACCATCATGCAACGCGGGTCTTTGCGGTTGACCCGTACCTGTGCGCTATCCGCTCGTTCGCCAAACGTCAGTAAGCCACCAAGCCATCCTTCTTCCGCAAATGGGCTTTGATCCGTCAGCTCAACCACGATGTTCGGGCGGAAGCGCAGTGGTTCAAGGGTCATTCCCAGCTCCGCACTGAGCGCTTCCACCGTGGCTAACCCTAACAGCGAGACACTGGCTGTATCGGGCATCCCCCGCCCGCTTTGCATCAGATACAGCGGTGCGCCAAACTGTGCTGCCAGTTCAGCACACAACTGCTCGTCATCAAGCGCCAGATCGGCCCCACCAGGCGTGGTTACGCGAGCGACAGCATTGCCTGCATTGGTAAGCTCGACAAAGCGCGGGTGATATTGCTGCAACTGCGGCAATTCACGCGCCGTCAGCCAGGGGAAACGCGAGTGATTTCCCGCCCGCACAAAGGCAAAGCGGCGATCACCAAGCAGCCCCGACCAAACAAGCTCAGCGCTCTCCAGGGCTTCGCCGCACATCGACTTCACTGGATAACGATAGAGTTGGCGCACAACACCAACTACAGCTTGCATTTCGCCCAAGCGTTCCTCCGATTCAGTAACGAAGTAGACTAACCAATGGCCTACTGATCGACGACGACCGTACGACTTTGCTCGCGCATAAACTGCTGCACGTAATAGGGGCCAAGCCCCCCCTTGCCGGTCGAGCCACTGGCCTTCCAACCAGTAAACGACTGCGCTCCGGGCCATGCGCCAGTCGTAGCCCCGCCACTACGGTTTGCGTAAACGACGCCAGCCTCAATCTGATCAAAGAACTGGTTAATTTCTGCTTCGTCCTCGCTGAAGATTCCCGCAGTTAGACCATACTCGGTGTCATTGGCCGCCTCTAGCGCCTGCTCCAGTGAATCAACTGGCGCTACAGCCAGGAAGGGGAGAAAGAGTTCTTCTTTGAATAGTTGATGGTCGATTGGTAATCCATCCACAATCGTTGGCTTGACAAAGTATCCCTTCGCCAGATCGCCAGCAGTAGCAGCTTCACCACCCAGGCGAATCGTGCCATCGCGTTTTGCTTGCGCGACGGCCTCAGTAAAGCGATCACGGGCAGCTTCGTTAATCACTGGGCCAACAAATGTCTCGCGCTGCACCGGGTCGCCAACAACAAGTTTTTCGGTGCGCGCAATCAACTGCTCCATAAACTGGTCGTAAACAGGCCGTTCCACGTAGACGCGGGAGCAAGCACTGCACTTCTGGCCACCAAAGCCGAAGGCCGAGCGCACAACTCCTTCAACGGCCTTCGGCAGGTCGGCCTTCGCCGTAACAATCGTGGGATTCTTGCCGCCCATTTCCGTGATACAGGGCCGCGCAAACGGGCCAGCCGCCACATCACGGAACAATGCCTGACCAACGTCTTTCGAACCAGTGAAGACAATGCCCGCCACCCGCTTGTCGCTGGTCAATGCCTCGCCGATCTCGCCGCCGCGCCCGGTGACAAAGTTCAGTACCCCTGCTGGTAAGCCAGCATCAGCGAAACAACGGTAGACCTCCAGCCCCGACAATGCTGTATCACTGGCAGGCTTCAACACTGCGGTATTTCCGCTGACCAACACGCCAGCAGTCATCCCAGTGGAAAGCGCGACTGGGAAGTTGAATGGCCCAACGACGGCCCAGGCCCCAAATGGGCGCATCACGTCGCGGATTTGCTCACGCGGATCCAGCGCGTTCATTGGCCGCTCGAAGCCCCCGGCTTCGGCCAGTTGATCACAGTAGGTATCGATCAGATCAGCGGCTTCTTCAACCTCGCCTAACGCCTCGGCGCGGGTCTTCCCAGCCTCGATCGCGAGCATTGCAGACAGGTCGTATTTCCGCGTCCGAAAGTTCTCAGCAGCGCGCCGCAAAATCGTGATCCGCTCCTGGTATGGCGTGCTGCTCCAGGCTGGATACGCCGCCACGGCTGCGCTGACGGCATCGGCGGCATCAGTGGCTGTGCCAAGCGGAAAGTGGCCCAGCACGATTGAGGTATCGATTGGGCTACGATCAGCAAATGCTTTGCCTGCCACTGCAGGTCGAGCTTCCCCATTAATGTACATCGGCCAGCTCTTCCCGAGGTTGGCGTGTACTCGTGGCAGGGCTTCATCAAAGGCGCGATCAATCGCCTCTAAGACTGCGGGGTCAGTCGTCGCGTAGGTTACTTTCTGCGATGCGGGTGATTGCGTCATCAGTACCTCACTTTGCTATCAGGGTCCGAAAGATACAATAGTGTACTCACAAAGTAGCCACCATTTCCTAGGGAATTGTAGCGAATGGGTATTGTGTTCGCACTCTATCGATGTTAATGTAGGGCTATACAACTGATCGACCCACAATTACCAGCAGGGGGAACTCATCTGAATGGGGCTGCTGAGGGTCGATCTGTGTAACACGGAGGTACTACCGACCTGCCGCCAAATAACAGGTCGTGTAAGTATGGTAGCAATAACCGTTTTGTAGGTATTCTTTCAAGATTTGTTCGACACAGTTCTGATGTGAACTGATCGGACAGTTAGTCGGATCTTCACTGTCGTACGCATGGCGAAAAAACTGATGATCCTGCCTCTCTACCGCCAATACAGAGGGGCTACTACCGATCAACAGTTGCGCGATTACGCTGTGTTACGGCTAGTGCATGATGGGGGAGTGATCTGCGTGGTTGGTGATCGCCACACCATACGGCTGTTCAGAATAGTCTGCATCGTGCTCCTTGCCACCTTCTTCGGCCCAGCCTTCCTTCCTGAAGGCGCCTACGGGGCCCAGGCGGGGCAGGTTGCTGGCACAGGCGGGGAGGGTGTCTGGCTCAAAGCAGAGCCAAACTTCGCCGCCGACCGCCTGATGCTGCTTGCCGAAGGAACGGTACTACAGGTACTCGATGGTCCCTTACCAGGGGGGAATGATCTCCTGTGGGCGCAGGTAGCAGTTGAAGGGCAGATGGGTTGGGTTGCCGCTGATTACCTCGCCATCAATAATGCCGCGCCAGTCGCGCAGTCCCCACTACCGCCACCGCCAACAACCCATTTCCCGCCGGGAAGTGAGGTGATGGTGATCAATACCTATTCCACCACCGGGCTACGTGTGCGCAGCGGCCCTGCGCCCTGGGAACAATTACTGATCATCCTGCCCGAAGGATCACTGGCGACGATTGTGCAGGGGCCAGTTGCTGGCGGGAATGGGAATCCCTGGTACGAAATCAACGCGGCGGACACGACTGGTTGGGTGGATAGCACCTATCTGGCACTGCAATCGGCGGCTCCAGCACCAGCCGCTGCCCCGAAGCCTACGCCATCCCCCACGCCACCAATGACCACACCCGTGCCAGAAACGAATGGTCTGGCGCCGGGAGCCTGGGCCGAAGTAACGGGGGCGGCGGGGGCGGGCGGGCTGCGCCTGCGGGCTACCCCTGGCACCGGGGGCGAGTTGATCACGATTATTGCCGAAGGCACGAAGTTAAAGATCCTTGAAGGGCCAGTCAGCAGTGGCGTTGACGGTCTCTGGTATCGCGTTGCCTGGGATAATACGTGGGGTTGGGTCTCAGGGTCCTATCTCGTCCCCACCGCTACGCCAACAACGATTCCAGCATCTGCCCCAAACAGTGCCGCGCCGATCAGCGGGCCAGCGGCGGCGCAAGCCCTGGTTGATATCGCCTTGGCGCAGGTGGGTAAACGTTATGTCTGGGGCACTACGGGGCCAGATACATTCGATTGTTCGGGACTAGTCCTCTATAGCGCACGCAAAGCGTTAGGGATGACCCTCCCCCGTGTTGCCGCTGATCAGGCGTTTGTCGGCGTTCATGTGGACGAAGGCAATCTCGTCCCTGGCGATCTGGTCTTTTATGCCAACACTTACCAGCCGGGAATCACGCACGTGGGGATCTATCTCGGCGGTCGCCGCTGGGTCTCCGCTGCGGATGAAGTGAGTGGCGTCATTATCTCCGGCATGGATG
>JBDHWF010000203.1:0-5280 GCA_039810045.1 Chloroflexia bacterium
CTCAGCCGCTTCTTCGGCAGCCTCGATTGCCGCATCAGCCGCCATTGTGCCGATATGTTCGCGCGTGACAAACCGACTGCGCAGTGGCAGCTTGAAGGCGGCCCGCATCAGTGCTGCCCGGGCAACATCCTCACGCACACCCGAAAGTTCAAACAGGATTCGTCCGGGCTTCACAACGGCGACCCAGTATTCTGGCGCACCCTTACCACTTCCCATACGCGTTTCGGCTGGCTTCTGTGTCACTGGCGTATCCGGGAAGATCCGAATCCACACCTTACCACCACGACGCACATAGTTCGTAATCGCCCGACGGGAAGCCTCGATCTGGCGGCTCGTGATCCAGCCCCCTTGTAGGGCTTGAATCCCAAATTCACCGAAGGCGACATAGTTCCCGCGTTGCGCTCGACCATCTGGCAGGCGACGATGCTGCTTGCGGTGTTTCACGCGCTTGGGCATCAACATAGTTGGGTGTCCTCCTCTCAGCATCGGCTAGCGGCTGACAATACCAGCCAGCTAGCACGAGCAGTTCCTACTCGCTAGGGGCCGGAGCCGCAGCGGCCTGGTCAGCGACGGCACGACGAGTCTGCGGGGGCGCTTGCTTCGCCTCCATCTGCATATCGCCCTTATAGATCCAGACCTTGACGCCAATCCGCCCATAGGTCGTGTGGGCATGAACAACACCGTAATCGATATTGGCCCGCAGTGTCTGCAACGGGACACGCCCATTGATCTCCATGACGGAGCGCGACATTTCGGCCCCACCCAGGCGGCCACTGACCTTCAACTTGACCCCTTTTGCGCCGCGGCGCATCGCCTGAGTCACTGCGTGCTTCATCGCTCGCCGATAAGAAACACGGCGGGTGATCTGCTCACCAATACTTTCGGCGACTAAGCGGGCATCAAGCTCTGGCGTCTTGATCTCCTCGATCTTCAGGTGAACTTTGCGGCCCTCAAGCTGCTCCTCTAGCAGCTTACGAATCCGATCAACGTTCGCGCCCTGCTTCCCGATGACAATACCGGGCTTCGAGGTATAGACCGTGACATCGACCTTATTGGCCTGTCGTTCGATTTCTACCTTCGAGATACCTGCTCGCTGCAATTCGCGCATCACAAAGCGCCGAATCCGCAGATCCTCGTGCAACAGTTCGGTGTAATTGCGACCACCGTACCAGTTTGACTGCCAGCCGTGGACGTAGCCCAGCCGAAACCCAATCGGGTTAACTTTCCTTCCCATCCGTCTCCGTCACTTTCTCATCCGCCGTCGCCGTCTGATCCGCAGCCGGAGTTGGGGAAGCGGCTGGTCGACGTGCCGCCCGGGTTGCCGCCCGCCGCCGATTCGTCGTTTCGCGTTCCTCCACCACTACTGTGATATGACAACTGCGCTTGATAATCCGATTGAACCGCCCACGCGCCCGGAACTCACCGCGCTTCAACTGCGGTGCATCATCAGCGAAGATATACTTCACATAGAGCGTCCCTGGATCCAGGTCGTAGTTATTCTCGGCATTCGCTGTCGCCGACTTCAGGGTCTTCGCAATAATCGGTGCTGATTTCTGCGGTAAGAACCGCAGAATCGCCATTGCTGCATCGACATTTTTCCCACGCACAGCATCACAAACCAGGCGTGCCTTCCGTGGTGAAACGCGAATATTCTTGGTAATCGCGCGTACTTCCATATCCCCCCGTTCTGGATAAGTGCCTAGTTTTGGCTGCCTGCCAAAACCGCGCTTATCCCTCCACAACGCTAGCGACGGCCCGATGAGCGGGCGGCATCTTTTCCATGCCCGCGATACGTGCGGGTCGGGGCAAACTCGCCCAGTTTATGACCAACCATTGGCTCATTTACGAAGACTGGCACATGCCGCCGCCCATCATGGACGGCGATCGTGTGGCCCACCATCTCCGGGAAAATCGTTGAATCGCGCGACCAGGTGCGCACGACACGTCGCTCATTGTTGCTGTTCATCTTCCGAACTTTGTCTAACAGTTTCGGATCAATGAAAGGCCCCTTTTTGGAAGACCGAACCATCTCTGCTCCTTCGTCGCCCGTTAGCGGCCAGTGCCGCGACGCCGCACAATATACTTATCAGTCGATTTGTTGCGGCGAGTGCGATAGCCCATCGCCGGTTTGCCCCATGGGGTCTTCGGTTGACCACCAATTGGCGCTTTACCCTCACCACCACCATGTGGGTGATCGCGGGGGTTCATCACAGAACCACGAACCGTGGGCCGCTTCCCAAGATAGCGGTTGCGCCCAGCTTTCCCAATCGTAATATTCTGATGATCGACGTTCCCTACCTGACCAAGTGTCGCCATGCAGTCAATCCGCACGATTCGCACTTCACCAGAAGGCATCCGCAGTTGTACTTGCTCGCCGACCTTCGCCAGCACCTGCGCAGAGGCACCAGCACTCCGCACCATCTTGCCCCCTTGGCCGGGGTTCAACTCAATGTTGTGAACCTGACTACCAAGCGGGATATTTCGCAACGGCAACGCATTGCCCGCCCGAATCTCAGCCTCGGGGCCAGACATCAAGGTATCGCCAACCCGCACGCCTACTGGCGCGATGATATAGCGCTTCTCGCCATCGGCGTAATGCAACAGGGCAATGCGGGCTGAGCGGTTCGGATCGTATTCAATCGAAAAGACCTTCGCCGCAACGCCGATCTTATTGCGCTTGAAGTCGATGATCCGATACATCCGCTTGTGCCCACCACCACGGTGGCGTGTTGTCACCCGTCCCTGATTATTCCGTCCGGCGTGCCGCTTCAACGGCTCCAGCAAACTCTTCTCAGGCGTCTTGCGGGTGATCTCCTCGAATGTCGAGACCGACATCCCCCGCCGCCCAGGCGATGTAGGTTTGTACTTCTTGACCGGCACTTCCTCGCTCCTTGCCAGGACCTGGGGTAATCGGGCGTCAACACGCCCCATTACCTCTCCTGAAACTGTGGCCCATTTGCAGCGGGCCAACTATTCATCATAGTAGCCGCAACGACTACCTAGGCTTCGAAGATATCGATCCGCTCCCCAGTTTGGAGCGTGACGATCGCCTTCTTCCAGCCTGGAATCGAACCAATCGTCCGACCCCGCCGCCGCTCTTTGCGCGGCATATTCATCGTATTGACCGCCTTGACCTTCACATTGAAGGTGCGCTCGACAGCCTCACGAATCTGAATCTTATTCGCCTCGCGATGCACCTCGAAAACGTACTGGCCCTGGTCAATCAGCCTGGTACCTTTCTCGGTGATCAGCGGGCGAATCAGGACATCGTGGTAGCTCTGGATCGATGCCATTACGCTGCCCTCCTGACTAACCGCAACCGCAGTTCACTTTCTTCGCCCCAGGTCTGCTCAATATACTCAAGTGCTTCGCGATCCAGAATCAAGCGGGCATTCTTCAACATATCATGCAGATTGAGGTAGTTGACCAACAGCGTCTTGACATCCGGCAAGTTAGCCGCTGCATGGATCAGGTTCTCTTGCTTGGCCCCAGTAGCGATCAGGTTGCCCCGCGCCGCATCAAGCTGCCCAAGGAATGTGACCATTGCCTTCGTCCGCCCTTCCAGGTCGCCGAACGAGTCCACAACAACCACCTGCCCATCGCGCAGCTTGGCCGACAAGGCTGAGCGCAACGCTAATCGCCGCATCCGCTTCGGCATTGCCTGCGTGTAATCACGCGGCTTCGGGCCAAAGACAACGCCACCATGCCGCCAGTGTGGGGCACGAGTAGAACCCTGCCGCGCACGACCAGTTCCCTTTTGTTTCCAGGGCTTCCGGCCACCACCACGAACTTCGCCCCGCGTCTTGGTACTGTGCGTACCAAGCCGCTTATTGGCGTGCTGCCGCACCAAGGCCTGGTGCATCACTGAAGTATTCGGTTCAATCCCAAAGACAAATTCACTGACCTCAACTTGGCCGGTGACTTTACCTTCTAAGTTAATGACATCGATCTGCATCGCTGCTCTCCAACGGAAGTGAGAAGTTCGCGAACGGGCGGAGGAAACTCGCCACCACGCGACCGCTCGACCCTCCTAACTTCTCACTTCAACGCCGCCGCTTCTCGACGCTTGATCGCCCGGCGCACCAACAACAATCCTTCGTTTGGTCCTGGTACTGAGCCCTTCACGAGCAACACATTGCGCTCAGGATCAACCCGTACCACCCGCAGGTTCTGCACAGTGACCCGCTCGTGGCCCATATGTCCAGCCATCCGCTGGCCCTTAAAGACCCGCCCTGGGGTTGTGGTCGCGCCAATCGAACCTGGCGCACGAGAGCGGTCAGATTGCCCGTGGGTCTTAGGACCACCACGGAAGCCGTGCCGCTTCATCCCGCCCTGGAACCCCTTCCCTTTTGAGGTACCAGTGACATCAACTTCGTCATCAACATTGAAGAACGAGGCGTCAATCGTCTGACCAACGGTGTACTCGTCATCATTGTCGTTCTTCATGTCGCGCAGGTGACGTGACTGCGCTCCGCTTGCCTTCAGGTGCCCGCGTTCGGGCTGATTCAGCCGCTTCTTCGTGCCGAAGCCAAGCTGCACTGAACTCACACCGTCTTTCTTCACGGTCTTGATCTGGGTCACAACACATGGGCCAACTTCAAGCACAGTGACTGGCACTGTCTCGCCGCGCTCGTTGAAGATCTGCGTCATCCCCAACTTCCGCCCGAGTAGTCCTTCGATCATCTCCCTTTGGTTCCCTTCCCATTGGCTCGCCAGCGTCAGCAAACGCTGGTCGAGCATGAGTCAGCCGACGATTTGTCGGCCCATCTATGGCAACTGGCGGCAGTTTGCCAACCAGTAAAACCCACCCGGCGCTAGAGCTTGACCTCGATATCGACACCAGCAGGCAAGTTCAGGCGCATCAACGCACTGATGGTCTTCTGGCTTGGTTCAAGCACATCGATCAGTCGCTTGTGCGTCCGCATCTCAAAGTGCTCTTGCGAGTCTTTATCAATGAAAGGCGAGCGCATCACCGTGTACCGCTCGATCCGCGTTGGCAGCGGTACTGGACCTGCCACCTTCGCGCCAGTGCTTTCCGCAGTCTCCACAATCTTGACCGCCGCCTGATCCAGAATCTTGTGATCATAGGCTTTGAGGCGAATGCGGATCTTCTGGCTCGTCTTCTTAGTCGTGGCCATGCTCCCCTACCCTCTCAGCTTACTTAATAATTTCGGTAACGACACCGGCGCCGACCGTGCGGCCCCCTTCGCGGATGGCGAAGCGTAACCCCGCCTCCACCGCCACCGGACTCGTCAACTCCACCGTCATCTGGATGTTGTC
>JBDHWF010000204.1:0-5234 GCA_039810045.1 Chloroflexia bacterium
GCCTTATTTACCACCACGCTCCCCCAAGCATTGCAGAATCTTGATCCTGCTCCGTGTGAGTTTCTGCTGATCAGCGATCATCGTGGACCGCTGAGCCGCAACGTAGGCGTTGGATAGGAACAGTCCTGTCGGCCCTCTGCGAACAGGGTATACTGAAAAGAGAACGTTTCTGCCGCAGGGTTTTGCCTGCGCTCTAAAGGATATTCAGCGATGCTCGACAAAGCCCCCTATCGTGTCCATATCTGTTGTGGTCCAACCTGTTCGCGCTTTCAGCCGAAAGAATTGTTGCAAGCGCTGGAAGAGGAGTTAGCTGTACTGGGGATCACCGACCAAGTTTCCATTCAGCAAAGCGCCTGCCGTAATCGTTGTGAGCAAAGCCCCTCAATGAATGTCTATCCTGGCCCCGTTTTCTACAATCGGCTCACCCCAGAGGCCGTACGGCAGATCGCGCGGCAACACCTGACCGGCGGGGAACCAGTAGCCGAGTGGCTCTTTGATCCTGGCCGTAAGCCAACCGTGCCACCGGGTGGCCCCCTGCTGACGCCTACCCGGCCCAAAGAGGCAGCAGGGGGCAAACGCCGCTGGTGGTGGTAAACAGAGCAGTATGTGTAGGGAGGGACAGGATATGGAGCAGCAATCAGCGCCGCGTATTGGCAATGGGCAAGGGATCATCATCTACGCTCGGGCTTCGCAATATAACGAACTTGATCGCACATCAACTGCACAGCAGGTTGCTGCTGGTCGTGAGTTGGCCGAAGCGCTTGGTTATACCATCAGTGAGTCGTTGACGATTGTGGAGGATAGCCCGAACACTTCGCTGACCCGCGATGGGATCGCCCGCCTGATCGGGGCGATTGCCTCTGGTGAGGCCACGGCGATTGTGGTGCATACGTTAGATCGGCTGGGGCGGCATGAGAGCGAGGGGCTTGAAACCCTCTTGCGCGAGTTACGGCGGCGGAATGTGCCGCTCTATATCGCCAAGGTGGCAGAGGGATACGCTTACGATCCTGCGACTGGCAAACTCAGCCACGATCCCGAAGCGGTGCATCAGGCGACAATGCGGGAATGGCAGCCACCAGAGTTTATCGTGATTCCGCGTGAGAATGAGCAAGATGAGCGATTTGCCGAGCAATTGCCACGTATTCAGCAAACGCAGAATGGGCAGGATTTTTCCGAGCAGTGAGCGTATGATTGCCGCAATGAACAAGAGGGACGGGGCGGGGCATTATGCCCCGCCCCGTTTATTGGCAAACGCTGCTTAGACTAACGCTTCCTGGGTCTGTGGGTCGAAGGCGTGCATATTCTGCATATTGAACGCCAGCGGAATTACATCACCAGCGGCTACGCGCACGCGGGGGTCAACGCGGGCCACGAAGACATCAGTGGCTGCTCCTTCTTCCACAGCGATCTTGTCCAGGTTGTCCTGATGATCGGCGGTGGTGGCGTGCAACTGAATCTCACTGCCGAGCGGCTCAGTCACTTCGACGCGGGATTGTACGGTTGCTCCGCGATACGATTCTTCCGCGAACTCTTGTACTTCGATATCTTCGGGGCGAATCCCAAAGACGATCTGCTGGCCCTTGTGCGAGGCGAGCTTCGCTTCGTGTTCGCGTGGCACGCGTAGCTTGAAGCCTGACTCTGCGACATATAGCCCTTCGCCATCGCTCTCAACCTTGGCGGGCATGAAGTTCATCGATGGCGACCCAATGAATCCCGCGACAAACATATTCGCTGGCTTGTCGTAAAGATTCTGCGGGGTGTCGAACTGTTGCAACAGGCCGTCACGCATTACCACAATCCGATCACCCATCGTCAGCGCTTCAACTTGGTCGTGGGTGACATAAATCGTGGTGACGTTGAGGCGGCGGTGGAGTTTCTGAATCTCAGCGCGAGTTTGGACCCGCAGCTTCGCGTCCAGGTTCGACAGCGGTTCGTCCATCAGATAGGCGGCTGGTTCGCGCACGATAGCGCGACCCAGGGCAACGCGTTGGCGCTGTCCACCAGAGAGGGCCTTCGGGCGGCGGCTGAGATACGGGGTGATCGAGAGAATTTCGGCAGCCTCACGCACGCGGCGGTCAATCTCCTGCTTGTTGACGCGGCGCAGCTTCAACGCGAAGGCCATATTGTCATACACGCTCATGTGTGGGTAGAGCGCATAGTTCTGGAAGACCATGGCGATATCACGGTCGCGTGGTGGTAGATCGTTGACGCGGCGATCACCAATGTAGATGCTGCCATCGCTGATCTCTTCCAGTCCGGCGAGCATCCGCAGGGCGGTGGACTTGCCGCAACCAGAGGGGCCAACGAGAACCAGGAATTCTGCATCATTGATGTCGAGGGAAAGATCGGAGACAGCGAATTGGTCGCTGTTCTCATACCGCTTGTAGACGTGATCGAAGACAATCTTTGCCATAGGAACTATTCCTCCATGCACTATCCACGAGGAGGCCGACGCCCCACAGTTGGGTTGCCCCACCTGCCCCGTGTCCTAGCCCACCACTCCGGTGTCGAACCCCGACCATCAGGGTCATGGAGACTGGTGCTGTGGCGATTGTATCATGGGTGGTGTTGAATGCAAGGGGCGGCGGAATGCCCACATGGCCTAGGCAATGCACCGTTGAAGCGAAATAAGCGTTTGGTGCGTAGATTGCCCCGGTACAGCAGTTGTATGATGCTGGCTAACGGGTAGTCCCTGGTAGTGTCCTGGTAGCGTGATGATGCAGGGAAGAGGTAGTTGCAGATGCGGATAATTCACCTGGAAGCGGGACCGTGGCGCTGGTGGTATGCGCTCCTGGGTTTTGGCCTTACGCTATGCAGTCCGATCCTTGCCCTGTGGCTGGTGCAGCCCTCCCGTACGTCCCAGCAAAGCGTGACCGCGTTGCCGCAGGAGCAATGGACGCTAATCCTGCAGTTCGTTTTTTTTGTCCTGCTGGGGTTGCTGCTGCTGCTGGGGCTGCGCCGTCGCGCCCTCGCCCCAACCGAGCTTGGTCTGACGCTGGCGTTGCCCCGGCGCATCGTGCTGACGACCGTTGGTGGTTTCCTGCTCATAACCGCGTTCGCGTGGCTGTCTGCAAAACTGTCAGCGGGTGACGCCGCCGCAGATCGGCAGATCCTGAATACACTTCGGCTTGGCGCGAGCTTCTCCCACGATCTCAGCGCCATTTTGGTCGTAGCAATTGGGGCACCAATTGCTGAAGAATTCCTCTATCGTGGCCTGATCTTTCGTGGGCTGTATGATGGCATCCAGCAGTTTGCACCACGCTTCCGTTTTCTTACGGCGGGCGTGGCCTGCCTGATTGCTACCATTATCTCCAGCCAGTTGTTTGCGAGTGCGCACAGCGGCGGAGATGAGGATGGACAAAGGCTGGTGTTGTTTGGGCTGGGTGCCATTGCCTGCCTGGCCTATGCCCTGACCGGTTCGCTCTATGCCCCAATCCTGATCCACAGTCTCAACAATGCCTATGGCCTATTCATGCTGCTGCGTACCTCAGGGATCACCCTCAGCGCCCCCTGGCTGCTAGGCCTGCTGGCCGCCACGCCACTGCTGACGCTGGGCCTCGTCTACCTCCTGCAACTGATCATGACCGCTTGGTATCGCGCACCAGCGCCGACCAATCCGCCAGCTGCGGGGCAGGCGGCGTTGTCAGCATAAGGCCAGTGAGGCAGGAGGAGCGTGGCGACTGCGCTGTGCCTGGGAAACGTACCACTGTGGTGCTGACTGCATATGCTATACTCGGCGCCAGTTTATACACTGTAGCAGGCGATTGCCGCCAGGCGTGTAAGGGGAGGTTGAGGAATGGCGTCCACGGGCGAATTACGCCAGACAGCACTCAATGCAGTACACCGCGAGATGGGCGCAAAGATGGTGGAGTTTGGCGGCTGGGATATGCCCGTGCGCTACTCTGGCGATATTGAGGAACATCGGGCCGTGCGTACTGCGGCGGGCCTCTTTGACCTCGGCCATATGGGCCAGGTGATCGTCAGTGGCCCTGATGCGCTGCCATATCTCCAATGGCTTGTCACCAACGATATGGCGACCCTAAAGGAAGGGTCATCGCGCTATGCTCTGCTATGTAAACCCGATGGGGGCGTGATCGACGACCTCTTTATTTATCGGTTGCCAACCTCCTGGTTCATCGTGGTCAATGCGGCCAACCGCGAACGCGATGTTGCCTGGATGCAAGAACGCCGCGCTGAACATCCTGAGTGGGAGCTGACCATCGATGATCTGTCTGATCAAACGGGGATGTTGGCGCTGCAAGGCCCCAACGCTGAAGCAATCCTTGACCCGTTGACCACCGCTGACCTGGCGGCCTTGCCCTACTTTGATCTGGTGGAAGCCCCGGTCTTTGGGGTTCAGACGATCATCGGGCGCACTGGCTACACTGGCGAGGATGGCTTTGAACTCTACTTCCCCATCGCCGAGAGCGAGCGCTTTTGGCGTGGTTTACTAGAGGCTGGTCGCGCGCAAGGATTGCAGCCAATTGGCCTGGGCGCGCGCGATACCTTGCGCCTTGAAGCGAAGATGGCGCTCTATGGGCATGAATTGACCGAGGAGATTAACCCGCTTGAAGCAGGCCTGTCGTGGGCGGTCAATTTTGACAAAGGTGATTTCATCGGACGTGATGCCCTGCTCAAGGTACGCGACGAGAAACCAGCGCGGCGCTTGGTTGGTTTCCAAATGACCGAGCGCGGCGGTGCGCCCCGCGCTGGCTACGACGTGCAGGTTGATGGGGCGACTGTGGGGCAGGTGACGAGTGGAACCCATTCGCCAACCTTGGGCCAGAGTATTGGGCTGGCCCTGGTTAACCGGGCGGCGGCGGGTGTAGGCAAGCCGCTCGCGATTGTGATTCGTGGTAAGCCAGTGCAGGCCGAGCAGGTCAAGACCCCGTTCTATAAGCGACCGGGCAAAGCATAACCAGTATTTTACGGAACGTGTGAGCAGGTAACGGAGGGCGAAGGATGAGCAACTTACCGACAGATCGGCAGTACACCAAAGATCACGAATGGGTCAAAATCGATGGTGATATTGCCACGGTGGGGATCACCGAATTCGCGCAGAGCGAGTTGGGCGATGTCACTTATGTGGAAGTCCCCAAAGTTGGTGATCAACTGAATATCGGTCAGGCGTTTGGCGTGGTCGAGTCGGTCAAGGCAGTGTCAGATATCTACGCACCACTGGCAGGCGAAGTCATCGAAGTGAACGAGAGCCTCGCTGATGCTCCGGAGACGGT
>JBDHWF010000205.1:0-5224 GCA_039810045.1 Chloroflexia bacterium
ATTCTGCTGTTGACGGCTAGAGAAGGGGAACTCGATAAGGTTCTCGGCCTGGAACTCGGCGCTGATGATTACCTGACCAAACCGTTTCTGATGCGTGAACTGCTTGCGCGGATCAAGGCGCTGATCCGCCGCAGCGAAATCACCGCCCCCGAAGCTGCACCAACCATCCCCCCAACGCTGGAAGTAGGCCCATTGCTGATTGACTCGGCCCGCCATCAGGCAACCTGGGCAGGGAAAGCCCTGGCGTTGAAGCCCAAAGAGTTCGATCTCTTGCTCTGTCTGGCGCGCCACGCTGGCGTAGTACTCTCCCGCGAAGCATTATTATCACGCGTATGGGGCTACGATTACCCCGTGGACACACGCACCGTCGATGTACATATTCGCTGGCTGCGGGAGAAGATCGAACCGCAGCCCAGCGCGCCCGTCCACCTGCTTACCGTGCGGGGCCTCGGCTATCGCTTCACCGCCTGATTTTCGGGTATGCTTTGGTGAACAGCGTGAGTAGTGATCGGTAAGGAGCAACAACACGATGTCCACCAAACAATCCAGCGCCAACTTCAATGACCAGATCATCAAGGAGTTTCGGGCCAATGCAGGCAAAGTGGGCGGCCCATTCGCCAATGCGCCCTTACTACTCCTCACGACTATCGGCGCGAAAAGCGGCAAGTCCCGCACAACCCCCCTGGGCTACTGGCAGGATGGCGACAAGCTAATGATCTTCGCCTCTGCGGCTGGGGCCGATACGCACCCTGGCTGGTTTCACAATCTGGTCGCCAACCCTGCCGTTACGGTTGAGGTTGGCACTGAGCAGTTTCCAGCCACGGCGACCATAGTGCCAGAACCAGAACGCACCACGATCTATGAGCAAATGTCGACCAAACTGCCGTTCCTAAAAACCTATCAGGACCGTACCAGCCGCATCATTCCACTCATCGCCTTACAGCGCCAGCGCTAAGGGGTATGGCTTGCTTGCCCGCCTGCCATCAGCAATCCCAACCGTTCACGGGTTGCTTCAGCGCGGGGTAGCACTGCCACCAGTTTGCCGCGATAGAGTACGCCGATACGATCAGCGAGGGCCAGCAATTCATCAAGTTCGGCTGAAAGTAACAAGATCGCCAACCCTTGCTCGCGTTGCGCCAGCAACTGGGCGTGGATAAACTCGATTGAGCCAACATCAAGCCCCCGCGTGGGCTGCGCCGCCACTAAAAACCGAATGGGGCGCGATAGCTCACGCGCGACAATCACCTTCTGCTGATTTCCGCCAGAGAGCGCGGCGGCGGGCAATGACACGCCACCACGCCCCGCGCGAATATCAAATCGGGTAATCAGTTGCTGAGCAAAATCCCTGATGACGCCAAACCGTAAGGCGATCCCATGTGCAAATGGCGGCTGCCGATAGGTGGAAAGAATCAGGTTATCACTAATTGGATAGAGCAATACCAGCCCATCCTTCTGCCGATCTTCGGGAATATGGGCCACGCCTGCCGCAATCAGCGCACGTGGTGAGCGGTTCGTAATTTCCAGATCATAGAGATACGCATGACCGCCATCAGCCTGTCGTAATCCTGTCAGTGCACCCGCCAATTCCGACTGACCATTCCCTTCCACCCCAGCGATCCCAAAGATCTCGCCTGCGGCGATCGTGAAGGAAATATCGTTCAGGGCTGGTTGGGTTGCCCCCGGTACCTGCACGGTCAGGCTCTCAACCCGCAATACGCTGGCACTGGTCGGCGGTTCCTGGAATTCAAGCGGGTGTTCTGGGGCAACCGCCGAGAGCCCCAACGCCGCCGCCACCGCTCCTTCTTCAGTTACAATAGTGGTGTTCGCGTGATCATCCTCATACAGATGCACATCACGTCCCACCATCATTCTGGCTAGCTCCGCTTCGGTCACATCGTCGGCGTTCGCCTGCCCCACGACCTTACCGCCACGCAGTACGGTAATGCGATCCGCGATTGCCAGCACCTCGCGCAGCTTGTGGGTGATGAAGATCAGTGATTTTCCTTCTTCGCGCAGACCACGCATAATCGCAAAGAGGTCGTCCGCTTCCTGTGGCGTCAGCACGGCTGTCGGCTCATCAAGAATCAGCACATTGGCGTCGCGATAAAACGCCTTGAGAATTTCTACCCGCTGTTGGGCGCCAACGGACAAATCACCCACCAAGACCTCAGGATTGACGGCCAGCCCATAGCGCTCCGATAGCGCGGTAATTCGGGCTGCTGCGGCCCCCCGATCCAGAAATACGCCGCGCCGACTCTCGTTGCCAAGCATAATATTCTCGGTCACGGTCAGTGGCGGAATCAGCATGAAGTGCTGATGAACCATGCCGATCCCCTGCGCGATCGCCTCACGCGGGTTCCGAAAGATCGTTGGCACCCCGTTGACCAGGATCTCCCCTTCGTCTGGCGTATAAAGACCATACAGGATATTCATCAGGGTCGATTTGCCCGCACCGTTCTCGCCAAGCAAGGCATGAACCTCACCTGGCGCTACTGCAAAACTGACCTGATCATTTGCCACAATCCCTGGAAACCGTTTCGTGACCGCCCGCGCCTCAATTGCTGCTGGCCTGGTCAGCGCACTGGTTACGCCAGTGGTGTTAGCTGCGGATGGGACCTGATCTGCCATCACTCGTTCCTCAATACGGCACGCCATCCGCAGCGGGCGGCGTTGATCGCCCCACGAAGCCCGCCAGCACAATCAGCGTGGCGAGGTAGGGTAAGGCCCCAATAATGCGCGTATCAACTGGCACGTGGTAGGTCTGCAACGTAATTTGCAAGGCCAGGGTGAAGCCGAAAAAGAGCGCCGCAGCCCAGGCCCCCAGTGGCCGCCACTTCCCAAAAATCATTGCAGCCAGCGCAATAAAGCCATACCCCGCCGTCATCCCTGGTGAAAATGACGGCACGTAGCCCGGAACAAAATGGGCACCACCGAGCCCAGCGAATACCCCACCAAGTAGCACGGCACTGTATCGCACCCGCCGTACATCGATGCCCACAGTCTCGGCAGCGTGTGGATGCTCGCCCACAGCCCGTACCCGTAAGCCCCAAGGAGTATCTTTCAGGACGAAATGCAACACGATTACCAACACGATCGCCAATAACCCCAAAACGCGAATGGTAATGGTGGTGCCAGGGAGGGCGATACTCGGCAGCGTACCGGGCGTGCTGGGGGCATTGCGTGCGTACCACTGCCCATAGAGGTAGCTGGTCAGGCCAAAGCCCAGAATATTGATCACGGTGCTGCTGATAATCTGATCAACCTTAAAGGTGATAGCCAGCGCCGCGTGGAGCGCCGCCAGCAATACCCCCGCCAGCATGGCGACGATCACGGCAATTAACAGGTTGCCAGTGGTCACAGCGGCCCAAAAAGCAGCAAAGGCTGCTGTCAGCATCATCCCTTCAATCGCAATATTGACCACGCCCGCCCGTTCGCAGGCTACCCCACTCAGCGCACCAAGAGTGATTGGCGTAGCAAAGGTCAGGGTCGTGATCAGTAAGCTGAGTAGTAGACTCACGCGACTTTCTCTCCCCACCCACTCGTCAGCGCTGGCTGGGTCGTATCGACTGGAGTACGGATCCGATACAAGCGTCGCACGATTGCTTCGGCGGCAACAAAGAGGAGGATCAACGCCTGAATAACCGAAATGATCTCACTCGGCACCTGCGTATCAAACTGCATTCGCGTGGCCCCTGCCCGCAACGAACCAAAGAGGAGGGCGGCAGCAACCACACCGAGCGGATTACTACGCCCGAGCAAGGCCACCGCGATTGAGTCGAACCCATACCCAGTCGAAAACCCCAGGCCGAAATAGCGGCTGCCCAATGGCGTTACCGAAGTAGCGTCAAGGGCGACCCCGGCGACCTCCACTGCGCCGGCAAGTCCGGCCAACGCACCACTGAGGGCCATCGCCAGCACGACATTCCGCGCGACGGGCATTCCTGCATAACGGGCGGCAGCCGGATTCAAACCTACTGTGCGTAGCTCAAAGCCCCAGACACTTTTGCCAATAAACCAGGAAAGCCCAAAAGCGACCAGCAGCGACAACAGCACCCCACTATGCAACTGCAACGACGGTATCAGCATTGGCAACCAGGCACTGGGAGCGAGGGGCGGCGTTTGCGAAGCGACTGAACCGGGGGCTTTCATTGGGCCACTCAGCAGCAACTGCACAATTTGCAATGCGAGATAGTTCATCATAATCGTTGTAATGACTTCGTGTGCGCCTGTCCGCGCCTTGAGTAGTCCCGGCACCAGACCCCAGAGAAAACCCCCAACGATTCCGGCCAAAATCGTCAGTGGCAGATGGATCACCGCTGGTAACTCGAAGCGATAACCCACCCAGGCAGCGCAGAGCGCACCCAACGCTAATTGCCCTTCGGCCCCAATGTTGAACAAGCCACACTTAAACGCCAACGCCACTGCCAGCCCAGTCAAGATGTAGGGTGTTGTGCGCACCAGGGTGCCAGCAATCGCCTCGGGCGAGCCAAACGCACCAGTGAACAGGCCAGCATAGGCAGCGAAGGCCGTGCTGATACTGCCCGTCGTCACCCAGATAATCAGCAAACCGATCAGCAGGGCGGTGAATATCGCCAGCACGGGCAAAAGCAGGCTTTGCCCAATTCGTCGCAACACCAGCCAACGTTGCGGTGTCGCACTTTGTCCACTGCTGGCTTGTTGCTCAGCCATTCTTTGTCCTTACTGGGTCAGTGCGCCAAGGAAGACGCTGCTATGTGAGGGTGGGTGATCCGTAGGGATCGTGTGCTTACTGAAAGCGGGCCGCATCTCAGAAGTTCTTTCTGAGACGCGGCCCGCTCTGCCCTATGGCTTGACAGGTGGAACGCCAGTCTTCAGTGCCCCGCTCTTCAAGTCGGCAGTGAGCTTCTCGATCTTCGTCTTGATCTCTGCTGTGACTTTGCTTTCCTGCTGATGATAGGGCGCAAGGCCAACATCACCAACCACATTGCCAGACTTGAACGTATTATCCTGCACTGATTTGACCAGATTAAAGACGCCAGGAGTCAGCAATTTGATCGCACTGGTGAGAATATAGGGCTGGGCCTCAGTGACCGTTTCGTACTGATCGGTGTCAACACCGATCACCAGCACCCCTTTATCTTTCTTCTCAGCCGCCGCACCGAGCGCACCATTGCCAGTATTACCGCCAGCACCAAAGATGATATCAGCACCCTTATCGATCATCGCCAGGGCGGTGGTTTTACCC
>JBDHWF010000206.1:0-5128 GCA_039810045.1 Chloroflexia bacterium
GGTCCCATGAAGAGCAGGTAAGTGCGAAAGGCGTCAGATCCGACCCGCTGGATATAGTCGTCAGGGTTGACCACATTCCCCCGCGACTTGCTGATCTTCGCACCATCTTTGGTGACGAAGCCGTGTAACCGCAACTTCTTGAATGGCTCCTCGAAGGGCAGGTAGCCCATGTCGTGCAAGGCCATCGTGATGAAGCGGGCGTAGAGATGGTGCATGACGACGTGTTCTTTGCCCCCAAAGTACATATCGACTGGCACCCAATCGTTCGTGCGCTCTGGATCGAATGGGCGGTCGTCCCACTCGGTGCTGGGATAGCGGATGAAATACCAGGCGGAATCCAGGAAGTTATCTGACACATCGGTTTCGCGCTCGGCTGGCCCGCCGCAAATCGGGCAGGTCGTCTTGAAGAATGACTCGACCGACGCCAGCGGCGACTTGCCAGTACCAGTGGGGCGGAAGTTGTCGATCTCCGGCAAGATTACGGGCAGGTCGGCTTCTGGCACGGGGACAATGCCATCTTTCGGGCAGTAGATGATCGGGATTGGTGGCCCCCAGTAGCGTTGGCGGGAGATTAACCAGTCGTGCAGTTTGTAGGTGACTTTGGGCGTCCCTGCGCCACGCTCGTTCAGCCAACTGGTGATCGCGCTCTTGGCGGCGTCGCTGTCCAGTCCATCGAACTGCCCGGAGTTGATCAGCGTGCCTGGGCCAGTGTAGGCCGCTTCGGCGATTCCTTCGCTGCTGCTGATCACTTCGACTATTGGCAGGGCAAACTTCTTGGCGAACTCGTAGTCGCGCTCATCGTGACCGGGGACCGCCATGATCGCCCCGGTGCCATACTGCACCAGTACGTAGTCGGCCACCCAGATCGGCACCTGTGCGCCAGTCGCCGGATTGATCGCGTACGCCCCGGTAAACGCCCCGGTCTTTTCGCGGCCCGCATCGGTGCGCTCAATCTCTGTGGCCGTTTTCGCCTGCTCGACATACGCTGTCACCGTTGCCTGCTCGGCGGCGGTCGTGATTTGGGACACCAGCTTATGCTCTGGGGCCAGCACAACGTAGGTCGCTCCGAAGACCGTATCAGGGCGGGTGGTGAAGACGGGGATGGGCTGCTCTCCTTCGGCCACGGTGAAGATCAGCTCTGCGCCTTCGCTCCGCCCGATCCAGTTCGCTTGCCGGGTCTTGCTCTCATCGGGCCAGTCCAGTTTCTGCAATCCATCCAGCAGGCGGTCAGCGTATTTGGTGATCGCAAAGAACCACTGGGTCAACTCGCGCTGAATGACCGCTGTGCCGCACCGTTCGCAATGACCACTGATCACCTGCTCGTTTGCCAACACCGTCAGACAAGAGGGGCACCAGTTGACCGGGGCTTCCTTGCGGATCGCCAGCCCTGCTTTGAACAGTTGCAAGAAGATCCACTGGGTCCAGTGATAGTAGTTGGGCTGGCTCGTATCGACTGTATGTTCCCAATCGAACATCGCGCCAATCCGTCCCAGTTGTTCATAGCGGTAGCGGTTCGTTGTTTGGGCCGTCAGTTGCATTGGGTTGATATTCAACTTCAGGGCGTAATTTTCCGAGTGGATCCCGAACGCATCAAAGCCCATCGGCTCAAAGACGTTGTAGCCACGCATCCGTTGAAAGCGGCCATTGGTGTCAGCGCCGCCATAGGTGTAGGTGTGCCCGATATGCAACCCTTCCGCCGAAGGGTAGGGGAACTCCATCAGGTTGTAGAACTTGGGCCGCCCATCATCCAGAGTCAGATCAGTGCGGTAGAGCCCAGTTTCCAACCAGCGTTGTTGCCATTTTGGTTCAATCGTGTTGGGAGTATACCGTTCCCCCCGCTCAATGGCGGTTGGTGCGGCGGATTGTTCGTCGTTCATCGGTCGTCCTCCGACAATAAAAGGTTGATGTCGTTGCGGTATTACAGGGTAGCGGGAGCATTAGGCAAGGCAAAGGGCGGGCACGCCGCCAGCATCACGGCTGATCGCGGTGATAGTGGTGTTCCCTGGAGTGTGATCACTGTCCACGAGCCCCCTGCCTTATCCGCCATACGGTTAAACAAATTCGCCCTCGTCCAAATCTGCTGGGACGAGGGCGCTGCTCGCGGTACCACCCGGCTTGATCAATGGGTGGCCCGGCGCCTGATGGTGGAGCTAAGGGGGCTCGAACCCCTGACCTCAACACTGCCAGTGTTGCGCTCTCCCAGCTGAGCTATAGCCCCATGTGGCGCGGCATCGTACCCGTTGATCCGCTCTCGACCTGCTAACGGTGGTCAACCGACGATAGCTAGGAATGCATCGTCACTATCGAGGCTCCTGGGCGAGTTCACCTCTCACAGTGCCGGATTTTCACCAGTCTCCGGCTCGCTGTAGTGGAGAAATTACTACTCCCGATCATTGCCCGTAAAATTATCACACGAAGTGGCAAAGCCCTTCGCGCAAGGCGAAGCATAGCAGTCGATGTGGGCCAATGTCAAGGCATTTGCTGGTGGCAGTGTGCTGGCACTGCTACGCAGTAAATGGCTCCCCCAGGCGATTGTGGCTGGCGATATCAGCCAGCGGTTTGCGGCCACCAGTGGCGCGGTTTGGTCGTGGATCGCGGGAGGTGTTTACGTAGCCGAGCGCGACCACCGCGCGGGCAGTTTGGGCCGCAGGAACCCCCAGGATCTCCTTGGCTTGTTGCTGCTGGGCATCGTCGCCGAACCAGCCGATGCCACCACCCAGGCCCAGGAGATGTGCGCCAATCAGGAGGCGTTCGGTCACGCGGCCTTCGTCATATGATTCGCTGGTGGGGTTCGTGCCATCCAGCACGATCGCGATCCCAGCAGGGGCGTCGGCGATCCAATTGATTGCTTCGCGCAAGGCGCTGAGTTTTTGCAGTTGGGCTTTGTCGGTAATGGCGATGAACTGCCACGGCTGGGTGTTTCGTGAACTACCTGTCCAGCGCGCAATTTCCAGCAAGGTGGCTAATGTTTCCTCGGGCAGCGGGTCGGGCCGGAACTGGCGATATTGCCGCACCTTGTTTAGGGAATTGACGACAGCCTGTGGATCTTCCTGGGTGACCATCAGCAACCTTCCTTTCGTAGCTGATTTCCGATCGTTCGTCTGCCCACTATAGCACTGTTTTTGACAATCTGGCCGAAATTACCTGCACGGACAATCTAGGCAAGGGAAAAATCTATGCTATGCTACATTGGAGGGTAGGATTAACGAGTGTCCGTACAGTCTACAGTAGTTGCGCGCCCGGTGGCCGCCACCACCAGCGCTGGGAAGAGTGACGCCGCGATTCGTCCCCCACTGAAGTGGGCGGGCGGTAAGCGTTGGCTTGTCCCCTATTTGCAGCCGCTGTGGGCACCGTATCGGAACCGTCGTTTGGTTGAGCCGTTGTGTGGTGGGTTAGCGATTGCGCTAGGCCTCTCGCCAGCCCAGGCGTTGCTAAATGATATTAACCCCCACACGATCAATTTCTACCGCTGGCTGCAACGTGGCGCACGGCTCACTTTGCCCGTGCGCTACGATGCCGATCTCTACTATGCCTATCGCAAACGATTCAATGCGCTGATTGCGGCGGGCCAGGAAGACAGCCCCGAGGCAGCAGAACTCTTTTATTACCTCAACCGCACGGGGTATAACGGCCTCTGCCGCTTCAATCAGCGGGGCGAATATAATGTGCCGTTTGGCCGCTACAAGACGATCAACTACACCACTGATTTTACGCCCTATCGAGAGATTTTCTCGTGCTGGGATTTTACTGTCGGCCACTTTACGCAGGTGTCACTTGACCGCCGCGATCTGATCTACGCGGACCCTCCGTATGATGTGGAGTTTACCCACTATACGAAGGAAGGCTTTAGCTGGCAGGATCAGGTGCAGTTGGCGGAATGGCTGGCGCAGCATCCCGGCCCGACGATTCTTTCCAATCAGGCGACTGCGCGGATCATCGACCTTTATCAGCGTCTCGGCTTTACGCTGCATTACCTGAATGCCCCACGCCGCATCAGTTGCACCGGCGATCGCCGCCCTGCGCGTGAAGTGCTGGCACTACGCAATCTCTGAGCAATCACGCCTGCTGAATAGCGTCATATTGTGCTTCTTGGCCCCTGACTCAGGGGATCTTGCGGATCCAGGCGTTGAGGGTGTCGGGGCCATTCACGCGGATACGCGGCATCTGTAAGCCTTGCTGGATATTTTGCTTGGTGCCTGGTTCAACGGTGGTGGCGGTGAGGTAGTTCGCCCGTTTGACATCGGCGATCACGGCGGGGTTGTAAAAGCCCGCTGGATAGCAGAAGGCGGTGACTGGATGCCCCAGGCCCTGCTCCAGGATCGCTTTACTGCCGATCAGTTCATCCCAGCGTCGTTCGGGGCTCAGGGTGCGCAGATCAGGATGGGAGCGGGTGTGTGACCCAAGCTCAATCTGGCCTGTCTGATCAAGCTCTTGCAACATCGGCCAGGTCATATAGTTATCCCAACCGATAAAATCGGTGATGACGTAGTTGGTCGCTTTCAAGTTGTACTGCTGCAAGATCGGCCAGGCCGCAGTGTAGAAATCGCGGTAGCCATCATCAAAGGTGAGGGCGATTGGTTTGGCTGGTAGCGTTTTCTCGCCATTGAGGATTTTATAGACCTCGTTCATCGTCAGGGTGGTATATCCGTTCTCGGCGAGGTATTGCATCTGCGCGGCAAAGAGATCAGGCTTGACCGAGAGATTGATCCCTACCTGATCTTTCGGATCAGTAACCACGCGCACGTAGTGGTACATCAGAATCGGAATGACCGTTGTGCCACGCGGCTGACTGTTTACTGGCGCTGGTACGGTCGTTGGCGCTACTGCTGCCGTTGGTACGATTGGGACAACGGTGGTAGCAGGGACGAGTGGAACAGTGGTGCCAGCGGGCATGACGGCTGGATTCGCCGCAGCGCTGGGGAGTGGTGTCGTGGTTGGCGGGGCCGGGGCTTCTTGATTCGGCTCGTTGGCTGGCTCATCCGCTGCGCTGTTGTCCTGCGCGATTTGCGGCGTTTCAGCGATCTGCGGTGCTTCAATGGTATGGTTGGCAAGCCGGGGCTGAATGAAGGCCAGGGTGAGACAGAGCAGCAGGACTGGCGCGATCAGCAATAGCCCCCGCCGGCCCAGG
>JBDHWF010000207.1:0-5030 GCA_039810045.1 Chloroflexia bacterium
TCTGGGCCGACCACGCCTGTATCTCGGTGTTGCCTTTCAGGTGATCCAGCGGTTAGTGATCAGATGGCGAAGTCTTTGGGGCGGATTGCGTGGTTGTGCGCCAGAGATAAAAAATCCGTTGGGCGGCAGTGAAATTCGTGAAAATCGCCAGCAACCAGAGCGCCCAGAGCGGATAGCCCAGAATCAACCCCGCCGCCAAAATCAGAATCCGCTCGGGGCGGGCCAATAGCCCCACTTGCAGCGAATAGCCTAATGCTTCGGCCCGCGCCCGCGCATAGGAAACCAGGATCGAGCCACAAATTGTCAGATAGATCAGGATTGCCCCAAGTTTGGCGTCTTCGGTCGAGAGGATGTAGTACAACAAGCCACCATAGAGAATGACTTCGGAGTAGCGATCCAGCGTCGAATCGAGGAACGAACCAAACGGTGTCACCTGATCGGTGATCTTCGCCATTGCCCCATCAAGCAGGTCAAAGAGGCCAGCAATCAGGACACAGATACCGCCGACAAAGAGATAGCCATAACCAAGAATAACGGCCACACCGATATTCAGCAGCAGTCCAATAACCGTCAGCGCATTGGGCGTGAGGCCAGTCCAGCGTAACCAGGAAGCAATCTTTCGCGCCTGGACACGCCCCCACTCTTGCATTCGCTCATTGATCATTGGACACCCGCTGATACAGCAAGTTCAGCCACGGCAGGCACCGCTGGCGCAGGATTGGCCTGGTAGAGGGCCAGCACCCGCTGGGCAATCGCTGACCACGCATAGCGTTGGGCGGTCTGCCGTCCAGCAACGGCGATCCGTTCACGGGTTTCGTGATCAGCCAGCAGGCGTACTAACGCCAGGGCCAGGGCAACGGGATCTTGCGGCGCAACCAGCCACCCATCTTCGCCATGCGTGATGACACTGGCATGGCCGGGAATCCGCGAGGCCACCACCGGGCGACCAGAGGCCATCGCTTCTAGCAGGATCAACCCAAAACTTTCGCCTTTAGTTGCTGGCGAACAAAAGATGTCACAACTTGCGTAGTAGTGGGATTTCAGGCTGTTTTCCACAAAGCCCACAAATTCAACACCGCCAGCGCCATAGCGCGTCAGTTCCTCCCGAAACCGCTGTGGATCACCACCGCCAACAACGACCAACCGCGCCTCTGGATATTGCTCGCGCACCAGCGCAAACGCCCGTAGCAGGTAGCGAAATCCTTTGCGTGGCTCTTCAAATCGCCCCAAAAACAGGATTGTGGGTCGACCATCACGATACTCCGGCAATGGCTGATAATCGCTCAAACTCCCAATTTCGATCCCATTCGGGATAATCTCGTAGTCGCCACCAAGGTATCGGCCAACAAAATCAGCCGCTGGCTGGGAAACGGCGATTCGTGCATCAAGCCGCTCAAAGATCCGCTGCAAGAGCGGTCGCCCATAGAAGTACCCCAGATTGGACTCAGCGAAGGCGTGGAATGTCCCCACCGTGCGGCATTCCGCATGATAGAGAACCGTCAACGGCAAAGCAGGCATCAATGGTTCATGCAGGTGGATCACATCGGGAGCTTCGCGGGCCAGATATTCCTTCACGCGGCCCGATAGCCGTAACGACAGGGTAATACGGGCATTGGAGCCATTCGCGGGAATCGGCATCGGACGGCCAATAATGTGTAATCCTGGCTCGGTCGCCAATGGTCGCTTTGGCGAGGCCGGAGCAAGGATACGCACCTCATGTCCCCACTCACGGTATTCAGCAGCGAGGTGGCGAATATGTTCATTTGCGCCACCAGGATAGGTAAAATCATATGGCGAAACCAGCAAGATTTTCACTGTCCCACCTCTGACCGACCGATCACCGTGGTCTGTTCCGGCTGTTGCCGTGCGAGCGTCCGCCGAATCTTTACGACCGGGCTAACAAACCAGGCCCGCGCAGTCTGCTTGATCGCGATCGGGCGGACTTCTGCTGCCGACCAGAAGCGACCATAAGCCCGAGTGGTGCGTGCGTCAAGGGCCGCCTGAAAATCATCCCAGGTACGTCCAGGGAAGGTCGTAAATGCGCTCCCAACAAACGCCGCGGCGTGGGCATCACTCCCCCCCACCTCGGCCAGGTGCCATTGTTTCAGGTTCGCCAGCTTCGTCCGTTCGTGACAGACCTTCCCTGCCAGCGACGGATTCCAGACTTCAATTCCGGCGAGTTTAGCCGCGCCAGCGGCTGGCAAGAGCCGCCGCAAGCCACGTTCGCCAATACTGGTCGTCAACCAACTGTAGGGATGTGGCGCGATACAGATCCCACCAGCCGCCAATACCTCGTCAACACTCTGTTCCAGCGGCTGGAGCATCCGAAAGGACTGTTCGACATTCAGCGCCAGCAGATGCCCACCACGGGTAGTAATCTCAACCCCCGGTACAACCTGCACCCGATAGCCGCGTTGGCGGGCATACTCACGTCCAACCAACCCTGCGGCGACCTCGTCATGGTCAGTAATAGCGATCAGATCGAGATCTGTCTGATACTCAGCAAAGTCGATAATCGCCTCAACCGTATCAAGGCCATCACCATGCGCTGTATGGATATGCAGATCGGCCTTGCCGACTGGCAGCGCGCCAACTAGAGTGTCACTACGGTCATTGAACGTCGTGTTATTTTCCACAATCCTCGCACCTGAACCTCACCACCAGTGCAGCTATCTGGCGCGTGATTATTGGCAAAAGTATAGCACGCGACTCTGGCGAAACTCATTGATCGCAGGGAAGGGAATGGGATACGGCCTATGGCGCAGGCGAATACGAACCGGCGATCCCATTAAATGTTGGGCTCAGTTTGTCAAAGTCACCTGGCAGTGCGGCGAACGAGAGCATATGGGCGACATTCTTCTCTAGAAAATAGATCTGCATCACCTGCACAACCTGTCCTTGCGAAGTCAGTCGCGTAATCCGCTTGTAGGCTCGCGCTTCCCCAATCATGACCTTTTCGACACTGACTGTTGTTGCTCCCGCCTGTTTCTTATATTGATCCTCGACAGCGGCATTGTACTCATCTAGTGAAGTATTTCCCTTCACTTTGTCCTGCGTAATCGTCAACGTAGCCGATTTATCTGGTGGACTGAATGAGATCCCCCCGCCTGCTACACGCCCTTCAACCCAGTTCTGCGGCATACTGAACGAGAACTGGCCGTCAGGATCGCTATAGCGTTTCCCACCAGCGAGTGGCGTAAGCGTTGGCCCCCAACCGCTCGCCGGGGCTGCCATTGGCGTAACGGTAGCCGCTGGTTTGGGGGTGGGTGTGGGCGTCGCCGTGGGCTGGGCCGCAGCCGTTGCGGTGTTCCCAGCCACTACGGTGGCCGAACGCGCCACTTGCGCCGTCGCCGAACGAACCACAGCGGCAGTGGCGTTCGCGGCAGCAGTGGCGTTTGCTGCCGCGGTTGCGTTAGTCGCTGCCGTCGCATTCGCCGCCACGGTGGCATTCGTTACTGCCGTGGCGGTGCCTTGCGCGTTCGCCGTTGCCGTTGCCCCAATAATCGCATTCGTTGTCGCCGTTGCCCCAGCAACTACCGCTTCAGTAGCGGCCAGATTTGGCGTTGCGGTGGGCGTCACCGTTGCTGGTGGGGGCATTGCGGCGATTGTTGCCTGTGCCGCTGCCGTCTGCGTGCCACTCACAAGCACCACGGCAGTAGGGGGTGGCGGCGGCGCTTGCAAGAAGGCATTGTAGATACCGTAACTCCCCACCCCCAAAATCAGTACTGCCAGAATACTGGCGCCGAGAATGAGCGGCCAAGAGGTATTTTTCTTCTGGTGTGCGGCGGCATCAGGCTGATCTATTGGCGGCACACCAGCGACACCAACGGGAACCGCGATTGGCGGTGGTGGTGGATGATAGCCCTCGCCTGAAACCACGGCTGCTGAGACAGGTGGGGACAGCACAGAGGTTTGTTGCTCAGAGGGGGTCACAACAACCGTTGCAGCAGCATCAACTGGTTGGGTAAGCGCCTGATGATAGGCCGCGGCAAACTCTGCGCCAGAGGCATAGCGACTGGCGGGATCTTTACTGAGTACTCTATTGAGTACCCGCTCAATCGCTGGTGAAAGATCAGGGCGGTACTGCCGTAATAGTGGCACGGGATTACTCAGCTGCTTGAGCGCAACCTCATAGGGGGTAGCTCCCTCATAGGGCGTGCGACCACTGAGCATTTGATAGAGTGTCATCCCCAGCGCATAGAGATCACTGCGCTTTTCAGACCGCCCCTCGATCTGCTCCGGGGCCATATATTCTGGCGTCCCAATCCCACTGCCCGCCTGCGTCAGGCCCACCGACGGCCCGGCGTCGATCGCTTTGGCAATCCCAAAATCGGCCAGGAGTGGCCGCCCATCATCACGTAATAAGATATTGGCTGGCTTCACATCACGGTGTAGCAACCCGCGCGAATGGGCATAGTCCAATGCCGCAGCAATTGGTGCCAGGTAAAACTCTGCCTGTTCCGGCGAGAGTGGCCCAGATTGTTCAAGATAGTTTTTGAGGCTCCCATGAGTCATCAGCGGCATCGCCAGGTAGGGAATCCCATCCTGCTCGCCATAGTCCCAAACTGGTAAAATGCTGGGATGATCTAACGAAGCAGCGGCATTCGCTTCGTGTTCAAATCGCTGCAAGAACGATGGGTCCCGCGCCAGCGAAGCGGGTAAGAGTTTGACTGCCGCCAGCCGTCCCGCTAGCCTGATATGTCGCGCACGGTAGACTTCGCCCATCCCCCCTTCACCAAGAGGTTCTTCCAGGCGGTACGACCCAAATATCTGGCCTGTGAGATCGCCCATGCGCCGAAAAGTCCTTTCCAATCCTGTAACAAAATCGTTTGCTGCTGGAGCAGAGCCGTATCAGGCGAAGCCGTTGCTAACACAGAGTCCTGTATCAGATACGCACCATACCACGCGCTCGCTACGTCATGCCAGATGAACAGTATCGCGCTATTGCGCCCGCGTAGCGGCAATCCATGTCTCTAAAAACGCCTGTTCTTCAGAAACGGTCACAGCGGGGTGATCGCGCTTATAGGCCA
>JBDHWF010000208.1:0-5007 GCA_039810045.1 Chloroflexia bacterium
TGTTTCAACAATAATGCAGTCGCGCTGGCGCTGGAGGAAGCCGATCATGACGGCGAGTTACGCACAACAGCGTCGGTGCGCGTATCTGCCTATCTCGATCTTCCCCCAGGGAAAGGAGTGGGAATGCCAGGTGAGCCAGCGCCACATTATTACTTTCATCGACCACTGCATGAGTTGCTCGGCGAGTGTTTCGCCGCAGGGCTAGTGCTTGATGGGCTCGCTGAACCAGCCTTTCGCCCTGAAGATGCGGGCGGCAGGCCGTTATCATGGCGGAACTTTCAGCAGATTCCACCCGTGCTTGTCGCCCGCTTACGCTTGCTCTAGCGGCTGTTTTCTCAGTTGCGGCATACTATCTGCGATGATACTGCTGTTGTGTGCATGAATTGGCAGGAGGGTGGTGTGGCGACGAGAAAACGGGTGGTGGTTACCGGGGCGACCGGGTTGATTGGCAAAGCGGTTTGTGACGCCCTGATCGTGCGTGGTTATGATGTCGTTGTGTTCAGTCGCGATACTGGCGCAGCGCGGCAGATTGTTCCTGGTGCTGCGTCATATGTGGCCTGGACTCCGACCGATAGTGGACCCTGGACCGCGCAGATTGACGGCGCGTTTGCGGTGATCAGTCTCGCGGGGGCGTCGATTGGCGGGCAGCGTTGGACCCCTGCGTACAAACAGAAGTTACGTGATACCCGCGTCCTTGCCACGCAGGGATTGGTGCAGGCGATGGCTGCAGCAAAGACGAAGCCGCAGGTCTTCATCAGTGGTTCTGCCGTTGGCTATTACGGCGCACGCGACGCCACCGCGCTTGATGAGAACGCTGCCCCAGGCACTGATTTTCTGGCGGGATTGGTACAGGAATGGGAGGCCGCAGCGGACAAAGCGACTGCGTTAGGGGTGCGGACAGTGCTGCTGCGTTCTGGGATTGTCCTTGACCCCGATCAAGGGGCGTTGGCGCAGTTAGCTCGCCCCTTCCGCTTCTTTGTTGGTGGCCCGGTTCTCCCTGGCACGCAATACCTGTCGTGGATTCACCTGGCCGATGAAGTTGGGTTGATTCTCTGGGTGCTGGAGAACGAGGCAATTGCTGGGCCGCTGAACGCGACGGCGCCGCACCCACAAACGAACCGTGACTTTTCGGCAGCGTTGGGGAAAGCGCTCTGGCGGCCATCGCTGCTACCAGTGCCAGGCATAGCGTTGAAACTCCTGCTCGGTGAATTCGCCGATTCGCTGACTACCGGCCAGCGGGTTATCCCGAAGAAGGCACTGGAAGGCGGTTACCAGTTCAAATACCCTACCAGTGAGGCGGCGTTGCAGGCGATCTACAGGTCATAACGCTGTCAGACTCCGCTACGATTCTGCTGTGAGTGGATAGACCTCCAGCGCTGATATAGTGGTTGCCCCGCCCTTACTGTAGAACGTCGTTCCATCGTGTGGGGCCAGGAAGACCAGGGCGCTGAGTACCACCGCCCCGGCATCAGCAATGATCTCGATTGACGAGTAATCTAGGAAGATCTGCAACGTTACGCTGCCGTTTGTTGGCGCAAGCGGAGCTTCCTGTCGGCCAGCGAAATTCGCTACGGGTGGCACTGCTTCGCTCCGTTCGATGAACAGGCACTCGGTTGTCCAGTCGTAGCCAATCGTCGCCCCGCGTGTGGCATCTGTCCGCACGCGCAAGCCAGACTCGGCGGCGTCGTTTGTCGTCAAGGTGATGACAATCTCCAACGCTTTGCCGTCCAGATCCGGCTCCGCAGTTGCTTCTGGTGTGATCGTTCGCGCTGGGTAATGGTGGGCTATACCTCGGCGAGCAGCCAGTTCGGCGATTGGTTGCTGGATTAAGCGCAGCCCTGTGGGGCGTTCTGCCAACTGCAAGCTGCGTGGTATGGTCATCGCGCCGCGCCATTGGTCGCCGGGTAAGGCGCGGGCGTATTGCCAGTTATTCATCCAGCCGATTGCCAGCCGACGGCGATCCGTTGCGGGAATATCGGACCAGGTCACTGCTGCATAGCAATCGCGGCCATAGTCGAACGGTAAGACTGTCGCCGCAGGGTAATCGCTGGTAAACTGTTCACCGTCAAAATCGCCAATAAAGTATTCCATCTGTGAACCAGTGGGGCCATTGGTGCTGATGAGCAGCACCCAACGCTCGGCTGCTTCGTTGCTGGCGATTGACAGCGGGAAGAGATCGGGACACTCCCAGACTCCCGCCTGCGCGCCATGGCCCGTGCCAAACTCGCCCGCGGCCTGCCACTCGCGCAGGTTTGGTGAGGTGTAGAAGCGCACACTTTGCCCGATTGTGACGACCAGCACCCAGCGGTCAGTGGAGGCGTGCCACCAGACTTTGGGATCCCGAAAGACGGTCAATTCTGGCGCGGTGATGATCGGATTCTCCGCATACTTGATCCAGGTGTGCCCATTATCGGTGCTATATGCCAGACTTTGCACTTGCCGCGCTGGTTGCCATTGGGTATAGCAGGCGACTAGCCCCGCTTTGCCCCCAAAGAAGCCGCTGGTGTCGTGCCAGTCCACCACTGCACTGCCCGACCAGATCGTACCCAGATCATCGGGTGCCAGCGCAACAGGCTGTTCTTGCCAATCGACCAGATTGTGACTGGTAGCGTGGCCCCAGTGCATCCGATCGCCGCCACCAACTGCGCTGTACGGGTCGTGCTGATAGAAAAGATGATATTCGTTGGCAAAGTAGACCAGCCCATTTGGGTCGTTAATCCAGCCGCGGTTAGGCGTGAAATGGAACTGTGGGCGATCCATCGCGATCCTCCTGCGCAATCAATCAGCGCGTTGGGGGCGTTGCTCAAAATCTACGAATTCGACCCCTGGCATTGTGGCGAATCGTTGGGCCATCGTCGCCATTGCCGCTGCATTATTGTCGATCAGCAGGAAGTCGCGGCCAAGCTCAGCGGCAGCGACCCCGGTGGTGCCACTGCCAGCGAAGAAGTCCAGCACGAGATCGCCGGGGTTTGAGGATGCGGTGATGATTCGCCGCAGTACACCGAGGGGCTTTTGAGTGGGGTAGCCCGTCTTCTCTCGCCCGGTCGGACTCACAATTGTGTGCCACCAGACCGATGTAGGGAATTTACCCCGCGCTGCTTTCTCTGGCCCAACCAGCCCCGGCGCCATATATGGCTCGCGGTCAACGTCGGCAGCATTGAAGACGTAGTGTGCTGGGTCATTGACATAAACCAGGATAGTGTCATGTTTGGCGGGCCAGCGTTTGGTCGTTCTGGCCCCATAGTCGTAGGCCCAGATGATCTCGTTGAGAAATGAGTCGCGGCCAAAGATCTGGTCGAGCAGCACTTTGCAGTAGTGTGCCTCGCGGTAATCAATGTGGAAATAGAAGGTGCCGTTCGGTGCCAGGAGACGATGGGCCTCTTGCAGGCGTGGCGCGAGAAAACCTAGGTAGTCATCAAAATTGTCGGCAAAAGCGTTCTGAATCAGGCGGGTGGTACGATACCGTGCGCCCCGAAAGCCAGTGCGGTCGCCATCGTCTGCCTGTTCGGTTCGTAGTTGTACCCGCGCCTGTCTGTGGCCTGTGTTGAATGGGGGGTCGATATAAATCAGTGGCACTGAAGCGCTCGGTAACGTTTGCAGGATCGCCAAATTGTCGCCGTAGATGATTCGCCGCATCTTGACTATCTCGGTGCTTCGCGGTGGTGCTTAGTCATGTTCAACGCGCATTCGCCCGGTAAGCAGCAGGAGCCAGACGATGCCGAGGCCAACAAGCAGGATTGTCGAACTGACGAGGATCGCCAGGAAGATATTCCAGTGAAAGGCGTAGTGCAGGAGGAAAATCAACAGGATCGAGCCAATAACGATCCCCCGGATAATCCAGCGAAATGCGCCACCGCCAACCAGATCCCCTGGCTTGATCCCACTCACCGCCTTGCCTCCCTTCCCCAGCCGACTGCGGCGCAACTATAGCAGATTCCCCTGTTGGCAGTTGCTCTGGGTTCACTCATCGCCTACGATGAGGCGATAGATGCCGACAATAGCGCAGATGAGGGCACAGATGGAACACGCCGAGGTGGTGATCATTGGTGGCGGAATCATGGGGGCAAGTCTGGCTTTCGCACTCGCCGCGCGCGGTGTGCGGGATATCCTCGTGCTGGAAAAGCGGATTGTCGCTGCGGGTGCCAGCGGTAAGACGGGCGCCTTACTGCGTCAGCATTATAGTAACCGCCCTGAAGCAACCCTGGCTCATCGTAGTTTGCAGATTTTCAAGCACTGGGACGAGATCGTTGGTGGTTCGTGTGGCTATGATCCCTGTGGCCTGATCGTCACGATTGCGAATGAGGGCCCCGACGACCCGAATATCGCCCGAATGCGGGCGAATATCGCCCTACAGCAGGAGATTGGGATTCAGGCGACCGTTCTCACGGCGGCAGAGTTGCAGGAATTGCAGCCGTTCGCGCGCTTTGATGATCTGGTGGTAGGGGCGTATGAAGCCGAATCGGGCTACGTTGATGCGATCGCTGCAACAAGCGGCATCCTAGCGGCGGCCTGCGATCGTGGAGTCAGGGTGCGCGAAGGGGTGGCGGTCACAGCGCTGCAAACGACGGGCGGGCGGATTACGGGGGTAGAGACGACCGCTGGCCCGATTGCCGCGTCAGTCGTCGTTTGCGCGGCTGGTGCGTGGGCTGCGCCGTTGCTAGCGACCGCTGGAGTCAACGTGCCACTCGACCCGATTCGGGTGCAGGTGGCGATTGTGAATCGCCCCGCCGCCCTCGCCCGCGCCAAGATCATGGCCTACGTCGATACCGCAGCGAACCATTTCTGTCGTAGCTGGGGGCCAGGGCGCACGCTGGTGGGAATTGGCGGTGGCGAAGGGCATCAGTCAGTTGACCCTGATCAGTATGGTGAACGGTGCGACCGTGATTTTGCTGGGAAAGCGTTGGCAAATCTGGCGCGGCGGATTCCTGCGATGGCCGACGCAACGCTGCTGACTGGCTACTCTTGCCTCTACGATATGACCCCGGATGCTCACCCGATCATTGGTGC
>JBDHWF010000209.1:0-4930 GCA_039810045.1 Chloroflexia bacterium
GGGCACGCGGTCGATGCCAACGGGATGCACTACTACACCGTCATCTTCGTCCGGCCCTAACAACCAGCAAAGAAGAACCACACCGCCCTGGACAACTGTCGTCCAGGGCGGTCGGCATTTAAGCTACTTGACAGGACAGCACCAGCCCTTTAGGATAAGAGCAGTGACAAAGGGAGCATGATGAGTAGTCATAGCCGCACACAACTGAGCAGCACGACCAGCCAGCTTGTACAGAGCTGGTATTTTTGGTTTTACTTTCTCTTGCCGACTTGTTCGGCCAGGAACTGTGCTGTAGGAGCGGGTATGACGCACTAAGTACTTTCTCGGTAGGGAACAAGTCGGCAGACGCAGCGGGAATCATCCCCTGCGTTTTTTGTTTGCCTGCGGATGGCAAGCAACAAGCGCAGGAGTACGGCAAATAACCGACAGAGCAACGCACAAACGGCGCATAATGATGAAGGAGAAATCTCGATGACTGCAACCGCAACCGCCAAACCAGCCCAGCAAGCCGCGCTCAATGGCCCCTACAGACTCGCTGCCCGTCGTGATCCTGATCAGCAAAGTATCGTGCAGGTTGGCCCAGTGACCTTCGGCACCGCTGAGCCAACGATTATTGCTGGCCCCTGTGCCGTGGAGAGCCGCGAACAGACAATCGCCGCAGCATTGGCCGTCAAAGCGGCGGGGGGACAACTCTTACGCGGTGGAGCATTCAAACCGCGCACCTCGCCATACTCATTCCAGGGCTTAGGTGAGGCAGGGCTAGCGATCCTGGCGGAAGCGCGGGAGCTTACTGGTCTGCCAATCGTGACCGAAGCGCTGGAGCCAGAACAGATCCCGCTTGTCGCGCAATACGCCGACATGATTCAGATTGGGGCCAGGAATATGGCGAACTTCGCCTTACTGCGCCGTGCAGGGCAGAGTGGCCGTCCAATCTTGCTCAAACGCGGAATGTCGGCCACCGTTGAGGAATGGCTGATGGCCGCTGAATATATCCTCGCCGAAGGGAACGATCAGGTCGTGCTTTGCGAACGGGGAATTCGCTCATTTGACCCCCTGCTCCGCTTCACGCTGGACCTCAATGCAGTGCCGCTCGTGCGCGAACTCAGTCATCTGCCGATCATCGTTGACCCCAGCCACGGCACTGGGCGGCGTTCCCTGGTGCGCCAGATGTCTGTCGCGGCCATTGCTGCCGGGGCGCATGGCCTGATTATCGAAATGCACCCCGACCCACGCACCGCCCTCTGCGATGGTGAGCAGAGTATTACGCCTGATGCGTTGGCCGATATTGTTACCGCCAGTCAGGTTGTGGGAGCCGCCCTCTCACCCGTTTGGCTCGGGTAAAACGCCATTGAGCCCTCATCAACTGCACTGCTACACGCCAAACCTTCAGCACGCAACTGACTGTCCTTTCGATCAGCGGCAAGCAATATGCGGTTCAGCTACGATAGCAAAGGAACGTTGTTGAACCTAATTCGCAAGGGGAAATGAATGCGTGTGACCTATCTGACAGGCACCACTGTCTATCTCCGCGCTTTGCTCGCAACCGACAAGGAGACAGTGGCCGCCTGGTTCCCCAGCCCCTTTCCCAAGAGTGTTGCCGCTGCTGAAGAATGGCTGAAAGAATCATATGGGTCCTGGGGATCAGGGAAACCAACCTACTTGATCATCGCCCAATACAGTGATGATCAGCCAGTGGGGAGTTGTTCGCTGAGAACGCACGACTATCGGCGGGCATTCCTCAACTTTACTATGGCTCCCTGGCTCGACAATGCCGACGAACTTCGCGCTGAAGCCCTGCGCCTGTTGATCCCCTGGCTCCGCGACGACCAGGAATTCATGAGCGTCCTGGTGAGTATTGCCTCCGATGAGTTGGCAACGATTGCAGCGGCTGAGGAATTGGGCCTGGAACAAAATGTTCGCTTACGCGAATATATTGCCCGGCCAGGGAAACGCGTAGACGGATTCCTCTATCAGGCGCTCAATACGCCGTGGAAGGTAGCTGATGCGTAATCCAATTATGGTTGGCAAGCGGGTTTATCTCCGCGCCTTTGATGTCGCCGATGCAGAACAGTGGGCACGATTCGCCGCTGAAGAACCTGATACCTTTATGTATCGTGGACGGCAGCCCGAAAGCCCGATGCACCTTGAGACCTGGGCAAAAGGTCTTTACAAGCCAACAACGCCCCATATCATCGAGTTTGCCGTTTGTCTGCGCGAAAACGATGCGCTGATGGGTAATATGGGAATTGAGGATATTAACTGGATCAATCGCACCGGCGAAACAGGGAGCTTTCTTGGCGCGCCCTATCGCAATAGCGGCCTGGGGACCGAAGCCAAACACCTGATTCTCGAATATGCCTTCGAACGCCTGCAATTGCACACGATCATCTCGACCGTCTTTGAGGCGAATACCCGGTCGTCTGCTGCCCTTGCCAAGCAAGGGTATCGCCCAGCGGGACGAATGCGCCGACATGATGTCAAAGATGGCGTCTACCGCGATATGCTGGTCTACGATCTGCTGCGCGAGGAGTGGCTCGCCGCCCGCGAAATCTGGCAAGCGACGCAGAATCAGCACGAAGCCGAGTAATCGCCTCTTGCCCTAGAGCAGATATTGCTTCACAAAAAAGTAGCCGGTCATCGCACAGGCGACCGTGATCGTGAATCGGCGCACCAGATTAGGGTCAAGTTGGCGGGCATAGTGCGCCCCACCATACCCGCCAATGATCGCCCCGATCAGCATCACAATTGCTTCGGGCCAGGCCACGGCCCCCGCCAGCACAAAGGTTGCGACGGCGACGCCGTTGATACAACTTGCCAGCGCCGTTTTCAGGCCATTCATCACGTGAAGATTCGTCAGGCCGATGAAGGCCATCGCCGCCAGCATGACAAAGCCCATCCCGCCACCGAAATACCCGCCATAGATCCCCAGCAATACCTGCATGATGGCAAGGCCGATAATGCCGCCACGGGTCAACTCAGTGCCGCCCCCCAACCGCTGCCGCAACTTCACAACCAGTGAGCCACCAAAGATCAGCAGCAACGTTGCCAGCAGGAGTAGCCAGGGGATCAGCGCAGCGAACGTTGCCTGTGGGGTACGCAATAACACGACGGCCCCCAGGATGCCACCGACCACGCTCGCCGCACTCAACGTCCAGAGCAATCGCCCTTGCTCAGCCAGTTCGCGTCGATAGCCAATAGTGGAGGCAACCGTACCGGGCCAAACGGCCACCGAACTGGTCGCGTTCGCGTTGACGACCGGTACCCCCGCGAAGATCAGCATGGGAAACGTCAGAAATTGCCCACCGCCCGCCACTGAGTTGAGCGCCCCAGCCCCAAATGCCGCGGCGAACAGCCCGACAGCCGTGAATGGTGTCATCGCATACCGTGCATCACTACCGTCCTATCCGCCAATCAGACCTATCCGTCAATCAGAGCCCTAACTGCTGCGTCAGTTCACGCAGAAAACCACCAACATCAATCACCAGTCCGGCGGTCTGCAAACTCCCCCGATCCAGCAGCTTCGTTACCACGGCGGGGTTAATATCAACGCAGACGGTCATTGTGGCGGCGGGCAGCAGGTTCCCCACCGCGATCGCGTGCAAAGTGGTCCCCATCAGTAACGCTAGCTCAATCCCTTGTGGCGCCTGCACGTGCGCCCGCATCGCCCGCTGCGCCTCGATAGTATCCGTATAGACATCAGGCAGTGGGCCATCGTCGCGAATCGAGCCAGCGAGGACAAATGGGACTTCATGTTTGACACATTCGTACATAATGCCGCTGGTCAGCACGCCCTTTTCCACGGCCTGGGCAATACTCCCTGCACTACGAATCGTATTAATCGCCCGCAGGTGATGTTCATGTCCATGCTCCAACGCCGCTCCTTCGCTATCGGCACTTAGGGAAACCCCCAGGCTCGTGTTGAACAACGCCGATTCAATATCGTGCGCTGCCAGGGCATTTCCGGCAAAGAGCAAATGAACATACCCATGCTGCAACAACGCGGCCAACTGCTCCCCAGCCCCGGTATGAATAATGGCGGGGCCACCAACAACCAGGGTGCGCTTCCCATCCTCCCGCACGCGACGCATCTGTTCAGCCAGTTCAGCAATCGCCGCCGCTTTCGGGCGCTCACTGCTCACAGCGCTACTCATAAAGCTAAACCCACTGCCCGGCCCAGACCGCGCCGCCGAGCCCAGCAGCGCTGGGCTGCGGGGTCGCTCGATTGGCAGTACCCGCACTCCAGCGTGACCAACGACGACTGGGGTACCTGCGCGCACATCAGCCATCGGCACGGCATAGGCGGCAATTGGGCGCAGATCAGGCCCTAGGCGCAAGGCAATCGCCAGATCCATCTCAATCGCTTCAACGGGGGTCCATGCCCCACCAATCCGCACCTCAGTTGGCATATTGGTTGTGCAATGAAAATCTTCGGGGAGCACACCATCAGCAGGCGCAGGCACACTGCTCGCGTCGATCTCCTCGGTGGGTAGCCCCTGCGCCCCAACGCGGTTAACGCCTTCCAATAAATCATCCAGGGCTTCTGGTGTCGCGGCATGAAGCGCGATCCGGCAATAGCTGGGATCAAACTTATTGCGCCCGATCTCAAACTGCTCAATATAAAACTCAGCGTTATGGTCCATTACCAGATCCATCACCTGAGAAAGTACGTGTGAGTCAATAATGTGGCCACGTAGCTCAACCGTGCGCGAGTGCGGCAGGCGCGGGGCATCTTCACCCTCTGGGCGATTCCGATGTTCCGCAATATTTGCCGCTGGTTGCTTCTCCATCAATCTCTCCATTGTGCTGGTCATCAGGCTAGGTGCAAGCCGACCAATCGGCGACTGCCGATCAGCAGGCCATGACCAAGAGCCAAGCTGCGCTGCTCTTGTAGCGTACTATACCAAAGGACACCCGCCACCTAATACACCCC
>JBDHWF010000210.1:0-4892 GCA_039810045.1 Chloroflexia bacterium
TGGGATTGGTTGTGCCAGCACCGCAGGCTGCCAGAAGGGTGGAGAGAAAGATAACGACGAGCAAGAGATTCGGCCAGCGTCGTCGTTCGCCACTATTCTGGCCCCAGGTAATCCGCATAATCAGTTTCCTGTCCTTCCCTATCAATCTTCCAAGTAGTCGGCGTAGTGTGGCAAGCATGGTCGTCGCGAATTCTACCACGACACCCCAGGTGAACCCACCTTTGCACCGCTTGGCAGTAGCGATCAGGGCTACCAAGATAGAACGTTTGATGGGGGCATTGCGTTGCAGAGATTCTCCGCGCATGGAGGCTGATCCGCGTTCTCAGGTATACTCGTTGCCAGCGATAATCCAATACAGGAGAGCAAAGACCATGACGATAATCCCCACCGAAGAATCGTTATTAATCACCCCACTTGACCGCCCACTCGACACAACAGTGATCGTGCCCGGTTCCAAAAGTTTGACCAATCGGGCCTTGCTGATTGCCGCGCTGGCTGCGGGCCGCTCAACGTTGACCGGGGCGTTAGCGAGTGACGATACACGCTATATGGCTGAGGCGTTGCGGACCCTGGGCATCGCCGTGACGCAGCAGGATGACGAAACAGGGGCGACGTTCCTTGTCGATGGTTGTGCGGGGCGGATTCCCGCCCGCGAAGCAGCGGTGTTCATTGGGGCTTCTGGTACATCAGCCCGATTTCTCACCGCCCTGCTCACGTTGGGGCATGGTCATTTCACGCTGGATGGTGTGCCCCGGATGCGCGAACGACCAATTGAGCCACTGCTGGTCGCATTACGGCAGCTTGGGGCCACTATTGCCAGTCAGAACGGCAACGGCTGCCCGCCAGTAGAGGTTACCGCCACTGGCTTATCTGGCGAAGAATGCACCGTGCGCGGTGATCTGAGCAGCCAGTTCCTGAGCGCCCTGCTGATGGTGGGGCCATATGCTGGTGGTGGAATGACCGTGCGGGTAGAAGGTGAGTTAGTTTCGCGCCCGTACATCGGGATTACGACGGCGATCATGCGCGATTTTGGGGCCACAGTCCTGGACGATGGTGATCGTTATCGAGTTGCGCCTGGGGTATACCAGGGGCGCACCTATGCCATCGAGCCAGATGCGACAGCGGCCTCGTACTTTTACGCCGCCGCCGCGCTGAGTGGCGGCACCGTGCGGGTGGCTGGGTTGGGGCCACGCTCGGTACAGGGCGACCTGGCTTTTGTCGATATTCTGGAACGAATGGGCTGCCAGGTTGAGCGCGGCGAGGAGATGATCGCGGTGACTGGCCCGGCACAGTTACAGGGGATCGATGTTGACATGGGCGATATTTCTGATACCGCCCAGACCCTGGCCGCATTGGCCCCGTTTGCGGCTGGCCCGGTGCGGATGCGCGGCCTGGCCCATGCGCGGCTGAAAGAGACAGATCGCGTGGCCGCAGTTGTCACCGAACTGCGGCGACTGGGCGTGCAGGTTGAAGAACACTCAGATGGGATGACGATTCAGCCCGGGCCAGTGCAGCCTGGAACAGTGGCAACCTACGATGACCATCGAATGGCGATGAGCTTTGCCCTGATCGGTCTGCGGGTGCCAGGGATTCGGATCGCTGATCCTGGCTGTGTTGCCAAGACGTTCCCGCATTTCTTTGCAACACTGGCGGCGATGCGCGGGTAGTATCAGGGGCTAGTGGTCGCCGCCAGTCAGGCGTAGGCCGATAATCCCACCGATCAGCGCGGTCAGCGCGAGCAGCTTCGGTAGGTCGCGTGATTCGCCCAAGACGATCATCCCGATAATTGCCGTTCCAGCCGCGCCAATCCCTGTCCAAACCCCATAAGCGACGCCAACGGGCAGCGTGCGTAGCGCCTGAGTTAGCAGGTAAAAGCTCGCTGTGCCAGTGCAGGCGAAGATCACCGTCGGCCAGAGGCGGGTAAAGCCATTACTTGCTTTCAGGCTGAGGGCCATCCCAATCTCAAAAAGGCCAGCGATAACTAAGAGGAACCAGGCCATGATCGTCTCTCCTTTGCCAAATCAACGGACAATGTACGATCTTCGTTGTGGTCTTGCTCGACCAAAGTCAGTATCGCCACTTCGGGGGCGCAATTGAAGCGCAGGTAGGGTGGCACCGTGCCGAGGCCACGGCTGGTATAAACAGCGGGGTGCGGGTGTAAGCCCCGGACGTAGCGACGACCAAGCCGCGGTAATAGTGGTGACCCAATCAGCGGTAAGGCGAGTTGCCCCCCATGCGTGTGGCCGGATAGTTGTAGGTCGAACGCGAAGCCACGCTCGATAATCCCATCAGCAGCGTCTGGCTCATGCGCCAGGACGACCCGAAAATCTTTGGGAGGGATCCCCGCAAACGCCTGATTGAGGTCATCGTGACCACGCACCGTTGAATCAACGCCAACCAGCCACCAGGTGCCACCTCGGGGCGCAGGCAGTTGCACGGCAGTATTGCGTAGCACCGTTACGCCAACCTGACTGAGTCGCGCCGCGATATAGTCACCACCCGCCCAGTAGTCATGGTTGCCCAATACTGCAAAGGTGCCAAGTGGCGCATAGAGGTCAGCAAGCAGGGCCAGTGGCTGCGCGAAGGCGCGCGCTGTGCTGTTGACATAATCCCCACCCAGCAACACAACATCTGGTTGCGCGGCATTCAGTAACGCGACGGCGCGGGCCAGCATTGTATCCTGCCGATGTGGCTCATGGTGAATATCAGTGATCAGGCCAATGCGCAGGCCAGCGAGAGCGGGCGTGACCGTCTCCAGATGAATGGGGATTTCTGCGAGGGCGAGGCCGCGTGGCGCGATATATTGGCCGTGCAGCGTCACCAGTGGGAGATACCCAATTGCCGCCATCAGCCGGCCCAGCAGTGCTTTTAGGGGGTTGGTTGAGGTAAAGGCGAAGTGAATACCGCCAACGCGAATGTGTAAGGCTTCAGACTCACTCACAGATACTCCATCGGGTCACACCAACGCTGCCCAGACCTGCTTGCGAGGCTGAGCGTTTATAGACAATTGTAGTTGGTTGCCAGAACTGGGGCCAGGAATGCCTTAGTTGAGGAAATAACGGACGGCATTCGCGATACAGGCCAGAGTCAGAAATGCCACAGTAAATCCTTCGCGCCAGCTACCAGTCGCAAAACGGAGGCTACGGATTGGTGGCAGACCAAAGCGGAAATCGAGCGGCCAGAGGAGCGGAATCCCCGATTTTGTCAGGCTATCGGCCAGCAAGTGGAAGGCATAGCCCCAGCCAACCAGCAGGCCGAGATTAGCCCAGGCCCAGGGCAACCCTGGGAGGTTACCGAGCAGCACAATCCCCACTAAGACTAGCAACGAATGGGTAACACCGCGATGACCGAAGATGGCGTGAATAATCCAGGCGAACGGTTTGAGTATTGGGATGCCAAGGACGCGCTCATTGGCGAGTCGTCCCTCTGGATGATCAAGATCGGGAAGCAAAGAGGCCAGCGCGACAATGGCCAGGGCGACCGGCAATGCTAATACTGATCGGGTACCGCCCAATAGCGGCGCATTAAACGGCCCAATTGAATGGGCCCAGAGGGAGGTATAGGTCAGCAGGCCGATTGTCACGTGAGATTTGCCAGTCATCGCTATCCATTCAGGCGTAGTGTTCACGATCGATGCACACAGATTGCGCCGACTTTTGCAGCAACCCCAATTAAACCACACCGCGTGGACGGCGGGTGGAGGAGTTTAGGTTGCATTAGCGGTCAGGCCACCAGCACTGTGCTGGTGGCCTGATGCGTCGTTGCGGTTGCCGCGATATGAATGTCGTTACTTGATCCCCCCAACAGTCAGGCCAGAAACGAGATAACGCTGCATCAGCAGGGCGATGATCACAATCGGTAGGGTAATCAGCACTGCAGTGGCAGCTAAGCCACCCCAGCTGAATGAAGCGAAATTCAGGAGTTTGTACGCAGCCAGTGGCAAGGTACGTGTGTTTGAGCCTGACAATACCACAGAAAAGATGAAATTGTTCCAGGAGAAGATAAAGCTGATGATGCCAGCGGCAATGATGCCAGGGCGGGCTAGCGGTACAGCGATCTGTAAGAATGCCCTAAACAAGGTACAGCCGTCAATTTGTGCCGATTCCTCAAACTCAGGGGGGAGATCCTCAAAGAAACCGATCAGGATCCAGGTTACCAGCGGCAAACTGACGATTAGGTGGGTGATGATCAGGGCGGGATAGGTATCGACCAGGCGGGCGCGACTGAACAGCACATACCACGGTACAAGGTAACTGATCGCCGGGATAATGCGGGCGATCAAGATAGCGAGTGCCAACCGTTGTTGTCGCCAACGGGCGATACTATACGCGGCTGGCACCCCAAGAATCAGGCCGATGATCGTCGAGCCAAGGGCGATCACCAGACTATTCAGCCCATCGCGAATAATCGTGTTCTCAGCAAAAACCCGTTGATAATTCTCTAAGGTCAGGCCGCCAGGTAGGATCTTTGGCGGGAATGCATTGTTGAGAACATCGGTACGCAACGAGATCAGCAGGAGCCAGTAGAAAAATGCAAGCACTGGCAGGAGGGTTATCAGCAGCACAAGCCAAAAAAGTAGCTGGCGAGCAATGACACGCGGTGATCGTCGCGCGTGATGTCGTGGGGGGGCGGGCGAAGTTTCAGCGGTAATCACTGCCATGATGACGACTTCCTTAGGCGAATCAGTATCAGTGATAGACCCAGGACTAGCGCGAAGAAGACCACAGGAGCGATGACGCATAGCCAATTCGCTGATAGCTGAACGCAGCCTGGAAGACGTAAATATTCAGCGTTTCGGAGGCAACACCCGGCCCACCTTGGGTCATCGCGTAGATGATGTCGAAGGTCTTGATCGCATCAATTGCCCGAAAGAGGACGGCGACAACAATCGC
>JBDHWF010000211.1:0-4851 GCA_039810045.1 Chloroflexia bacterium
GATCAGGCCTACTGGGACCATGGTTACGGGCGCGAAACCGTGCGCCTCTTGCTTGATTACGCCTTTCGGCTCCGCAACTGGCGGCGGGTCTGGCTCCGCGTTTGGGGCCACAACGAACGCGCCGTCCGCTGCTACCGCGCCTGTGGCTTCGTCGAAGAAGGCCGCCTCCGGCAGCACGTCTTTACTGCTGGCGCCTACTACGACCTGATTTTGATGGGGATTTTGCGCGACGAATGGTCGCCACAGGCGGAATAGGCGCAAACCGCGCCGCGCCGCCCCCTATCGATCCAACGCCGCCCACCGCCGCTGATCCGCATCGCGCAGTTCAAGCTCCACCCGCAGCCGAATCTGCTCCAGGCTGCGCGCTGGCACGCTCATATTGTATTGATCGATCTTCGCGTTCAATTCCGCCACCAGCCGCCGATAATCGGTTGCCAGCCGTTCCCGCCGCGCCTTCTCTGGGGCGGCGACGTAGGCATCCAGCACCTTCGCACACTGCGCCCGCATCGCCGCAATCTCGCGGTTCAATTCAATCCACGCTGGCAGCGCATCGTTATCTTTGAGAATCTTCAAGCCCATCGCGTCATCGCCCGCGTAGGCCCGCACATTCTGATCGTCTGGCGCAAGCGGCTGCCCATGCCCGCGCAGATTATCGAACAGGCCCTGCTCCTGCGCCTGCCGAATCTGCCGATCAAGCCAACTCTCGTACTGCGTCCCCGTCAGCCCCTTTGGTCTTCTGGAAGGTGCAGGCACCGTATCGGGCAACGACTCATCGGGCAAGTCCGCCCCGGTCGCCCGCCGCCGCGCTTCGTCACTCGCCTGTCGAATCTCGTCTAACCGTCGTTCGCGTCCATCCGCCATCAACAATCCTCCCCGCGCTGGGCAGCACCACGACCATTGGCTTAACTGTAACGATGGCTGTCGGCTGATGCAAACTCCCGCGCCAGACACCCCTAGTTGCGCCCCGGCCTACTACCCTCTATCATCACCACAACGTTGAGACCCCTAGCCCAGGAGCGCGCTTATGCCGCTGACAGGACAGGTCGCACTGGTCACTGGAGCCAGTAGCGGCATCGGCCAGGGAATCGCTGCAGAATTGGCGAACAATCACGCCGACGTGGTGATCAACTACGCCACCGATCAGGCTGGTGCCGAGGCCACTGCCGCACTGGTGCGGGCGGCTGGCCAGCAGGCCCTTTGCGTGCAGGCCGACGTTGGCGACCCCGCAGCGGTCGCCGCCATGTTCGCCCAGATCGACGCCACCTTTGGGCGATTCGATATTCTGGTCAATAATGCCGGACACGGTGGCGGCACGACCGTTGCCGATACCCCGTTTGCCGATTGGGAACGAGTGATTCGCACCAACCTGCACGGCCCGTTCCTCTGCGCCCAGCAAGCCGCCCGCCGCCTGATCGCCCAGAACCAGGGCGGGCGGATCATCAATATCAGCTCAGTCCACGAAGAAGCCTGCTCGGCAGGGGGCGGCGCGTACTGCGCCTCGAAAGGGGGCCTCCGCAACCTCACGCGCACCCTCGCGCTGGAACTTGGTGAATATGGCGTGACGGTCAACGACATCGCTCCAGGGATGATCCTGACGCCGATGAACCACCGCGCCATGCAGGACCCTGATCACCTCGCCTGGGCCGAAGCGCAGATCCCGCTGCGCCGCGCTGGTCGCCCGCTCGACATCGCCAATATGGTCGTCTTTCTCTGTTCCCCAGCCGGAAGCTATTGCACAGGCAGCACCTTGTTTGTTGATGGCGGCTGGATGCTCAACTGGCCGCCAGTCTAAGCAACACACCACCAGCAGGAGGAACCCCAATGAGTATTCGCTACGACAGCCCCAGCACCGTCGCTCCACCAGTCAGCAACTATTCCCACGTCGCTGTGGCCGACCTCGGCTCAGCCAAACTGCTGCACCTGGCGGGGCAGGTCGCGCTTGACAAGGCCGGAACCCTGATTGGGGCAGGCGATATTACGCAGCAAACAGAGCAGATCTTCGCGAATATCGGGGCGATTCTGGCCGCGCATAACGCGACGATGCACCACGTCGTGAAGATGACCTACTACTACACCGATATGCACCACCGCAGCGCCGTCGCCGCCGTCCGTGACCGCTACCTTCCACAACCCGGGCCACCAAGCACGGCGGTCGCTGTCAGCAGTCTGGCCCTGCCAGAGTGGTTGCTGGAAATCGACGTAGTGGCGGTGGTGACAGGGTAAGGCGATGGCCTATGTCGGTTGGCCTCGGCGACTTCGTGGCCGCAGGCCAGTTGCCTGGGAGGGAGTGAACAGCGATGGCGAAGCGGATTGGCAAGATCGCTTTCTTTGGGCTCTGCGGCATCCTCTTACTGGCCCAACTCGTCCCCTATGGCCGGAACCATACCAACCCCACGCCAACAGGCGAACCCGCCTGGGATAGCCCGCGCACCCGCGAACTGGCGGTACGCGCCTGCTTCGATTGCCACAGCGACCAGACCGTCTGGCCCTGGTACACCACTGTCGCCCCTGGCTCCTGGCTGATTCAACGCGACGTTGACGAGGGCCGCCGCAAGCTCAATTTCACCAACTGGCAAGGCCAAAAACAGGAATCCCGCGAGGCCGCCGAGCAGGTACAAAAAGGCGAAATGCCCCTGCGTTACTACCTTCCCCTACACCCCAGCGCCAACCTCAGCACCAGCGAACGCAACGAACTGATCGCGGGCCTGCAAAAGACCTTTGGCAGCGGTCGCGGGCGGTAGCGACAGAACAGGAGAAACGATGCCTCAAACACCCCATACTGAAGAACATTTCACCGCTGGCGAAACCGTGCGCGACATCGTCATCGGGATGTCCGATGGCCTGACGGTGCCATTCGCGCTTGCTGCTGGCCTTTCTGGGGCGGTCGCCGTCACCAGCATTATCGTCACCGCTGGGCTGGCCGAGATCGCCGCCGGATCGATTGCGATGGGCCTGGGTGGGTTTCTCGCCGCCCGCAGCGACGCCGAGCATTTCGCCAGCGAACGCCGCCGCGAGGAACAGGAAGTGATCGAGAAGCCGGACGCCGAGCGGGCCGAGGTCGCCGCCGTCTTCCAGTCGTATGGCCTGACCGCCGCAGAGAGCGCGCCATTAGTCGAAGCGCTCGCCGCCCGCCCGCAAGCGTGGGTCGATTTTATGATGCGCTTTGAGTTAGGGTTAGAACGTCCCGAACCACGCCGCGCCCTGACCAGCGCGCTGACGATTGCTGGCTCCTACATCGCTGGCGGGCTGATTCCCCTCTCGCCCTACTTACTGCTCGATAACGCCGCTACCGCGCTCATCTGGTCGGTGGGCCTGACCCTGATTGCGCTGCTGGTCTTTGGCGCAGTAAAAGGCCGCTTCACTGGCACAAATCCCCTTCGCAGCGGCCTCCAAACCGCACTGATCGGGGGCCTCGCCGCCGCTGCCGCCTTCCTGATCGCCCGCGCCATCAGCTAACACCGCCGAATCCGGCGCTGCGTTTATGCTACTACTCGGCATCCTGCGCCAACTGCGCGACAAACTGCGTGATCCGGCGGGCGCGGGTTTCTGGCCGCTTCGCCTCACCAATCCGATAGAGTATCGCGTAACGCTCGGCTTTGTTGAGCCTGTCGAATGCAGCTTGTGCCGCAGGCGTCTCGGTCAGGGCCGCTTGCAGATCGTCCGGCACAGTGGCGGTACTCTGGGGCGCATAAGCCGCTTCCCAGCGTCCATCGGCCTGGGCGCGCGCCACCTCAGCCAGCCCACCGGGCTGCATCCGTCCGGCGGCGATCAACGCCAGGGCTGCTTCGCGGTTCCGCTCCGACCATTTGCTGCGCGGCCTGCGCGGGGTATAGCGAATCAGCCAGTGTTGCTCGTCATATTTCGCCAATTGCCCATCAATCCACCCATAGCAGAGGGCCGACTCAACCGCCTCCCGCTGCGAAACCGTCGCCAGCCCACTTCCTTGCTTCGCTAGCTTCAGCCAGATCCCCTGGGCCGCTGCTGGCGGCGGATCCGCCAGCCACGCCTCTAACGCCTGCTGCGAGGGAAAGGCCAGAATCGGCAGGCCACCTTGCCCCTGTTCCATCGTCTCACCCCTCCTCCCCCCCACCCGCCAATGCGACTAACTGCGGGCGTAGCTCCTCCAACGCCAGCCGCCGCATCGACAGGCCATTCTTCTCAGCGTCGGTCATCTCCGCGAACGTCTTATCGCTGCCGTCTGGCTGAAAGATCGTATCCCAGCCAAAGCCCAGGTCGCCACGCGGCACCGCTGGCACCACCCCGCGCAATGCCCCACGGCCCAGCAACACCTGCTCGCCATCGCAAACGGCGACCACCGTTGTCACCGTCACAACCCGTGAGGCAGCCCCAGCCAGCATCTGACAGATCCCCGCCACGCCGACCGTCTCGAGAAACCAGCGCACCAGCGCCCCTGGCAAGCCCTGCCACGCCTCCAGCGCAAAGCCCGTGTCATCGACCAGCACCGTCTTGCCAGTCGCGGCAAACGCCGCCCGCGCCTTCGCCACGACCACCTCTTCCACCGCCAGCGCCTGAATCTCTGGCAGATCGAGGTTGATCTGCGTCAGCGGCAGCCCCAGAATCGCCGCCGCCTCTTGCACCTTCCGCGCACTACTCGTCGCAAAATAGATCGGCATCAATCCTCCCCAATAGCCAGCACGCGCCACTGTATTCGCCCGATCTGCGGGCCACCCCAGCGCAAACCTTTGTCTCGGATAAGTTCAGCGCATCGCCCCCTTGACGCCGCACCGCGCCACACGCACAATTGCCCGATGAAGCGTAGTACCAGCGGCCTCGTCTTTGCCTGTATCGCCCCACATGGCGGGATGCTGATTCCTGGCCTGGGTGGGGCGA
>JBDHWF010000212.1:0-4809 GCA_039810045.1 Chloroflexia bacterium
ATGCCGCCTACGCCAGCAATGCCGTGCCACAGGAAGAACTGCCAAACTGGGATGCCAACGCCCTCACCTTCAAGTTCGCCAGTGCTGCCGTTGGCAGTGTCCACAGCAGCTATGCGCTCTTTCCAGGCATTCCCAACGGTAACGGGATCGATGTGATCGCCCGCGAATTATTGCTGCGGATCAACCTTGGCACAGCCACAATCTTCCGCCGAGGGCAAGAGCCAGCGACGACGAAAGCACCAGCGGAATGGTCGATTGACCATTCATTCATCCCAGCAATTGCCCGCAACGACCGTAGCGCGATTCGGGCAACGGTTCAGGATGGCCTGCAAAGCCTAGCAGTAACGCTGGCGGCCAACTATTCAGCTACTGTAGGCCGGATTATCGACCTGCCAGACTTTATTGCTACGCCGCCAACGGATCTGCCAATCATGCCCAATACCCGCCCTGACTTCGCCTAGCTTATTGAATCAACGATAGTGCAGAGGAGGAGCAATCATGCCAGCAGGCAAGGGACAACAAATCAATCGTACCCTCGCTGCGCCACCACGCTTTGACCCTACCACCGGGACAACAGTCATTGAGCCACTCGGCGCAGGCTCCGGCTGGTGGGTTGGCGCGCCAAGTGTCTTCTGGGATGGTGAGAACTATTATCTCTCCTATCGAGTTCGTCGCCCGCAGCCAGAGCGTGGTGGGGAAACACGCATCGCCGTCAGCAGTGATGGTGAACATTTTGAAACGATCTGGGTTGGACGGAAAGAACAGTTCAACACACCATCAATCGAACGTTCAGCGCTCCTCCGCACGCAGGAAGGACGCTGGCGTCTCTACATCAGTTATGTCGATGGCGCAGATGGTCGCTGGCGGATCGATCTGCTGGAAGCCGATACCCCAGCCCAGTTTGACCCCGCAACCCGACAGGAGATCCTCACCGCCGCCACAATCGGTGGCGAAGGGGTGAAAGACCCCTGGGTCTGTCAGGTGGGTGGCGAGTGGCTGATGCTCACCTCATTCGCCCCTACCCCTGGGAATCTCGGTTCGGCCAATGCCAGCCACGAAAAGATGCATGGCACAAAAGATGTGTACAACACTGGCCTGAGCAAATCGCTCTCTGGCCTGGCAAGTAGTAGCGATGGCCTTACCTGGCAGTGGGAAGGGGCGATCTTTGAGCCCCAGGAGAACGGTTGGGATTCCTACGCCGCTCGCCTGAATACCGCTGTCTGGCTTCCCCCAGCTTGGATCGGCTACTACGATGGCAGTGCCAGTGTGGCCGAAAACTATGAGGAACGGTGCGGGTTGGCAACCAGCGCCGACCTGCGCACCTGGCGTCGGCTGAGCCCGAATGGCCCAGCGATTGGTGCCGCTAAACCAGGGTCAGGCAGTGTTCGTTATGTCGAGGCAGTACAGGGCCCTGGCTGGGTCCGGTTCTACTATGAGTTTACGCGTCCTGATGGGGCGCACGAATTGCGATCAAGCCTGGTAGCGCTGGACTAGATACCACTTGGTAACACACTATACTGGAGGACACCGATGAACCAACCACAACACCCACAGCTTTCACGTCGCGACCTCTTGCGCCTGCTCAGCGGCGCAGCCGGAGCCGCTGCACTGGCGGCCTGTGGCACTACTACCCCCACCGCTGCCCCTGCGCCAAGTGTGGCGGGCAGTAATTCAACTGCGCCGTCAGCCGCAGGGTCCACCGCTCCTTCTAGCGCTGCTTCAACCGCACCGAGCGCCAGCGCGAGTGCAAGGCCAGCAGGTACCACTGCCGCTACGGGCAGTCCAACGAGCAGTGCCGCTGGCACGGCGGTGCGCGCCACCCCATCCACCGCAGCGAATATCCCGACCGAAATCCAGATTGTTAACAGTGGCGCGAAGCTCCCGACAGAGAAGGTGAGCTTCCGCTGGGTCGATAGCGGTGACCAAAAGGCCGTCTTCTTCAAACAATACTTCCAGAAATATCAGCAGGTTCACAGTAATATCACGATTGATTACAACCCGCTGCCCTGGAACGAGATCGGCAAGGTCATCCCGCTCGGCGTACAAAATGGCAATGCACCCGATGTCTTCCAGGTCCCCCAGAACGTCCCAGGGCCACAGGCTGTACGCGAAGGCTGGGTTGCGCCACTTGACGATCTGATTCCCAACTTCGCAGAGTGGAAGAAAGGGTTTCCTCCTGGCGCATTTGTCACCGGGATCACTGACTTCAACGGAAAAACCTACACGATCCCCCTGACCTCGAATCAACGCTACGGGCAACTGACGCTGTACAATCAGGAATATTTGCAACAGGCGGGCTACGATCCCAGCGCGAAACCGTTCACCTGGACCGAGTTCCGAGCCGCCCTGAAGAAATTGACCGAACAGGGCAAGGGCAAATATTTCGGCCTGATCTTCGAAGGAAACCAGACCGCGCGGTTCGCCGCAGTCGTCAATAGCTTAGCGCAGATGGCTGGGGCCGGCGGGACTGGTGGAACTGGTGTTGCCGACAATATTAACTGGAAGACCGGGCAATACAACTACCTCAGCGACCAATACCTTGGCGCAATTGACCTCCTGCTCGGAATCAAGTCGGACAATAGTGTCTTCCCCGGTTCACTCTCATTGAACGCCCCACAAGCGCGAGCGCAGTTCCCCAACGGTGTTGCGGCGATCATTCTGCAAGGCCCCTGGAATATCCCGCAGTGGCAATTGGAGAACCCCACCTTCAAGTTTGGCGTGGCGAGCCAGCCGATTCCAGACAATGGCAATCCCCTGCCGCTCGGCTATGGCCCAGGTGGCTCGAATCTCCTCTGGATCTATGCCAAGAGTCCGAATAAGGCGGTTGCTGCTGACATCCTCAGCTATCTCGGCAGTTTGCAAGGCCAGGTCGCCTGGGGCTCAATCAGTGACGGTGCTGATTCACCAATCTTCCCTCAAGCGAACCAGTATGCTAAAGTCAGCCCGTTGGCGAAACAAGCACAGGATCTCTTCGAGAAGCAGATGCGGTTGGCCCCCGATCCCAATGTGCGGAACCCCGATGTCGCATCGGTGAGCCTGGAGTTCCGTGCGCTTAACCCGGATTTCGGCCAGGTAGTGCAAGGATTATTCAGCGGCCAACTAAAAGACCCCAAGGCGGCAATGAAGGACCTGCAAGACCGTTCGGAGGCGGAACTGGATCGGGCGATCAAGGCGGCGCAGGCGAAAGGCGCGAAAGTCTCGCGCGACGACTGGAAGTTTGCCAATTGGGACCCCACGAAAAACTACACTGAGGCCGATTACAAAGGGGCCTGACCCCAAGGCTAAAGGGAGAGACGATGTCGCTAGAATCAGCAGAAAAGGCGCAACAAGTAGCGCTGCAGGGTACTGGCAGTAAACGCGGCAGCTTTTGGGAGCAGTTGGTGGCTGCTCGATGGTGTTATCTTTTTATGATTCCCGCGCTGATCCTCTCGATCCTCTTCACCGCCTATCCCATTCTCGCCTCCTGGTATTTCTCCTTCCTCGACTGGTCGGGCTTTACCGCCAGTCGCACCTGGGTGGGGCTCGCCAACTATGCTGAAGTCCTGCATGACAAGTTCTTCTGGGACGCCTTTAAGCGCTCGTTTATCTTCATGTTCGCCAGCACCCCCCCGCGGCTGATCCTCGCCCTGATCCTGGCCATCATCCTCAATGATCAGGCGCTGAAACTGGCACCAGTCTTCCGTACCTTCTTCTTCATCCCCGTCGTCACTACCGCTGCTATCGTCGGGATTGTGATGACATTCGTTTTTAGCCCATTCAATGGGCCAGTGAATAAGGCTCTGCTCGGGATTGGTCTGGTCGATCAGCCGATCGACTTCCTCGGTAACCCCGACACGGCGTTGTGGACAGTCGTGGTCGTCTTCGTCTGGAAAAACTTCGGGATCACGATGATCTACTGGTTGGCGGCATTGCAAACGATCCCGGCTGAGTTGTACGAGGCGGCCAAAGTCGATGGAGCTGGGGCTTGGGCGATCTTCCGCAGCATTACGATGCCGCTCCTGGTGCCATTCACCATCATCATCACCCTGATTACCGTAGTGCAAACACTACGGGTCTTTCCCATTGTCCAAACGATGACGGGCGGTGGCCCGTTCTTCGCCAGCGAAGTCATGGAAGTCTACGTCTATCGGACGGCGTTCGGCACCGGCGGAATCCCCCGCCTCGGCTACGCCTCTGCCGTCGGGGTCTTCTTCGGTCTGGCTACTCTGGGAATCGCGATATTGCAGGGGGTAGGGTTACGCCGCGCCAATGCTCAACGTCGTGAATTGATGATGGGAGGCGAGTAATGAGCACGGCGCTAACGCAGGCGCAGGGAAAACCAACCAGCCGCAAGAGTCCCTTCACGGCATCACGGATCAGGGCCACGATTATCAGTCTGATCCTGATCCCGATCTGCTTCCTCTGGGTCTATCCATTTCTCTGGATGATCTCGGCAGCGCTCAAGACGCAGGCAGAAATCTTCTCCGGGTTAGGGTTAATTCCCAGTTCTCCGCAATGGGAGAATTTCAGTCGAGCCTGGACCCAGGCCAACATTGGGCGCTACTTCATCAACACCGTCATTATTACCGTTTCATCGGTAGTCATTGTGGTCGTTAGTACGGCCATGATTGGCTATGCGCTGGGGCGGTATTCGTTCCCTGGCAAACGCCTAGTCATCGGCTTCTTTGTTGCCACCGTCTTCCTGCCAGAAGGGTACACAATCATCCCGATCTTTGACCTGATCAATCGGCTGAACCTTGCGAACTCCTTGCTGGGGGTTATCCTGGCGGAGGCAGGTGGTGCACACGTCGTTGACATTTTGCTCTTTGC
>JBDHWF010000213.1:0-4799 GCA_039810045.1 Chloroflexia bacterium
GCCGTTGGGCGCAATGCCGCGATCTGTCGACCACCTGGCGCAACGCGCCCTGAAATTACGACAGCGGCCAGTCGGGCATTGGCGCAGGCCGCCACCGCCACGCTCTATCAGCCTGAACAACCATTCGCGCTTGAAGTCGATTTCCTGACGATGCCTCAATGCGATCGGGCGTCGCGTACGCCCGAGGTCGAGCGCCGTAGCCCCCTAACGATTCGGGTGCATGGTGCCGACCCCTGGGCGCAGTATGCGAATCTGTGGGCAGCGCTGCGAGCGGCATTGACCGAGCCAGCATCCTGGCTGGCCTGAACCGACAGTGCAGTGCGCCCTGCTGGGAGCTTCGGCTTCCAGTGGGGCTTTGTCTTACACTAAGGGGATTGCCAACAAATAAAGAAAGACGCCAACAACCCCGAGAGGCCATTGGCGCCTTCTTTATCGAAACGTGCTGGTCTCGTCATTTGTCTTGCGACGCCTGATTTGACTTTGGCGCTGAGTGCTGACTCGAAAGTCTTGCTCTTTGCCGCTACCGCCACTACATTTACAGATTTCCCTTGCGGTTCCTCTGTTCCTGTTGTGGGGCCGCTCGCCCGATAGATGTATATTACCAGCTGGGTGACAGCTTGTCAAGCCCTTCGGTTAGGTATTTTGCAAATTGCCCAAAATTGGCCGACCAAGTCCTTTGGCGCTTGGTTACAGTTGCTAACTGGTGCCTTGCCCGCTACGATGCGCGAACACCGATGCTGTTGGGTGAACGAAAAGACAGAGGAAGGGCAAGGTGGGGATGGCGGAGACAGCAGTAGCGCATGGGCAACAGCCACGCTACGATGGGGCGCAGTTGGCGGAGTTTGTCACAGCGATCTTTGTGGCGGTCGGGATGCCTGCCGCGTTAGCTGCTGCGAATGCACGGATTCTCGTTGATGCGGATATTCGCGGCATTGATTCACATGGCGTGCCGCGGCTAACTGGCTACATTGCAGCGATTCGGGCGGGCCAGATCGATCCCGCTGCCCAGCCGATCGTCGTCCACCAAACAGCAGCAACTGCACGGGTTGATGGGCAGAATGGGTTTGGCCTCACCAATGCCGAGTGGGCGATGAACCTGGCGATTGAGAAGGCCCGCGCCACTGGAGTGGGCTTTGTTGCGCTGGGGCAGACCAATCACTTTGGCGCGGCGAGCTACTACGCTCGTCAGGCGTTGCCGCACGATCTGATTGGCTTGGCGATGACGAATGCTGGTGCTTTGGTGATCCCCCCATTGGCGACTGAGCCACTCCTTGGAACGAATCCGATTGCGATTGCTGCGCCCACTGGCAATGAGCAGCCATTTGTCCTGGATATGGCGACCAGCACGGTGGCGTGGGGGAAGATAGAGATTGCGCGGCGTGATAAGAAGCTGATCCCCTTGGGTTGGGCTTTGGATGCTGAAGGCGATCCAACGCAGGACCCATTCGCTGCCCGCTATCTTTTACCACTTGGTAGCGAACGCGCCACTGGGAGCCAGAAGGGATATGGCTTGGGCCTCTTTGTGGAAACTCTCTGTGGCCCACTGAGCGGGGCTGCGATGGCGTTCGAACAACGCGCTTATCGCCCCGCACCGGGGACGGTCACCACTCAGCCAAGCAATGTTGGTCAGTTCTTTGGTGCCTGGGATCCTGCGGCATTTCGTCCGATTGAGGACTATCGCACCGAGGTCGACCGCCTGTTGGCAGAGATGCGAGCGGCTACCCCCACCGCAGGGCATCAGCAGGTATTGGTGCCTGGCGATTATGAATATGCCGCCGAGGTTGAGCGCCGCGCCATTGGTATTCCGCTGCATCCCGAGGTGGTTGCCGACTTGCAGAAGCTCGGCCAGTCGTGTCAGGTGCCATTCATTGCTGCACTATAACTATGATTATTGCTGAGGAGGAAGGATGAGTGAACCACAGATCTTGGCGATTGGTGGAGGTGGCATCTCGCAGGAGCCACAGAATACTGCGCTGATTGACTATTTCGTGAGCCTCACTGGAAAAACGAACCCCCGCGTTTGTCTGATCAATACTGCGTCTGGCGATCGTGATGCTGGCACAGTGCTGGGCTATCGCGCCTATAATCGTCGTGGCTGTATGGTAAGAAACCTCACCTTTTTTCCGCGTGAGGTTGAGGATTTACGCTCCTTTGTCTTTGATCACGATCTGATTCATGTTGGTGGCGGGAATACTGCTGCGCTATTAGCGATCTGGCGGCTGAATGGCCTTGATACTATTTTGCGCGACGCGTGGCAAGCGGGGATTGTGCTTGGTGGCGTGAGCGCTGGCGCGATCTGCTGGTTTGAAGATGGGATTACCGATTCCTTTGGGCCGACCTTACGCGGTATGAACGATGGGCTTGGCTTCCTGGCTGGGAGTTGTTGCCCACACTACAATGGCGAACTGCAACGTCGGCCAACCTACCAACGGTTGATTGCCGAGGGGATGCGTCCAGGCATTGCCATTGATGATGGCTGTGCCGCACATTTTCGTGGCACAGAGTTGGTAGAATTCGTCACCTCACGGACGGACTCTCAGGGCTATCGGCTAACCCGTGACCCAGAGACTAACGCGGCTGTCGAAACTCCAGTTGCCGCCCGACTGCTCGGTTAGCTTGTTGCAGCAGGGCGACCAGGGGACGGTAGATTTGATTCGGGGATAGTGACCGATAGCAACGGTGGAGGCAGACGATGGTGAGCTGGCGTATTGGGCGACGAAGGTCTGTGCTGCCCTGGCGTCGCAATCTCTACGTATTGATGCTGGCCGTCTTTGTCTCTTTCAGTGGCTTCACCTTTGTGATGCCCTTTCTGCCAATTTTCATTACGCAACTTGGTGTTGGCAGCACGGGTGATGCCGCCCTCTGGGCTGGCCTGATTTTTGGCATCAGCCCATTGATCTCCGGGATCATGGCTCCGTTCTGGTCGTCCCTGGCTGAGCGGTTTGGCCCAAAGCGGATCGTCCTTTTTTCATTAGCCGCCTACACTGTGGTGCTGAGTAGTAACGTGCTGGTGCAGTCTGTGCAGCAACTCTTTCTGGTGCGGCTCTGCCTGGGGATTACGGGCAGTGTGGGCGTCATGTCTACGGCGATTGCCTCGACCCTGGCTCCGCCAGAAGAATCTGGTGAGGCGGTTGGGTTGATGCAGGCGACCTCAATGGCGAGTGGCGTTATCGCGCCAGTGCTTGGCGGGGTCATTGTTGATCTGGTTGGCTTGCGGCCCTCATTTGTCCTGGCTGGCCTTTGCTCGTTGCTCGCTTGTATCGCGATGGCGATTGGCTATCAGGACCTTGCCCGACCAGGAACGTCAGCGCAGCGGCAGAAGCGCGAGGCCGCCAGTACCTATTTCCGCCTCCCATTGTTTGTTAGCCTGGTCGTTGTAGTCTTCTTTGCTCGCTTTATTGAAGGCTCGTTTGGGCCACAGCTTCCACTCTACATCGCCACGTTGCAGGCCTCGCCCGCCCGCCTGGGGATGATTACTGGCCTGGTAATGACCCTCGGTGCGGTGGCTACCAGTATTGCGGCAGCAACGGCTGGGCGGCTGTCGGCGCGACGCTCCCCGATCACGATGCTGCGTGGCGCATTGATCGCGGGCATTGTCATCTGCTTGCCAATGGCGTTTGTCACGCACTGGGGGCAATTACTGGTCTTGCGTACGCTCTTTGGCTTGCTGGCGGGGGGGAGCCTGATCTTTGCCTTTGCGATTGGTGGGAAATACCTGCCCCAGGAGAGCAAACTGGGCGCAATCGCTTCGATGGCAGGGATCGCCCAGATGGGTATGGCGCTCAGTCCATTTGTCGGTGGCTTACTGGCGAAGTGGGTCAATCTGCCCAGTATTTTTGTGCTTGATGCCGCGCTTTTCTTGCTGCTCTCGGTGTGGGTATGGCTGCGCTTGGCGCAGACTACCCTGATGCCAGTCGCCCCGAAAGCAATTGCGCCAAGCGAACAGTTATCCTAGGATGCTTGTAGTACTGTTCTAGATAATTTGTCCACTATCGGTACTATTGTGTTAGAAGCGAAGTGCTGCTACGATCACGCTATACTCTGGCCTTGTACTGAGCGAAAATTGGCGTTGTGCTGGAATGGTCATCGATCGTGTGTCGGTGGACAATAGGATAGCGTAAAACAGATGGCAATGGGGCAGGCGCAGACTATTTTGGTTGTTGAAGACGATCTCGCCATCCAGAGTTTAATCATCGATCTGCTTGCTGAAGAAAATTATAACGTCCGGGCTGCGGGTGATGGGCAGGATGCCCTAACGCTTCTGCAAGGCTGGCGGCCAGATCTGATTATCCTTGATCAGGTGATGCCGCGCATGGATGGAACTGCTTTGCGGACGGCGCTGCAACACTGCTCGATTCTGGCGCAGATTCCCGTGATCCTGGTCTCGGCGATGCGTGATCTCCTGATTCAAGAACAGGATCGAACCGTTGCGGCTATCATTACCAAACCATTTGATCTTGATCAATTCCTCTGCATCGTTCGGCAGGTATTAGCGACTGATGTCGCTGCTCGCCAACCCGCCTGTACCCCCCGCACCGCAGACCCTACTCAGGTTGTTGCCCCTAATCCTACGTAAGAACAGTTTAAGGTGCGGTTCAGGCTACCATTGGTGGGCGATCAGTCTATTGCGTTGACATAACCATATTCGTCGCTAATTCGTGCGCGATCACTGATCGTGATATTCTCACGTTGCCCAATATGCGGGTAAGGTGGGCGGATTGCGTTGCAGTAATGAGAGGGCAGAGCATGAAAATTACCAAGATTGAGACAATTCACCTTGGCGACTTTCCCCATATCCT
>JBDHWF010000214.1:0-4795 GCA_039810045.1 Chloroflexia bacterium
ACCGCAAACGTTGGTGGCGCAACAATCACCTGATCGCCTGGTTCAATTGTCAGCAGCGCGATCAGGTCAATCAGTTCCGCAGCCCCGTTTCCCAGCAGCACCCGCTCAACCGGCATCCCCACATATCGGGCCAGGATTTCCCGCGCTGTCCGACCTTCAGGATCAGGGTAATAGTGGTAACGATCATACGCGGCGAGCGCTTCCTGAACCCTGAGCGATGGCCCATAGGGATTCTCGTTCTGGTCGAGCTTCACGATTCGTTCAACTGGCAGACCAACATCGGCAGCAAGTCGCTCGATTGAGGGCTGTGGCTGATAGCTCCTGCCTTGCAGCACGGTATCCCGCAGCAGCCCTCGGGCGACTAACCCGCCATCAATCTGTCCAAACGCCGTGTTATCAGCCATCACCTCACCCGCTAGTCAGCTTGCCTGTATCGAAAATTGTAGCACCACACACACTGATGATGTGCCACCCCCCGGTCAGCAAATCTCGCTATACTTCCGAAAACGGTGGTAGCGGAGAGGATGGAAACATACCAATGGATCACGCGCACAAAACCTATGATGCAGTTATTGTCGGAGCCAGGATCGCGGGCAGTGCAACAGCGTTACAACTCGCGCGACAGGGCGCACAGGTCTTACTTCTCGATGCCACCACCTTCCCGAGCGACACACTCTCTAGCCATCTGCTCTGGTCGGATGGCCTTGCCGCATTCGATGATCTGGGCCTACTTCCCGCAATTCTCGCTACGAACGCTCCCCCAATTACCACTATCAGGTTGGCATTTGGCCCACACAGCAATACTGCGCCGATTCCAGGGATCGGCAGCTATCCCCCACTTCTAAGCGTCCGTCGTCTGATCCTCGATGATCTGCTGATCCAACAAGTACGGCAGGAACCGAATATCACGTTGCAAGAAGGGATGACGGTACAACACGTTCTGCGCGAAGATACTACCGTTGTGGGTGTCGCCGGGGTTGCACGGGCCAAGAATGCGCCATTTCAGGCATTGGGGAAGGTCGTCATCGGCGCAGATGGCCGTCATTCGCTGATCGCCCAGCAGTGCGGCGCAGCGGAATACGACGGTGTACCGCCCCTACTCGCCACCTACTATCGCTATTATCGTGGCGTGGAGCCAGGTACAGTTACCGCGCTTGAAGCGTACCGCGACGCTGACGGTGGTTTCTGCTACCTCTTCCCGAATGATGCTGGCTACTGGACCCTCGCGCTCTCATTTCCGCAAGTGGAGTTCGCCACCGTCCGCCTGAATCACGAAACGGCCCTGACAGCACAAATCGCCCGCAAATCGGGATTACCAGACCGTCTGGCAAACGCCACGGCGGTCACACCGTGGCGTGGAGCGGGTGATCTACGCAACTTCTTCCGCCACCCCTATGGGCCAGGTTGGGCGTTAGTTGGCGATGCCGGATACCAGCGCGACCCGATCACCGCACGCGGTATCCCCGATGCCCTACACAGTGCCGCGCTGCTCAGCGCAGCGCTGCAACAGGTCTGGACAACAGGAGCGGATTATGAAACGGCCCTCGCCAGCTATCAGCAGACCCGCGATAGTATGGTCAAGCCGCTCTACGACTTTACTGTTGATCGCCCACCAGCGGGAGTCAGCGCAGCAGCTTGGGCGACGGCCCTGGGCCAAACCCTCAGTGATGCCGCCTACCTCAGTCGCTATATTGGCTTTATGTCAACAGCGACACCGCCCAAAGCGTTTTACAGTACTGCTGCCCTCGGTCAGTGAGGATAGTGCGATCAGAGTCGTCGGCGCACTGCTGCTGCGTGCGCGGTCAAACCCTCAGCTTCCGCGAGGGCCACTGCGCTGGGGCCAAGGTCCTGTACGGCTTGTTGATTCAGCCCGAACAGGCTGATGATCTTCAGAAACTCCTCCACGTTGATCGGTGAGGAAAAGCGTGCGGTACCACTGGTCGGCATCGTATGGCTAGGCCCAGCCACATAATCACCCATCACCTCGGCGCTCGCTTCACCCAGGAAGATCCCGCCAGCGTTCTGTACCAGTGGCACCAACGCCCATGGATCACGCACGAGTAAGCAGAGATGCTCAGGCGCATAGGCGTTCGCCAGGGCTACCGCCTGGGCAAGGTCTGGCACAACCACAATCCCGCCATTGTTCTCGAATGCAGCCAGCGCAATCGCCTGCCGCGACAACGTGGGCAACTGCTCCATCAACTGATCAGCCACCTGCTCGGCCAGCGCGGGCGAAGAAGTCAGCAAGATCGGTGAAGCCATCGGGTCATGTTCGGCCTGAGCCAGGAGATCGGCGGCAACCAGTTCGGCAGAGGCGGAGTCATCGGCGATTAGCAATGTCTCGGTCGGGCCCTGCAACCCATCGATCGCCACCAGGCCAAAAACCTGTTCTTTCGCCAACGCCACAAAGATATTCCCCGGCCCCAAAATCTTATCAACGCGGGGAATCGTTGCCGTCCCATAGGCCAATGCGCCAATCGCTTGCGCCCCGCCCGCCTTGAGGATTCGTGTCACCCCAGCTACGCGCGCTGCCGCCAGAGTCACCGCTGGTACAGTGCCATCACGCCCCGGCGGCGTTGCCACGATAATCTCGCTGACTCCTGCCACTCGCGCCGGAATCGCGCTCATCAGCAATGATGAAGGGTAGGCCGCTGTCCCCCCTGGCACATACAACCCAACGCGTGCCAGGGGGCGAATAAGCTGACCCAGCGTGCCATACTGATCAAAATTGACCCAGCTTTGCCGCAGTTGCCGCCGATGAAACGCCTCGACACGCTCGACAGTCAGCCGCATCGCCGCCAGCACCGCGGGATCGACTGCCGCCAGCGCCGCATCAAGCTCAGCCTCACTGACCAGCAAGTCATCGAGCACTGCGCCATCAATAGCGGCGGTATACCGCCGCACTGCCCCATCACCTTCGCGTTGCACATCAGCCAGGATTTGCCTGACCACTTCTGCCGCGCTCAGGTCAGCCCCAAAAAGTTGCTGGATACCCTCGCGCATTCGTGGTGAAAGCGGCTCTTCCTCGGGCGGTTGCCGTGCCAGGATCGTGCGCTCGGCCTCGGCAATATCAGCAACGATCCTGATCGACATGAATCCCACTCTCCTTCATCAGCCAGCAACGAATTATCCTTCGTACTGCCCAAAGACGCCGCGCAAGGTATTGCACACTTCGCCAACGGTCGCCCCTACGCGCAACGCCTGTTTCATCGGGTACAGCAGATTGCTCTCAGTCGCGGCCACTTGCTGCACGTCAGCCAGCGCCGCCGCGATCGCCGCCTGATCACGAGCCGCTTTAAACGCAGCCAGTCTGGTCAGTTGAGTCGCCACCGCTTCTTCGTTATGCTGAAAAACGGGGGTGGCAGTCGCCTCCTGCTCCACATATTTATTCACCCCCACAATCGCCCGTTCCCCGCTGGCTAGGGCGCTTTCGTGCTGCCACGCCTGCTCTGCAATCGCATCCTGCACATACCCCTGTTCAATCGCGGCGACCGCGCCACCTCGCGCTGCCACTTCAGCCATGATTTCCTCGGCCTTGGCCTGTACCTGATCAGTTAGCGACTCAACAAACCAGGAGCCAGCGAGGGGGTCAGCCGTCTCTGCCACCCCACTTTCTTCAGCCAGAATCTGCTGCGTGCGTAACGCCAGCACTGCGGCTGCTTCGGTTGGCAGGCCCAAGGCCTCATCGTAGCCATTGGTGTGCAAGCTTTGGGTGCCCCCAAGCACAGCAGCCAGGGCCTGCAAGGTGGTACGCACCACATTGTTCAGTGGTTGCTGGGCAGTCAGCGACGACCCAGCGGTCTGCGTGTGAAAGCGCAACGTGAGCGAACGCGGATCACGCGCCCCAAAGCGGTCGTGCATGATTGTTGCCCACAGGCGGCGGGCAGCACGATATTTCGCAACCTCCTGAAAGAGGTCGTTATAGCCGTTGAAGAAAAACGCCAGCCGGGGGGCAAAGTCGTCGATAGCAAGACCCGCTGACAGCGCCGCTTCAACATAAGCGATCCCGTTCGACAGGGTAAAGGCGATCTCCTGGGCTGCTGACGACCCCGCCTCACGAATATGGTAACCACTGATCGAAATCGTGTTCCAGCGCGGCAATTCTTTCGCGCAATAGGCGAACGTATCGGTGATCAGGCGCATTGAAGCGCGCGGCGGAAAAATATACGTACCCCGCGCAATATACTCTTTCAGAATGTCATTCTGGATCGTGCCGCCCAGCCCGCGCGGATCAACCCCTTGCTCCTCGGCTACCAACTGATAGAGCAGCAGCAAGAGGGCAGCGGGGGCATTGATGGTCATTGAGGTGGTCACTTCGCCCAGCGGAATCTCCGCAAAGAGGCGGCGCATATCGTCGAGCGAACTGATTGGCACACCGACTCGCCCAACTTCGCCAAAAGCCTCGGGGGCATCAGAGTCGTAGCCAATCTGTGTCGGCAGGTCAAATGCCACCGAGAGGCCAGTTTGCCCCCGGGCCAGCAATAGGCGATAGCGTCGATTACTCTCATCGGCAGAGGAAAACCCTGCATATTGCCGCATCGTCCAGCGACGACCACGATACATCGTTGGGTAAATCCCCCGCGTGTATGGGTATGCCCCTGGCGGCGCTAATGGCGCTTCGGCCTGCCAATCACTCGTGTCATAGACTGGCTTAATCGGAATTCCTGAGTCGGTGGTCACTGTGGGCAGTGGCTTCGCTCGTTTCTCTGTCTCAGTCACCAGCATCCTCCTACTGATCACGCATCATGCAAGGCAGTATACCTGCGTCGCGTTGCGACTGCTGCTGGCGATGCAC
>JBDHWF010000215.1:0-4759 GCA_039810045.1 Chloroflexia bacterium
ACCGAAGCCGACTGGCCCGTGGTCAAAGAACAATTAGTTGAGCGCTATGGCGCACTAGCGCGCCACGCTGAACAAACTGGCACGCTGATTGGGATGGAACCACATATCGGCGCGGCGCTTCACCTACCAGAACAGGCGATCTGGTTGATCGAACAGATTGCATCACCAGCGTTGCGCGTCCACCTTGACATCAGCCACTTCAATATCCGGGGCCTCGACATGGAAGAAACCATCGCTAAGCTCGCCCCCTACGCCGCGCACACACATGTCAAAGATGAGCGTGGGCAAGCACCCGATCACGAGTTCCTGATCCCTGGTGAAGGTGAAATGGATTATCTACGGTATTTGCAGGCATTAACCAGGGCCAACTACCACGGCCACGTTGCGACTGAGATCAGCCTGATGGTGCAACGGCGGAACGATTACGATCCATTTGCCGCCGCTGATCAGTCATACACAGTGCTGTCACGCGCCTTCGCTGAGGCTGGGCTTACTCGTGGGCGCTGAGCTACCAGAGAGAGATACGATCAATCATCCGCGTTGGAGACAGTAACGCGAAATGACGAACACAATGACGACCGAGGGAACGACAACGCAGCATAGCTACCTCAGCGAAATACGCCGAGGAGCAATCGCCATCATGCCCCTCTGGGCAGCCACACTCCCCTTTGCGCTCACCCTTGGCTTGTTGACGCGCACGAACGGATTCACCGTGCTGGAAGCGGTGGGAATGTCTACCATCGTCTTTAGTGGTGGGGCGCAGGTTGCCCTGGTGACATTAGTCGCTGCTGGCACGAGTCCGCTAGCGATTATCATCACCATCCTCGCGCTGAATGTGCGCCACATTCTCTATGGCCTATCACTCCGCAAACAATTTCCACCACTCTCCCTACGCCAGATTCTGTACCTGGCCTTCTTTCTGACTGATGAATCGTATGGACTGACGATCCGTGATGGCCTCAGCGGGCGTGGTGGCCCCGGATTTTATCTTGGTGCTGGCATCAGTATTGGCTCAATATTCAACATCGGCACACTGGTGGGAGCGCTAGTTGGCCAACTCCTGCCCGACACTACGCGATTTGGCCTGGATTTTATCTTTCCACTCACCTTCCTCGCCCTGCTCATCCCCTTGATTTTTAACTGGCGGCAGATAGTGGTCGCGATTACTGCGGGACTCGCGTCACTGATCTTCAGTAACTATCTATCAGGCGGCGTCGCTATTTTACTCTCGGCACTGCTGGCAGCCACTGTAGGGATATTGCTAGAGCAAGTTGTACGACAACGGCAGGTGGACTAGTGGGGACTTGGGCGCTGATTGTCGTTTGTGGGTTAGCCACCTATAGTACGCGGATCGTTGGGCTATTGCTGGCCCAGCGTCAATTATCGCCACTGTTCGTGCGATTTTTGGATTACGTGCCAATCGCCGTCTTTGCCGCGATTATCGCCCCCAGCCTGGGCGTTGGTACGAGCGAACTTTATCCACGTATTGGTGGAGCACTCATCGCCTCGTTCGCCATCTGGCGCACACGGCAACTCTGGGTTGGCCTGCTCGTGGGAATGCTCGTCTTCTGGGCAATCAAGGCGATCAGCTAACCGAGTGCCTCAATCTGGACAGGTTGACCACCGTCATGCGCCGAAGCCAGAATTGCCTGGGTCAACTGCGCCACAACTAAGCCACGCTGGGCATCAGTCGTGGTCAGGTCATTGTGGCGAATCGCCTCAACAAATTCGCCATTCGGGGTCAGCACATCTTTCCGCAGGGCTGGTGCTGGCACCAGATTGTGCCGCTTCGTACCGATCCAACCATCATAGTTATCGGCACCGATGTGTTGAATGTCATCGCGATCAGTCAGCTCAATCGTGCCTTTTGTGCCAACGATTGTGATATTCCAGAGGGTTGGCCCTCGCCCAACGACACTCAACATGGCCACACGTCCACCATTGAAACGAACGAGCGCTCCCGTGATCAGATCAACCGTGTCCACCCCAACCGCAGTGGGATCGATCGACGGGATCTCAGCATCTGATTGGCTGAAAGCCACCACAGATTCTGGGGTCATCCCGGTGAGAAAAAGCATCAGATCAATAAAGTGGCTGCCTGTATCAACCAGCATACCCCCTTCACCAAGCTCAGGGTTACGTCGCCAACCACCAGCGCGCCCCCAGTTCTGCGTAATCAGGCTAGAGTAGAACACGATCTCACCCAATTCGCCAGATACGATCTGCTGCCGCGTGTAACGATAGGGCCAGAGCCGAGCCACTTGATACGATACCATGAGAATCAACTGACGCTCGTCAGCGAGCGCAATCAGTTCACGCGCCTGAGATGGCTGCGTCACGAATGGTTTTTCGGTGAGGACGTGCTTATTCGCCCGCAGCGCATCGCCAATCTGCTGATAATGTAGGCCATGCGGAGTCAGGATCAAGACCCCATCGACATCGGTTTTCAGTACCTCGTGATAATCAGCAAAGGTCTGCACATTCGCCAGGTGTGGAAACTTTTCTTGGACTGTCACAATATTGTCAGGATTGATATCGACCAATGCAACGATCTCTGCCCCAGGCACCGTGGCTAAGCTCTGAATGTGTAGCGAGCTGATATTGCCGCAACCAATGATACCCAGGCGTACGGGCTTTAGCTCTGTCATTATCGATTTGTCCTTATCGTCCTACTATCGATCACGCGAAATTGCGTCGCGCAATAGTAGCGAATCAGCGCCTTCTGTCAACTTTCCCAAACAACCTAAGCTACCGCCGTTTGGGCCAGCATGGCTGGCGTTGTTTCCTAAACCTTTACACAGCCTCACTCGTTCGCCAGTGCTGCCAGACCTACCTTGATCTCCGCAACAGCAGCGCTACTCAGTGGTTCCTGCGGGGCAATCGGCGGGCCAACAGCAAACCCTTGCAATTCAAGCGCGGTCTTGATACAGGCGGCGAGTGAATATTTCTCGAAAAGTTCATTCAACCGCCAGAGGGGGCGTTGCATCGCATAGGCTTCGTCCCACCGACCCTGGCACGCAAGCTCGTACAGCGCGACACTCTCCCGGGGAATCACGCACGCCGGCCCCGCCATCCAGCCAACCCCACCGAGTTGAAATACCACGGTAGGGATATGGGCTGACGCGCTAAAGACCTTGACCCGATCACCAACCCGGTTGAGGATCGCCAGGATTCGCCCGGTGCGCCCAGATGCATCTTTCACGTAACGAATATTGGGCACATGACTCAACGCTTCAACAATCTCTGGCGTAATGTCTGCTCCACCAAGGCCGGGGTTAGTGTAGAGCACAACCGGTACTGGCACCGCCTCGGCAATCGTCCGAAAGTATTGTTCAATGCCCGACTTCGAGACAGGAAATTGCGTCTGCAACATCAAGATCAAGCCATCAACCCCCAGGTTAACTAACGCCTCCGCCTGATGCAGTGCATCCACAAGCCCATAGGCCGAGACACCGGGTACCACTGGCACCCGCCCACCAACGGCGTCAAGCGTCGCCTGCACTACGGCCACTCGCTGGGCCGCAGTAAGGTAGACGATCTCACCAGTACTCCCAAGGGGGCTAATGCCATGTACGCCCTGACTGATCAAATGCTCAACCAGATCGCGCAACACGCCCTCATGCACTGCCCCAGTGGTTGGCTCAATTGGCGATACCAGATAAGGAAAGATCCCATGAAATTCGCGGTCAGTAGCGGCCATATACTCCTCATATTTATTATCTCGCTGCCCTCTCTGCGCGCCTATCGTACCAAAACCCCTGCGCAGTAGGTCGCGAAGCACGAAGCGCGACGGGTCGCACAATTGCCCGCTATCCGCTTCGCCCCCCCTAGCGCCGCGTTGAGCAGGCTGCCAGAGCCCCTACAAGGTAGACTCGCGAATCGAAACGTCCGACCGCTTCCGTACATCGGGCAGTAAGGTCGTCCCCAGGCCCGGAGCGGTTGGCGCAGGAATGTGCCCATCCACCACCTCCACCACATCAGTCACCAGATCGGGATAATTGACCCGCAAATAGGCCCGCACCGTCTCTTGATAGACAGCGTTGGTCGCGTTAATCGCCAGGTGAATACCCGCATAGAGGGTGAATGGCCCCGTGCAATCGTGCATCGCCACGGGCCGCTTATAGGTTTCGGCCATCGTCGCGATCTTCTTACTCTCAGTGATCCCACCAGCCCAGGTTGGATCGATCATGATGATGTCAGCAGCTCGGGCTTCCAGTACTGGCTTATATTCATAGCGCGTAGTCAAGTACTCGCTGGCAAGAATCGGTGTCGATACTGACTGGGCTAATTCTGCTAACGCCTGCACATCATCAGCACGCATCAGGTCTTCAAGCCAGAATGGTTGAAACTCCTCCAGGGCCAGGCCAATCTTCTTCGCCGCTGGTAACGACCACAAACCATGACCTTCGACCATGATCTCCATCTTATCGCCAACTGCCGCCCGAATCTTGCGGAATGGCTCCAGAGCCTGGTTCAGATCAGCATTCGAAATACGATGCCCGCCAATATTCGATAGTTTGGGATCAAAGATACCGCTAAAGTTACGCCAGTTATCCCATTGCCCAGGGGCGTGTGCGACAAAGTCAAACGGCCAGATCTTCATGCCAGTGATTCCCTCACTGAGCAGATCCAGGGCCAATTCATCTGCGGCAGTCAGAAAACCAATCAGGTCTTCATACTTTCCTGGCGTGGCGCGATTCGTGCCGTACGTGCCACCACTCTGGCTCGACTGGCCATAGTTTGGGCCACCACAGGTGTT
>JBDHWF010000216.1:0-4750 GCA_039810045.1 Chloroflexia bacterium
AAAATCGCGCTGACCACTGATGTCATTTCCAACGGGCGGCTCGACTTCGGCATCGGCGCAGGTTGGAATGAGTACGAGCATCACTCGATGGGGTTACCACTCTACCCGCCTGGCGAACGAATCCGCCGCCTTGATGAGGCGTGCCAGATCTATAAACTCCTCAGCACACAGCATCTCACCGACTTTGCCGGACGGTACTATCAACTAAAAGAAGCCCGCTCCGAGCCCAAAGGTGTGCAGAAACCATATCCCCCAATCGTGATTGGGGGTAGCGGCGAAAAGTTGACACTGCGCGTAGTGGCAAAACACGCCGATATCTGGAACTTTGTGGGAGGCACAATCGATCAGTATAAGCACAAAGACCAGGTCTTACGTGAGCATTGTGCAGCAATCGGACGCGACCACAATGAAATTGAGCGTTCGGTACAAATCCCAGTCGACTACGATGATCTGGCACAGACCATTGCCCGCACCCAAGATTATGTCGATGCTGGTCTAACCCACCTGATTCTCAACCTGCGTGCACCATTCCCCAAGGGGATCGTCAAGCGCTTGGAGCAAGAGTTGATCCCGCAGATCAAGCAGCACTAAGACTGCGGGGGCGCACGATCAGCGCAGCGTCACGTTTGGTAAGACTGGAGGACGAAGCACTGAAGCCATCAGAGGTACTTTGGTACAATAGTTCTTGCAAACAGAGCCTTGATTTGTCGCTCTGCGCGTAAGGAATACTCGGTGGTAATATCAACCGCAACCGCAGAACACCAACAGGAAACAGATCGTCGCCTCGTCTTTCTGAGCGATCTGCACCTTGCTGCGGACGAAGGGAAACGTGATTTCTTCGCCGAGGATGAGTTTAGCGCACTACTCAATGACCTGATCGCCATCCCGACGCCGATCGATCTGATCATCGCTGGCGACTTCTTCGACCTGCTCCAACTCACAGAGGAGACTGCAGGCGCAGACCGCGTTGCTGCTTTTCGCCGTGCATTTGAACGGCGAGAGTATGAAGGGATGCTTGATCGTCTGCGACATTTCAATCAACAGGCGGGCCACCGCACCATCTATCTACTGGGGAACCATGACGCTGAAGCAGGATGGAACGACCCTCTACGAGCCTACCTCTTAGAGAGTCATCTAGTCAGCGAAATCAGTGTTGCCTATGCCCATACCTATGGTGACGGGCAGGGGAATGGCTGCCTGGTTTATTGCGAACACGGCAATGACTATGATGGTGTCAATACGATCATTGACTACCGTAATCCCGCCATCACCCCCCTTGGCACCCATATCGTCACGGATATGGTGAACTATCTTGAACCACTGGGGCGTCATGCCGATATTGACGCCCCAACGTCGATCGCCGATATTGACAATATTCATCCCCTTGGGCTGATTCCCTGGTGGTTTATCTCCACCTACTTCTATCAGCAGGTGCGGCGAATCCTGAAATATATCGTCCTCCCAATGTCGATCATCTACCTGCTCTTTCACCTCCTCCCGCTCTACCTCATATTTGAGCAGTTTCGCGATACCTTCCTTGGGCGGAGCGTTGCCAGCCTGCCAAACCTGGAACTGATCATCGCGGGGATTATCATCATGTTTGATAGCTCACTCCTCGTGGGCTTTCTCGTCTGGATGCTGATCCGCTTTGACTTCGCCCGTACCCGTCGTCGCTATGGTCTGCAAGACCCGGACGATATTTTTCGCCGGGGCGCACGCCACTATCGCCGCACCTGTGAGGAATTGGTGAGTGGCGAGCAGGTTCCCGTACACTGGCCTGCTGAGGAGCCGTGGAACGGCGCAGATCTTTTTGTCTATGGGCATACCCATACCCAGGCGCTGACCACAATTGACCACGATGGTGCCCCGCGAGCGTTCGCCAACACTGGCACCTGGACCCGTAAGGTCATTCGGATTCAGACAAACCTGAAGTTGCCGCCAGTCTTTATTCCAGTCTATGAACTCTCTTACCTCACGGTAGAACGAGTAGCGAACGCAATGCAGATCACCCTGTGGGATCGCCCCAAAGCCCTGATCTATCGGCTACCGTGGACCGAACGACTGGCAATTCTTTTCCGGCGGCGGCCACCGATGCGCCTGACTGACCTTGCGCCGCGTGCAGTTGATACGGTAACAATTCCCTTCCGTCCAGGCATCGATCGACCAACGATTCTCGGCCCAATTGGCAACACCACCAAGCAGCGGCATAGCGAACTCGCCCCAGATTCACCGTAGGATCTACGTAGGCAGTACTGGTTACTGCGCTGTCGCAAGCAGGGACAGTAATCGGTCTCGCGCCCAGGCATATTCTGCCGTCTTGCCAGTTTTGGCATAGAACCGTAGGTCTTCAAGCGCGAGATGACATTGGTAGGCCGCCAACCGCTGGGCAAAATGTGGGAGTGTGCCATAGCGCTTCGCTAGCACAGCGGCCCCGTCGGGATACCACCATCCAGGCCAGGCCGCCCCCCAGCTCAGGCGGGCGATCTCGTAGAGAGGATCGCCATAGAGGGCGTTGGCCCAATCGATCACCCCAGTTACCTGCCCATCAGCAACGATGATATTCTCAAACCAGTAATCATTGTGGATCAGGCTGCGTTCTTCCGGGCAAGCAACCAGCAACCTGAGCATCACCGCGTAAACCTTTTGATAGAGGTCACGTTCCAGAAAACTCTCTGTGAACAGGCGATGCCAGTCCTGGAAATATCCTGCCGAATCGTTCTCCACAATGGCGGCCAGATAATCGTACCAGTAGGGATATGGCGCATTCCCCGCAGCGCCCCACGGCCCATAACCGCTCGCTGCCCCCAACGCAGCCTGGCTGAACGCATCAAGCGTATCCAGCAGGGCAGGGAACACTGCTCTGCGCTCGGCCACCGAACAGGTTGCCAGCGACCGCCCACGCGCTCGCGCGCTGATCGCAAACCAGTCGTCGCCACGCTGCCCAGTCAGGAACAGTTGCGGAATTGGCACAGTGGCTGAGGCAAAGTGGGCGTAGGCATAGGCATCTTTGGCAAAACCTTCGGCAGCATAGAGCGCATTATTGAGCCGAAGCACGTAATCGCGCCCACGGGAGTGAAAGGCATACGCCCGCGAGAAAAAGCCACCATGCAGTGGCACAAACGCGGTAGCTGCCGCCGAGAACTCTGCCTGCATCCAGGCGCGTATCTCGTCCAGATCATCCGGGAGCCGCTTCTCGGGGTAGCTGTTTCCCATGCTGCAGCAAACTCCCAAATAGTATTGGCCGCAACTACCACTCCAATGGCAGTTGCGGCCAACGATCAATGTGAGTGGAGCGATAGACTCAGTCGGCACTCATTGCTTCATAGATATCTTCGGCCTGCTTGGGGAATTCACGGCGCACCGTATCAGGGCCAAGGATCTCGAGTAAGCCCTGCTCCAGGTCAGCGCAGTAGTTAATTCGCCAGCCATCCGCGCGGAAGCTTCGCGTGCTACCATCAGGTTCAGCGATATGCAATACCACAGTATCTTCGCCATCGAACGTCTTCAAGGTATCGCGCAGCCTGTTCAGCAAATCAGTGTCGCGCCAGTACTCACCGCTGGGCCGCAACGTCAGGTGGAGGGTTGGTTTTGCCTGCTGGCTGGCCGTATCAGGCTGCACAAACGTTGCGGCACTTTCGCAGACAAGCTGAATCGCGTCGTTGCGCAACTCGGCTTTGGCGACAATCTGCAAGATTTCATCTTCGTGGAAGAAGCTACTATGCTTCTCAAACGACTCAGGAAAGGCGACCATCTCGACTGATCCGCTCATATCTTCAAGCGTAATGATCCCCATGGTCGTATTCCTCTTGGTAATCACCCGCCGCACATGACTCACCATTGCGACGATCGTCACCTTCTTCCCCTCAAACTCAGGCGCAAGCTCGCCCAGCGCAGTGACATCCGACCCGGTTTCAATCAACGAAAGCGGATGCTCGGAGAAATAGAGCCCCGTAACTTCTTTCTCCCAGGCCAGAATCGTTTTCCGTGGCACTTCTTCAGTGAGGATCGGTGATCGCGGACGAGTAGGGGCTGGCAGTGGTTCGGTCAACCCAAATGAACCAAAGAGATCGGCCTGCCCGCGCCGCTTCGCCTCCTGCGCCTTCTGCCCAGCGGCAATTGCCCCATCAAGCTGACTCATAAGTTCGCCACGACCACCAAGATCGTCAAGGGCACCAGCCTTGATCAGGCTTTCGACAACACGTTTGTTGAGCAGCTTCGTATCAACTGCAGCACAGAGCGCATCGAGCGAAGCAAAGGTTTCGTCTGGTTGCGTGGCACGCGCCGCGATAATCGCATCAATCGCCCCAACCCCGACATTCTTCACCGCAGCCAACCCGAAACGCACACCCTGCAGCTCGGTTCCTTCCTCGGCAATCACGGTTTCAATTGAGAAGTCGCGCTGGCTGCGATTCAGATTCGGCGGCAGGATCTGAATGGGGATACCCGCACCCTCCATCCGCTTGACTTCTAGCACGCCTTTTACCACTTTATCGCTGTCGCCCATCGCCGTGGAGAGGAAGGCGGCCATATATTCCGCTGGATAATTCGCCTTCAGATAGGCAGTCTGATAGGTGATCTGCGCGTAGGCTGCCGCGTGCGCCTTATTAAACCCATAACGGGCAAAGGGAAGCATCCACTCCCAGATCTCCTGAGCATCTTGCTTACTCAGACCACCGTGGGACTGGCATCCTTTGACAAATTTCTCTTCTTCCGCCTTCAGGACTTCCAGGTCTTTCTTGCCCACTGCCTT
>JBDHWF010000217.1:0-4685 GCA_039810045.1 Chloroflexia bacterium
TCGGTGGCGGCACGGTCTACGCTTGTAGCACCCAGCCTTCGGGCTGGGTGAGGATTGAAACTTCGCGGACTCCTCGACAATGTTAGGAGTACACTCGTGTAGCACCCAGCCTTCGGGCTGGGTGAGGATTGAAACGAAGGGGCCGAAGCCCCTTGGACCGTCGCCGCAACGAGCCCCCAGACTCAGTAAGGATTGCGCCCCATATAGCCTACTGGCAGGCGCAGCGGACTTGCTATACAGTGATCCCAGCAGAAATCTACAGTGGGGTGATCTGGCCCTTTCTATCGCGATGTGCTTGCGACGAAACAGACTGGCTAGGGGGAGGCTATGGGGATGGAGATCTTGGAGACCCAGATCTATCGCGGGGCAAATTACTGGGCCCCAATGCAGGCGATCCGTTTTCTCCTCGACATTGGTGAACTGGAAGAACGCCCAACGAACAAAATCCCTGGCTTCTATGAGAAGCTGACGACAACGCTCCCTACGCTGATTGAACATCGCTGTTCAGTTGGGCGGCGCGGTGGCTTCTTTGAGCGTGTCAAAGAGGGAACCTGGATGGGCCATGTCCTCGAACATACTGCGCTCGAACTGCAAACACTGGCTGGACAGGATATTGGCTATGGCAAGGCTCGCACAGCGCGCACCCCTGATGGCGAGCCACGATACGGTATTTACCATATCGTCTTTGAGTATGACCAGGAAGATGTTGGCCTTGCGGCAGGCTACCTCGCTAAGCGGTTGCTCGAATCGTTCATCTGGCCGGAGCAGGACCCCACATTTAACTACCATGATGAACTGGAAGAACTGATCCGTCTGGCCGAGCGGCTAGCCTATGGTCCCAGCACTCGTGCGCTGGTTGAAGAAGCGAACCGCCGCGATATCCCCGTGCAACGCCTGGATGACAATCGCTCATTGGTGCAGCTTGGACACGGCAAATATCAGCAACGGATCTGGGCAACGGTTACCTCAAAGGGCAGTGATATCGCCGTTGATATTGCGTCCGACAAAGAACTGACCAATCGCCTGCTGCGGAATGTGGGGATCCCTGTGCCGCTGGCCCGGAATGTTGAATCTGCTGATGAGGCAGTCCGCGCTGCTGCTCGTATTGGCTATCCCGTAGTGCTGAAGCCACTCGATGGGAATCACGGTCGCGGTGTGGGGATCAATCTCGCCGACGAAGACGCTGTGCGGGCGCACTACCCGATTGCTAGTGGGGCCACGCGCGGTGGTACGGTGATTGTTGAGAGTTACATTCCAGGCAAAGATCATCGCATCTTGGTGGTCAACGGGCGCGTGATCGCCGTGGCTGAGCGCGTGCCCGCTCACGTCATTGGCGATGGTGCGCATACGGTGCGCGAACTGGTGGACCTGACCAATGCAGACCCTCGCCGTGGTGTTGGTCACGAAAAGGTGCTGACGCGCATTCGCTTCGATCAGGCGGCAGTGGATCTGGCGCAAGAGCAGGGTTTTGGGCCAGATGATATTCCGCCAGCTGATACGCACGTCCAACTGGCGCTGACTGGCAATATGAGTACGGGCGGTATCTCGATTGACCGCACCGACGAAATCCATCCTGATAACGCCGCCATCGCCGCCCAGGCGGCCCAGGTGATCGGCCTTGATGTGGCGGGGATCGATTTTCTAACGCCTGATATCGCCCAATCAGTGAAAGAGGTGGGTGGTGCAATCTGCGAGGTGAATGCTGGCCCGGGCTTTCGGATGCACACCCACCCTACTGAGGGAATTCCGCGCGATGTGGCCCGCCCGGTCATCGAAATGCTTTTCCCACGTGATGCGCCGTTCCGGGTGCCGATCATCGCAATCACTGGCACAAATGGGAAAACGACCACTAGCCGGATGATCGCGCATATCCTGAAGATGGCGGGCCGCAAAGTTGGCCTGACCACCACCGATGGGATCTACATCGATGGCACCCAGATCGCTGCTGGGGATATGAGTGGCCCTGGCTCAGCGCGGATGGTCTTGCAGAACCCTACGATTGACACCGCTGTATTGGAAACGGCACGCGGTGGGATCGTGCGCTCTGGCCTTGGTTATGACCGCGCTGATGTGGCCGTTGTCACCAATATCGCCGCCGACCATCTTGGCCTTGGGGGGATTCACACGTTGGAGGATCTGGCGCGTGTGAAAGGGGTAGTCGCGGCCTCCACCTACCGCCGGGGTACGACCGTCCTCAACGCCAACGACGAACATTGTGTGCAGATGGCGAAACTGACCCGTGCCAAAGTCTGCTACTTCTCAGCGCAGCCAGACGAAGAACCCGCCCGCACGGTGATCGAAAACCATCTGAAGACGCGCAATGGCTCGGCAGTGGTGGTGCGCCCCTCACCGCGGGGCGAAGTGATCGCCCTGTTGTCCGAGCGGCGCTCGACCAACCTCCTGCTGGTCAGCGATATTCCCGCTACATTTGATGGTCGCGCGCGCGTGAACGTTGCGAATGCGTTGGCAGCGGTCGCCGCCTGCATTGGTCTGGAGATTGATTCTGATGCGATCCGCCAGGGACTACGTACCTTCACCTCGTCGTTCTTCCAGACCCCTGGTCGCCTGAATATGATCGATTTTCAGGGTGGGCGGGTGCTCGTGGACTACTGCCACAATCCCGCTGGGATGGTCGCATTGGGCGACTTCATCAAACGCCTGGATCCGCCACACTCATTGGCGATGATCGCGATTCCTGGTGATCGGCGGGACGAAGATATCCGCGCGTTCGGCCAAATCGCGAGTCAGGCCTTCGATGAAGTGATCGTGCGAGAGGACGAATATACCCGTGGTCGGGAGCGTGGCGAAGTCGCGGCATTGCTCCGTGCCGCCCTGATCGAAGGCGGCCTCCCCGCCGAGCGCATCTTCGTGGAAACGGATGAGCACGAGGCCTTCAAGCAGGCGCTCCAACGCACCCGCCCCGAGCAACTGACTGTCCTGCTCGTCGATCACCCAGCAACTACCTGGGCCGAACTGATGTCATATATGAGTGATCCTCAATGAGCGTGCAGCGCGCCGCCTGCAATTGCGACAGCACACAAAACGCCCCGACACAATCAGGTGTCGGGGCGTTCATTCTGCTGTTCCTGGTACGCCTGGCAGGAGTCGAACCTGCGACCTTTTGGTCCGCAACCAAACGCTCTATCCACTGAGCTACAGGCGCGTGTCGCTAATGCGACGCTAACTATAGCATGGCGCTGATCGTGCTGCAAGAGGACTGGCGATGCGGGGTGCTGGTTGCACGCTCCTGGGGAATTTGAAGTGAGGGGATGAGGCTGAGAATCAAGGTTGTTGAGGTGCTGTTTGGCCAAGTGCTGGCAGTGCTTGTTGCTGCGCTTGGAGTAGATCAGAGAGAAAACCCGCAGCCTCCAGATTTGCTTGTTAAGCATTGCCTGGGTTTGGTGGCGTGCCTAATTACGGGCAATGGTTCGTGACACCTCAAGACTTTGCCCGGTCAAGCTATGGCAGATTTTGTTGGGGGGCCAGTAGGATGCAGTGAATATCGGCGATGAGTCCATTCGCGGCAGCGTGACTTCGCGTTGTAGTTCATTAATTCAGGGTTGCTAGTAAGCGGGCAAAGGCCGCGCTCTTCCCGAATAGCAGTGTGAATTTGCGTTGTGGTTAATTGGTACAGGGCCGGATACGCATGCATCCGACCCTGTTTGCTGTTGGCGGGAAGGGAGGGATTCGAACCCTCGAAGGGGATTTAAGCCCCCTTAACCGCTTAGCAGGCGGCCCCATTCGACCTCTCTGGCACCTTCCCAGGTTGTTAAGACGACGGAGAGGGAGGGATTCGAACCCCCGGAGCTTTCACTCTGCTGTTTTCAAGACAGCCGCCATCGTCCACTCGGCCACCTCTCCTCATGGCGGGCGAGTATACCACTTTTTTTGCCCTGCTGTCGAGGATTTTGCCTCTACATTTTGGGTCAGAATCCGGGCCTTTTACGGCCTGGTGCTGGGGCAAAATGGTATACTTAAGTGTGCCATTATTTACACTGGAAGGGAGCGAACGTACGCATGAAGAAGAGCGAAGCACAACTGCCGCTCGATCTCGGCGCTGAGCACGCTGCGGCCACGAAATTATCAGCAGAGAATGAGCAGAACGAACCTGCCACCTCTCCTGCCCCCACTGCCAATCAGCCAACATTACTGCTGCTGGATGGGCATGGGCTGGCTTTTCGGGCGTTCCACGCGATGCGGATGAATCTCTCGACGACGAAAGGTGAGCCAACCAACGCTGTCTTCGGGTTCAGCCTGATGCTAATGGAGGTGTTGCACCGCTATCAGCCAGATCAGATCGTGATGACGTTCGATATTGGGCGTACTTTCCGGCATGATCTCAGTGCTGACTATAAGGCCCACCGCGCCCCGATGCCCGATGAGTTGCGGCAGCAGATGACGCGGATTCGGCAACTGGTGGAGGCATTTGGGATTCCGATTCGCGAGGTGCGCGGTTTTGAGGCGGACGATGTGATCGGCACGCTCTCGAAGAAGGCCGCCGCCGAGGGGTTTGCGGTCACGGTGATCACGGGTGATTCCGATCTCTTGCAATTGGTTGGTGCTGGGGTGGAAGTGGTGACGCCTGGAGCGAACAATAGTTTCTCTGACCTGCGCGTCTACGACACCGAAGCGGTGCGCGAACGCTATGGCTTTGATCCACCATTGGTCGCTGACTATAAGGCGCT
>JBDHWF010000218.1:0-4684 GCA_039810045.1 Chloroflexia bacterium
GGGAATCAGAATCAGGCTGAGGGCCAGGGCCAGGACGACTGGTAGGCTACGTAGGGCAGTACGCATCGTGTTTCCTCCTGTAAGCTCTCGCGTCAAAAACGGTTGTTCACGCCAGGGAATCAGTTGGTACGCTAAGTCGGCCAGAAGCGCTGGGGTTGGGACATCGCTCCTCCTCCTCCTGCCGCTGCCTGCGGCGCTTAGTTACCTATACGGTGCGCAGGGCGATTTGGATTGGTGGTTGTTCGTGCGGGGTAGCTTGCCTGATCGGGGGACGCTTTTGACTGACGCGCGCCTGACTTAGGGACGAACAGGCGAGTGGCGACCTAGCCCAGTCCAATGAGTAGGCGGTGCGCCAATTGGCGCTCTGGTAGGGCAGTGGGGTGTTGGGTCCCCCACCAGTACCCTGCAACGATGCAGTGAGGATGGTAAAGGACGTTCTGGGCTGCTGGACAGGGGCTTAGTGGGCAGCGGGCGCGGCGTGCAGCTGTACCTTCTCCAGGTTGATGCGGCGGAAGAAGTACCAGTTCACCACGGCATTCAGCGCCCAGCCAGGGAAACAGGCAGCCCAGAGAAACGGCAGCGTGGGGTGCCAGAAGCGGATCAGCAGGAAGCTCAGGCTGACGCCAAGCCACATCCCGCTGACGTTCGCCAGCAGTGGCAGGCGGGTGTTGCCTGCTCCACGCATGCCACCTGACCAAACTGCGCCCTGTCCCCAGAGTGGCAGAGAGAACGCCAGAACGTGCAGGCTGCGTACCCCCAGATCGATCACGGCAGGGTCGTTGGTGAAGATTCGCAGAATGGGGTGGGCCAGGGTAAGGAAGATGATGGCGCAAATCCCGGCCCAGAGGAGTGACCAGCGCGAGGCTGATACTGCCGCCGCCCGCGCTGCCGCTGCCTCGCGGGCACCCAAGCTTTGCCCCACCAGTACACTTGCGGCCATGCCAAAGCCGAAACCGGGGAGGAAGCCGACCGAGAGGGCATTGAAGGTGATCTGTTGGGTTGCCAGCGTGATTGTGCCGAGGGTGGCAACGAGCAGGATCATGACGGTGAACGATAGTGAGATCAGCACTTGCTCGAGTGCTGCCGGAATGCCGAGGGCCAGAATCTGTCGTGCCGGTGCCAGCCGGGGCCACCAGTCGTGCCAGCCGCGTAGACGCAGCTTGCCTCGACCACGCAGCAACAACACCAGCAGAACAGTCGCGCCGAAGCAACGGCTGATCCCCGCAGCCCAGGCTGAGCCAGCCACGCCGAGCGCGGGCAAACCAAACTGGCCGTAAATGAGCACCCAGGCGAGGAAGGCGTTGATGCAGTTATCGAGGAGGCCGATCACCATTGGGGTGCGGGTGTCGCCACACCCGCGCAGCACTGCGCTAATGGCGAAGATCGTCATCATGCCAGGGAGTGTCACCATGACGATTTGGAGATAGGTGGTGCCAGCAGCGGCGACATCGGGGGCAACGCCGAATACCCCGATGATCGATCTGGCCCCCAGTGCCCCCAGGGCAGCGAGCGGTAGCACCCCAACCAACCCCCAACTGAGCGCCTGCTTGGCGATGCGTGCAGCAGCGGCGTTATCCTGTGCGCCAACAGCGTGCGCCACCATGATCGATGCGCCAATGGTGACGGCCATCAGGATGGAGATCATGAAGAACAGCACCTCGATCGCAGTACCCACGCCAGCGATTGCCACCGCGCCGAGGTGCGCGACCAGGATCGTATCAACGACGCCGACCAGCGATTCGAGCAGGTTTTGGACGATCAGCGGCCAGGCCAGGCCCAGCACGCGGCGAGAGACAGATGGTGCTGTGGTGCGCGGTGCCTGCTCTGTTGTGGGCAACTCTTCCAGGGTGGTGGTCACGGATAACCTCATTCCATTGGGCGTCTGCTGCTGGACTGCCAACTCTGCTCTAACTATAGCGGTACGCCAGCGGAATTATACAGGGGTAGATTGGGCGGGTTTCCTCCTGTACTTTCGATCACTGCCCGCTGGCGTACGCCTGGGTGCCTCCAGCGCGGGTGCAATCGCTGCTGAGAGGATCGAGGCATGACGCAGGGGCAGCGATTCGGCACCTATCTGCGGCAACTGCGGCTGGTGACTGGCCTGACCCAAGAGTCTCTGGCAGAACGGACGGGGATCAGTAGTAAGGCGATCAGTGATCTGGAGCGCAACCCAGCGCGGATGCCGCGGCTTGATACGGTCAATTTGCTGGCTGCTGTCCTGGCGCGCAAACCAGAACCACATCGCCAGTGTACGGCTGCTGCCCGCCCGTTGCCGTTCGTAGCCCAGCCGCCTGCTCAAGCAGCTGATACCCCTGATTGGGCGTGATGACGCAGTAGCCGCCGTCAGTACGCTTGTCCGCGCCCGCTACGCTGGCGCAGGTTGTAGGTGCTGCGACCCTGTTGGCCGAACTGGGATCATTGGTGCTTGCTGGGTCAGACGCGCCGGGTTGATCGTGGCCTGATCAGCGGCATTGTGCCACTGCTGCCCCTCTCCAGCCGCTGCGCATCCCCTGCCGTGTGGTGGTTGTTAGCGGGGGCGGGGGGTGACTGTGGGCGTGCCTGGGGCTGGGCTGGGGGTGGGCGTCAGGGCGATGGTGTCGAGTTGGCGGACCCAGCCAATATCGCCGCGCTCGGTCTGAAAGCGCAGCCAGACGGTCTCGTTCGAGCGGTCTTCCTCGTTGAGGAATTGCAAGCGGGTGCCTGGAGTGAGGAGGGCGACCCGCGCAGAAGCAGCACTGGGGCCAGCGCGGAGATTTACCTGTTGCCCGAAGTCGGCGATGGTGTGGGTGGCGACAAACGTTGGGGTGCCAGCCGGGCGTGGGGTGGCGACGCCCAGCGCGGTGGGGGTGGGGAGTTGCTGAAACCCAGTTTCAGCAGGGGTGGCGCTCCCCTGGCCGGGGGTAGCGCGGCCAGGGACGGTGCGTCCCTCGACCGGGGAGGAGCGGACGGCCCCAGCCCGTCCGGCGAAATCGGTGAAGAATGGATCGAGGCGGAAGAAGAGCCAGGTAAAGGTGCCGATCAGGATGATCACGACGCACGCCATCGAGATACCCACGAGCATCCCACTTTGTCGGGTATGTTGCCCCAAACGTTCATTGAGGCCAGTACGATCTACCATCCGCCGCATTCGTCTTTGTCTCGCTCCTTTGCGCCAGCCGCTGCGCGCGGTAGGCACGTCCTAAGGGAGTATACCCGACAGGCTGGTGTGGGTTCTATGGCATACTAGCGGGACGCGGGCCACGCTGGGCCTGGAACACGGCGCTGCCGCGACCGATGACGGCGATAGTGGGGTAAAGAGATTAGGGGTGGCATGGGTATCTTGCGTGGGCTACGCCGTCGGTTGCAGGCGATGCCAACCGCGCCAACGGGCGTGCCTGTCGGGCAGTTGACGTTGCGCGTGCTGGCGGTGTCGCCATTTGAGGAAGAACCAGATGTGCGCGATGGCTATCAGCCGTCGTTGATTGTGGAGTCGGATCAGGTGCCGGGTGCCGCGGGGTTCGCGCCCGATACCCTGGCTATCGCGACGTTGCTGCTGTTGGAATGGGCCACGCAGCGGCAGAAGCTGGCCCCGGTGTTCGTGCCACGATTGGCCCAACTGCTCCCCCGGCTGCAACTGGCCGTGCGTGGGGGGCATCTGGGGCCAGCGCGGTATGCGGCCCATCGGGCGGGCCAGCAGGAGCGGTATTTTCACCATCGCGAGGCGGCAACCTACGAAGTCACGTTACTGCGCGATGATCAGAGTATGGCGGTGACGGTGCGGGAGCAGGTGAGCAGGGGACCGTGGGAGGGCGATGCCACGCTGTTGACGGCGGTCACGATGGCTCCGTATGAACTGCTGCTGCACCTTGAGCGCGAGGCAGGGCTGGCGTGGCTGACCACGCTGGCCGCAGCGGTGGCGCGGTGGGAGCAGGGGGAGCGTGCCGATTTCCCGCTGGCGACCTGGGCCGCGCAAGCTGCGGCGCTCCCTGCGCTTGATCAGCAGGGCGATTTGTCATGAGCAGGCAAGCAGTCGCCGATTATGGCGCGGTGCGTTGCGCTTTTTCGTAGGCGGCGCAGAGCATCCCGAAGTACGTTGGCACTTCGTAGGAGAGGAGTTCGCCGCGAAAGCCTTGCCCCGCAATCGCGCCGTGCAGGTTGAGCATCTGCCAGAGGGCGTCTGGTTTGGCGCGCTCGACCCACTCGCGATTGAAGTGGAGCAGCCGCCCCAATGCCTGCTCGCGCACGGCGACACACGAGGCATGGTCATATTCGGCGGCGGCGGGGTCGTAGCCGTAGGGGCTGTTGGGATCGTGGGCGTGGGCGAGGTCGGCGCTGGCCACAAACGCGAGGCGGCGGCCCAATTGCTCGGCGGCGAGGCGGATAATTTCGCCAAACGGAGGATAGAGCCGCCAGTCGATCTCATATTCGGGCGCGGCGATAATCACGCGTGGCGGTGGGTTGAGGTCGCGTGCCAGGAACCAGAGGGGAATCGTTGCACCCCAATCGAGCGGCAGGCAGGAGGTGGGATCGGGCTTAGGCTGGGGGCGAATCGGCATAACGGGGATATTCCGCGCGTGGCAGAGGGCGAGAATCGCCTGATTCAGCGCCGTATCGACCGCAAATTCGACGGACACGGTGCGCCCGTTGCCGCCATAGATCCCCGCAACGCGGCCACTGTCGAGCAAGGAGAAGGTGTCGGGGATGG
>JBDHWF010000219.1:0-4649 GCA_039810045.1 Chloroflexia bacterium
CAGATCGGGCACTGCGCCAAACGTCAGCACCGTTGTCCCTGCTTGCAGCGTCACCTGCCGATCGTCGCTGGAAAGCAGCGGTAAGCCCAACCGTTCAGCGTAAAATACCCGCTGCGCGATCAGATCTGCGGTTGGCACATAGACAGTGAGAATCTTCATTGCGGCGCTCCCTTGCTCATACGCTGCTCTCTGCCCGAGGAAGACATATGCCCAGGATACCGCCCAGCTTTCCATTCGCCCATTGGTCACTCCGCCAGCGCATCCTTGGCGCATCGACCAGGGGCAGCGAACCCTGTGGTAAACCGCGTCCTGACTGGCAATTTAGGCACCTGTAGGGCGCACGGACAGGAGTGGTATACTTCACCTCGATTCTTTGCCTACGATCAACCAAGTCGTGGGCCGGAGCAAAGGAGCAATACTGACCGATGGCCCAACAATCTGGCCCAACTAGGCGCACGGCCCGCCACAACCACGCTGGAAACAGCCACTTGTGCGCCACGCCTGGACTGCCTGTCCGCCGCCCATCGTTACCAAACGATGAGGCAGACTACCAGCATGAATGATCAACTTGGGTATCAGCGCCCGCTGCCTGCCGTTCGTTCCCGTAGCACCACGAACGGTAGATGGTTCAACGGTGATGCTGCTGCCCCTTGTTGCTGCGCTACTCCTATGGCGCAGCGACAACCACGAGAAAGAAGCGAGAATCGATGACCGCAATGAGTATCTTGACTGGCAAACCGTACCCCCTGGGCGCAACCTGGGACGGCAGCGGAGCCAACTTCGCCATCTTTGCCGAATACGCGACCAGTGTCGAACTCTGTCTGTTCGACAGCCCCACCGCGACCTTAGAAACTGTCCGCATTCCCATCACTGACCAGACCGACCACGTTTGGCATTGTTACCTGCCAGGAATCCAACCAGGCCAACTCTATGGCTACCGCGTCCATGGCGTCTACGCCCCCGAAGTGGGCCTGCGCTTCAATCCCCGCAAGGTCGTCATTGACCCCTACGCCAAAGCGCTCGGTGGCGAACTGATCTGGGACGATGCCCTTTATGGATACACCATCGGTGATCCCGAAGCCGACCTTTCATTTGATGAACGGAACAGCGGGCAATATCTCCCCCGCGCTGTAGTCGTTGATACAGCGTTTGATTGGGGCGATGACCGTGCGCCAAACACCCCGCTTCACCAGTCGATCATCTACGAACTGCACGTCAAAGGCTTTACCCAACTGCACCCAACGGTGCCACGGCACCTGCGCGGCACCTACGCTGGCCTCGCCTACCCCCCGGTAATCGACTACCTGCAAGCCCTGGGTGTCACCGCAATCGAACTGCTGCCCATCCATCAGTTCATCGACGACCGCCATCTGGTCGAGCGGGGGCTGCACAACTACTGGGGCTACAACACCCTGGCCTATTTCGCACCGCACGCCGCCTACAGCAGCAGTGGGGATCAGGGCGAGCAAGTGCGCGAGTTCAAGAGCCTGATCAAGGCCTACCACGCCGCCGGCATCGAAGTGATCCTTGATGTGGTCTATAACCACACGGCGGAGGGCAACCACCTCGGCCCAACCTTATCAATGAAGGGGATCGACAACCCCGCCTACTATCGACTGACCGATAATCGGCGCTACTACATGGATTACACTGGCACCGGCAACAGCCTGAATGTTCTGCATCCCCGCACCCTACAATTGATCATGGATAGCTTGCGCTACTGGGTGCTGGAATGCCACGTCGATGGCTTTCGCTTCGACCTCGCCGCAACCCTCGCGCGGGGCCTCTACGAAGGCGACCGCCTCTCCGCCTTCTTCGACATCATCCACCAGGACCCGGTCCTCTCACAGGTGAAACTGATCGCCGAGCCGTGGGATATCGGCCCTGGCGGCTATCAGGTCGGCAATTTCCCGGTGCTTTGGGCCGAATGGAACGGCAAATATCGCGACACCGTGCGCCGTTACTGGAAAGGCGACGAAGCCCAGGTTGCCGAGATGGCCTACCGTCTCAGCGGTTCCAGCGACCTCTACCAGAACGATGGTCGCCGCCCCTACGCCAGTATCAACTTCATTACCGCACACGACGGCTTCACCCTGCGCGATCTCGTCTCGTATAACGACAAGCACAACGAAGCCAATGGCGAATGGAACCATGATGGCGACAACAACAATCAATCCTGGAACTGTGGGATCGAAGGCCCAACCGACCATCCTGCCGTCAATGCCCTCCGCGCCCGCCAACAGCGCAATATGCTGGCAACACTCCTGCTCTCGCAGGGGGTGCCAATGCTCGTCGCTGGTGATGAACGGGGTCGCACCCAAAGGGGCAACAACAACGCCTACTGCCAGGACAACGAGATCAGTTGGGTCAGTTGGGATCTTGATGAGGCCGAGCGCGACTTACTCTACTTCACCCAACGCCTGATCGCCTTGCGGAAAGAACACCCGGTGCTGCATCGCCGCACCTTCTTCCAGGGTCGCAGCATTCACGGAGCCACCGTCAAAGATATTGCCTGGTATCGACCCGATGGGCAAGAGATGACCGACGAGGAGTGGAATTACGGCTTTGTGCGTTCAATCGGCCTGTTGCTGAATGGCGGCCTGATCGACGAACGCGACGATCGGGGCCACCAACTGGTTGACGACACCTTCTTGCTCCTGCTGAATGCCCACCACGAACCAGTCGTCTTCACCCTACCCGGTGATGCCGACAGCCCCGCCTGGGAACGCCAACTCGACACGACCAATCCGCACGCCGACCCAATCGCCGCCCAACCAGCCACTCCCTACGAAGTCGGCGGGCGCTCCCTGGTGGTGCTCTGTCAGCCAGCCCCACGCCAAGATGAAACACAGGACTTACTCGCCACCATCGCCCCGGCTAACGTTGTGAACGGCCACCATACGATCAGCGGCACAGTGATGACGATCGCCAACCTGTGGAGCGCAGAGCTTGGTAATCTGCGCGACTTGCAAGTCTACCTACCGCCCAGCTATACCAGCAGCGACCGCCGCTATCCCGTGATCTATATGCACGATGGGCAGAACCTCTTTGATCAGGCGACGGCCTTCCGCGAAGAATGGCAGGTCGACGAAACGATGGAGCACCTCGCCACCGAAGGATTCGAAGCGATCATCGTGGGGATCCCGAATATGGGGCCAGACCGTTTCGCCGAATATAGCCCGTTCATTGACCCCGTGATTGGTGGGGGACGCGGCGAAGGCTATCTCGCCTTCATCGCGGGGACCCTCAAGCCCTATATCGATAAGAGCTTCCGCACCCTCCCCGACCCTGAGTATACCGGGATGATCGGCTCGGCAATGGGGGGCCTAATCTCGCTCTACGCCTTCTTCCGCTACAGCGATCTCTTTGGGTTCGTTGGCGCGATGAGTCCCTCCCTCTGGTGTGCCGCTGGCGCAATCTTCCCGTTCATCGAAGAAGCGCAGCGGACCACTGGTCGGCTCTACCTTGACGCTGGCACTGGCCCAGATGAACCATCAATGGCGGATATCCAGCGGCTAACAGCCTTACTCCAAGCTAAAGGATTCGCCGAAGGCGAGCAATACCTGTTCGTTGAAGACTCCATCGGCAGGCATAACGAAGCGGCCTGGCGGGGGCGCTTCCCGCAGGTGATTCGCTATCTGCTCAGTCAGCCAGCCGAGAAACGCAAGACACGGCGCAGGAGCCGCCAGACAACCTAACCGCCAAAGCGAAGCCTGGAACGGCTGCAGCCGTTCCAGGCTTCGCTGCCGCCCCCAGACGATCCTGATCAGACACACCCACGCCTCACAACCCAGACCACCGAATCGCCCTAGCAGGTTTTGCGCGAGCCTCGTATACTATTCTGGCTCACTTAGTACACTATTTAACAAAATACTGGATGAGAGATAGGACTATCTTGTTATATCATTCCTGCACAAAAGCCACTAGACTCATCTTAACGTTATCCGTTTATTGGGTGCAGTACGTCAGCTATTATCAAGATCGTCAATACTCCCAGCAGGATCCAGGCAGATGATGAATACTGCGACGCTATCGCAGCAAATACGGCAACCCTGGTTCATCTACTTGATGCTCAGCCTCATGGCTATTGGAGTCTATTTTCTGCTGCCCGCATCGATCCTCTCACTGGCCTACCTGATCATTGTCAGCGCATCGCTGGTCGCCCTGGCCTATGGGTTGCGCCGCAATCGCCCGATTCATGCCCAATACTGGTATCTACTCTTACTGGGGATGATCATCAATGAAATTGGTGACGCCCTCTGGGCCTATTACGAAATCGTCCTGAAGATCGCCCCCACCGCCCCCTGGCTTGGTGATATCTTCTACCTCCTTGGCGCATTGATCGTGGGCATTAGCGTCCTCCTCCTGGTCTGGGCCTATATCAGCGAAGGGATCAGCCCCGCCCTGATTGATACCGCAGTGATCACGATCAGCGCGGGGATATTCCTCACCAGCTTCGTGATCAAGCCATATTTCACCAACGCTGATCACTCCCTCGCCCTCCGGCTGGTCAGCAGTGCCTACCCTGTCATCGACCTCCTCCTCCTGACCGCCTTAGTACGACTGAGTCTCAGCTTCCGCCGCCTGACCTTTAGTCTTTGGTTACTGACCGCCAGTATCGCGCTGAACTTCGTTGCCGATGTCATCTA
>JBDHWF010000220.1:0-4625 GCA_039810045.1 Chloroflexia bacterium
TAGTCCACCACGCTGGTGGAAACAGGCTTACCACTGGCGGCGGGCTTCAAGTACCCCTGAATCTCGCGGATCGTTGGCGGGTAGCCGCGTTTGGTATAGAAGTCTTCAATGAAGTGTAGGATTTGCTGTTGTCTGGCCGAAAGATCTTTCATACTGCAATACTCCCTCTTCTTGGTGTACAGGCTCTGTATATGACGGTTCTCAAGCCAGTGACCACGGTTGATTGGTGCTATTGGCCCATACACCGTACCAGGGCGGTGCCTCTACTTACTCCTTCATTATATGAGCGAACATCTGTTCTTGTCAAGCGGTCACACTCTGTATTATGTAGATAGGGTTCATCTATCGCTGAATAGCGTGTGGTAGTACGGACGTAGGTATACGGGCGGATGCGCCGTGACTGGTCTCGACCTGTCCATCAGGGCAGGAGCGCGCCGATCTTGCCGTTCAATAAATTCGATCTTTTGACCATGGCTGGTGCTGGTGCAGAGGTGCTATGCTCGATGACGGGAAGCTGATAGTGCATGGTCAATGCTGATAAGGCCATGATGCCGCGCACGCTGCGTTGGTGGTTTACAATTTGCTGATAAATATGCAGCCGCTGGCGTGTTGTCGGGGAGCTGTGAACCTGTTAGGAGGCCATATCTGTGGATGCCCGCGTTCTCGAGGTGCTAGAGTTCGATAAGGTTCTTGACCTGCTCGAAGCTCGCTGCACCTATTCTGTCGCCGCTGAACTGGCGCTTGATCTTGTTCCCAGTGATCATGTACCAACAGTGCGCCGTGCGCTCACGCTGACCAATGAGGCCAGGGCGTTATTGACGGTAGTCCCTGAGTTCAGCGTTCGTGGCGCACGGGATATTCGCGAAACGATACATGGGGCGGCGATTGGGATTATTCTTACCCCCACGCAATTGATGGAAATTCAAGACACGATTGGGGCGGCGCGAAAATTACGCGCCGCTTTTCAGCGGTTGCCCGACCATACTGAGCGATACCCCAGCCTTGATGACCTGTTGGTGATGGTTGAGGAATTCCCTGTCTTAGAGAGCGCCATTGGGCGAGCGATTGGTTCACGCGGGGAGATTCTGGACACTGCTTCGCCTGAGCTTGGGCGGATTCGCGCGGCAGTGCGTACAGCGCATAACCGTTTGCTCGACCGCCTGAATGGTTTGCTTACGTCGCAAAAATACAGCACTGCCCTGCGGGAGCCGATCATTACGATGCGTGATGGACGCTATGTCTTGCCTGTGCGGGCTGAGGCACGTGGAAACGTTGGCGGAATCGTCCACGATTCATCGGCCAGTGGGGTAACTGTTTTCGTCGAGCCAATGGAGACGGTCGAACTGAGCAATAGCTGGCGGCAGTTACAGCGCGACGAGCAACACGAGGTTGAGCGAGTCTTGCGGCAATTGAGCGAGAATGTCGCGACGAATGCCGACCCGCTGGAACGCACGGTGGCAGGATTAGCCCAGTTCGATTTTCAACTGGCGAAGGCGCGTTTCAGTCGTGATTTTGACGCGACCTGCCCGCAGATTCCCTCTGCCGATAGCCCCTGTCAGGTGACGCTCTACGGGGCGCGACATCCGTTGTTGACCGGGAAGGTAGTACCGATCGATATCGCGCTTGGTGAGCGTTATCGCGTGCTGGTGATTACCGGGCCGAATACTGGTGGGAAAACGGTTGCCTTGAAGACGGTGGGGCTATTGACGCTGATGGCCCAAGCTGGACTACATATCCCCGCAGAAGAGAACTCGGTTATCTCCGTTTTCAGTAAGGTGTTTGCGGATATTGGCGACGAGCAGAGTATTGAACAGAGTTTATCGACGTTTTCCTCACACCTGAAAAATATCATCAATATCTTTGCGGAAGTCACGTCCGATAGTCTGGTGTTGTTGGATGAGATGGGGGCGGGGACAGACCCGACCGAAGGCGCGGCGTTAGCCCGCGCCATTGTCACTACGTTGCTCGAACGGGGCGCGGTGACGGTTGCTACCACCCATTATTCGGAGTTGAAGAGCTTTGCCTACACCACACCAGGGGTTGAGAATGCCTCGGTTGAGTTTGATGTGGAAACGCTCTCGCCAACCTATCGCCTGCTGATTGGGGTGCCTGGGCGGTCGAACGCTCTGGCGATTGCTGCCCGCCTGGGCCTGTCTCCAGAGATCGTTGGGCTAGCCCGTAGCTATCTGACGACGCAAGAGATCCAGGTTGATGAGTTGCTGGAACAAATTAAGGCGGAACGCGACAGCACCAGTGCCGCCCACCTTGCCGCTGCTGCCGCCCAGCGTGAGGCTGAACAGTTACGCCGAGAGGCTCAGCAACAGTTACAGGCGGCAGACCAGGAGCGCTCTGCTGCCCGCGAAGCGGCGCTGAATGACCTAGAAGCAGAATTGGCTGCCGTACGCGATGAGTTGAAACGGTTGGGTAAAGATCGCGAACAGGTTGCCGTGACCAGGGAATGGCTGCGCCAGGCAGAGGCTCGTGCCACCGACGTTGGCAAAACAGTGCGCGAGGTGCGAACGGCGCGGCCAGCGTCACGCGCGGCAGTGACCCCCGCTACCGAGAGTGTGCGCCCTGGCGACCGCGTGATGGTGGCCTCGTTGGGCCAACAGGGTGATGTGATCAGCCTGATCAGCGACGATGAGGCTGAGGTGCAGGTAGGTACATTCCGGCTACGGCGACCCCTGGCTGACCTGCGGCGGATGAGCCGGAACCAGGTGCGGGCGGCGGAGCGCGCGCAACGTGGCCCGGCGGCCCGACCCGCGCCAAAGGTAACGATCAATACCGCGCGTGGTGGTGAGGCGATGCCGCTGGAGATTGACCTGCGGGGGATGCGAGCGGTCGAGGCGGAAGATGCGCTGGAGCGGTATCTCAACGATGCGTTTCTCGCTTCAATGCCGTTTGTGCGGGTGATTCATGGCAAAGGAACCGGGGCATTGCGCCAATCGATTCGGCAATATCTCGGCCAACATCCGCTGGTCGCTGGCTTTGAAGGCTCGAAAGATGCGATGGGCGGTGAAGGAGTTACGGTAGCAAAATTACGCCAGGAGTAAGGCGACTTGCTCAGTGGTAAAGCATCTCCTTGCCAAGGAGAAGGCCTGCTTGTGCTAATGCAGAAAGGGTGATCGATGCCATACCCAGCATCAGGGGATGCCCTTGTGCCGATTGCCGTTGCCCCGAATACGATTGTGGCGCAAATCTGGCAGGAACTGCTAGCCGATGAGGGTATCCCGGTCTTGTTGCGGATGACCAGCCCTTTATTTGGGTATATCAGCCAGGACTCGCCGTGCGAAGTGTCGGTGCGCGCGGAACACGAGGCCCAGGCCCGCGAGATTCTGGCGGCCTTCCACGCCGATGCGCAAGACTTTGTGCTAGAAGATGAAGATGTGGATGAGTTTGTGGGTGACGAAGATCGTTCGAGCGAACAGTAACCTTGCGGGGTGTTCGCAGCGCTACGGTGATGATTTTGAGGGCTAATGGATAGTCTCTTTAAGCAGATTGTGATTCTGATTGGGCTAACGGTGCTAATTATCTTAGTACTGATTGGTTACGTGATCGCCCGCAAAGTGATGTAGGCGATGCCCCTCTATCACTACAGTGAGGAGCCGGGGATCGGGCAGTTTGTGCCACGCTTGTTGGCGAGCCGCCCGGATCAGCAAGCGCGCGTGTGGGCAGTTGATGCCCCGCACGCCCCGCTCTACTGGTTCCCCAGAGATTGCCCACGAGTCTGTTTCTGGCCGATTGCAACTACTGCTGCAACAGATCGGGCCTGGTTTCGGGCGCAGACGACCGCCCGCATGGTCATCGCCATTGAAGGAGCCTGGCTCGACCAACTGCGGCAGACGGATCTGTACGAGTATCGGTTCTCTACCGAGGATTTCCAGCCTGAAGGTGGCGCACAGCCAGGGCCAGGATATTACGTCACCGAGCGCGTTGTTACGCCACAGTCCGTGGTGCTCCTTGACGATCTCCTGGCCCGCCTGGTTGCCGCTGGCGTTGAAGTGCGGCTCGTGCCCTCACTCTGGCCGCTCTATCATTGGCTACAGCAACGCACACTGCATTACTCGATGATTCGTATGCGGAATGCCCAGACAGAGGGCGTTGAGCGATAACTGTGCTGGGCCTTACCTGCTGCTGATTCGTTGCCGTTGGTTGCGCTGGCGCTGGTCGTCAGCGGTGGTTGCGGCATAACCAACCTGGGCGGTCGCTTCGATCTTCGTCTTGGCGTCATTCATCAGCGTGAAGATATATTCCAGCGCTTCTTCCCAGGTTGTTTTGAGATTGGTGGTGGTCAGGCGCAGACTGGTTGGCCCGATGAAGATCGCGTCCTTGAAGCGGCGATGCAATGCCAACTGATCGAGGCGACCGGTTGGGAAGGGGCGCACGGTGAGTGAGTTGTCGCGATAGGTGACGGCTTCCAGCCCCAGTGCCACCGCCTGAATCTTCACAGTAGTTAGATAGCCAAGGGCTTTGACCTCGTCGGGGAGTGGCCCGAAGCGGTCGGTTAGCTCGCGGAGAAGGTCATCAAGTTCGCTAACCGCCCGCACAGCGGCGATCCGCCGATATTCGCGCACGCGAGTAGCTGGGTCGGTGATATAGTCGGCGGGCAGCAGCGCACTGATGGG
>JBDHWF010000221.1:0-4606 GCA_039810045.1 Chloroflexia bacterium
GACGACGCGGTGGCGAGGCGACCGGTCGACCCGCCGTAAGGCGTGCAGCCGAGTCGTGCTCATGGTCCAGGGCGAACTTTTATTTGCCATCAAGAATCCTGGTGATAGCCCAGCAGTTCGCTGTGTTTAGCACGGTATCGCACGCTCTCGCATTCGGACGTGTACTTTTTCCTGTGTGGGGGTAGGTGTGGTCTGCCCGTGGTTGAGGGCGGCGTGGCCCCACCCGGTCCCATCCCGAACCCGGTCGTGAAATGCGCCAGCGCCAGCAGGTACTGCGGCTCCAACGCCGTGGGAGATGCGGCCACTGCGGGCAGGCCACACCTCACTCGCACCAGGAAAAGCGACGACACGAGTCTGGACAGGACTAGCTCATACTGAGGTGGTCCTGTTTGCGTTTAACCGCTCCTGGTGTTGTGATTGTCCAGTCACGGCGGCGACTTTTGGGTTGCTGGCGTTCCCTTTGATCAAGGTAGCTTTTGGTGGCTTGCTCATGATTACTGGGTTGGTTGACTGAACTATTGGTTATGGCTCGGTCTGCGCTGGTGGCTGGGACAGGCGGGCGATCGTTCGTTGGTTGCGGAGTAAGGCCCACGGTGGCGGGCTGGGCAGGAGCCAGGCATCGAGCGCGGCGTCGCTGATCTGGCGCGTGGCCTGGATGGTGCGTCGTTGTTGGCTGATCGTGCGCCCGCCGAGGCCAGCGAGTCGCCCGCGCAGGCTGGCGCGATTGCCAGTGAGGATGGCGTGCGTGGCGGCGGCCAGATCGTAGCTGAGAATGGCGGCACTGTGGCGGCGGGCCAGGGCGGTGGGCAGGCATTTCCGCAAGGTCCAAAGCCGATTGCGGGCGAGGTGATAGCTTTTCAGCGGGGAACCTTGGCCGCTGGATGCTGAGTAGAGGTGGCGAATGGTGGCGCTGGGCAGATGCAGCGCTGACCAGCCGCGCAGCCGCGCCCGCCACGCGAGATCAACGTCTTCCAGATACATGAAGAAGCGGGGGTCAAAGAGGCCCACGTCATCGAGCATCTGCCGACGATAGGCGGCGGCCCCGCCCGATGGCCCAAAAATTGGGCGAGGATCTAGGCCGAGCGTGGCGACTGGTTCGCCACTGTGGTCTTCCAGGGCCAGGCCGTTGGTGTGGAGGGTAATCCCAGCGGCGGCGATCAGCGCGGGGTTATGGGCGAAGACCATGGTGGACATGGTGGAACCAACAGTTGGGTCGGCGGCGAACGGGGCGATCAGGGTGCCGAGCCAGTGTGGATCGGCGATCGTATCGTTGTTCAGCGCGACGATGATCTCACTGTCGCTGGCCCGAATCCCGACGTTGGTACCACCCCCCATCCCCAGGTTGCGCGGCAAGGCAAGTAGGCGCACTTCTGGGTAGTGGGTTGCGATCAGGGTGCAGGAATTGTCGGTCGAGCCATTATCGACGACGATGATCTCGTCGGGCGGGTGGGTTTGCTGGCGCAAGGCAGCGAGGCAGCCAGGAAGCAGCGCGGCCCCATTCCAATTCGCAATCACAATCGTTACTGTCATGGCGCAAGTATAGCGGCTTTGCGGCGGTTGGTTGGCGTGCTACTATTGATTGTTGGATAGGTGCGCTCAGGGTGAGCGCGGGGAATCAGGGACACTACGCTAGGGAGAATAATCATGGGAGTACAATCAACACCCCAGGAACTGCAAGAGCAGTTGATGGCTGGTGGGATCACGCGCCGCGACTTTGTACGGCGCGCTGCCGCGCTGGGCTTTTCAGCCTCGGCGATTGCGGGGTTGCTGGCTGCTTGTGGGGCCGCTGAGATTGCGCCAACGGCAGGAGCAGTAGCGACGCAGGCGGCGTCGGCGGCTCCTGGCGCGGCGAGTACGGTGGCCGCTGGCGCAACGACCGTAGCGTCAGCGGCCCCAGGTGTAGGGGCAACGGTCGCGGCGGCGGCCACGAACCCCGCCGGGGCAGCGACTGCGGTGGCCTCTCGTGCGGCCAGTCCGGCGACCACCAGTGGCACGCCAACCGCAGGCGGTGGTGGTGGCCTGGGCACGGCGACGAAAGGGCCGTTGGCCGCAGGCGGTGGCCTTGGCCCTGGCCCGACGAAGCGTGGCGGCGGTGGCACGCTGAAGATTCTTTACTGGCAGGCTCCCACCACGTTCAATCCGCATCTGAATCAGGGGACCAAAGACTCCGACTTTGCCCGTGTGGTCTATGAGCCACTGGCGGACTATGGCCCGGATGATACGCTGGTGCCATTCCTGGCGGCGGCGATTCCGTCAATTGATGATGGCACGATCAGCAAAGATGGCAAGAGTGTCACCTGGAAACTGAAGAAAGATGTGAAGTGGAGTGACGGGCAACCGTTCACGGCGAAAGATGTCGTCTTCACCTGGCAGTATGCGAGCAATGAGAAGACGGCAGCGGCGACAGTCGAGAATTTCGCGGCGATTGAGAAGGCGGAAGCCGTTGATGATTTCACCGTTAAGCTCACCTTCAAGGAGCCAACCCCAGGCTGGTATATTCCGTTTGTGGGGATGTATGGGTTGATTATCCCGGAGCATATCTTCAAGGATGGGGTTGGTGACAACGCGAAGAACTTCGCTGGCAATCTGAAGCCGATTGGCACTGGCCCCTATGTGGCGACCAACTTCGTTCCTGGCGATAGTGCTACTTTTGAGATCAATAAGAGCTGGCGCGACCCCAATGGGCCGTTCTACGACAATCTGGAGTGGAAGGGCGGCGGCGACGCTGTTTCTGCCGCCCGCGCGGTCTTGCAGACAGGTGACTACAATATCGCCTGGAACTTGCAGATCGAGCAGAGCGTGCTGAATCAGTTGACTGGCACCGGGGCCAAGGGGAAAGTTGGCTTTCAGAATGGCTTCGGGGTGGAGCGGATCTACTTCAACTTCACTGATCCGAATAAGGAAGTCGATGGCGAGCGGTCGTCGGTGAAAGCGCCGCATCCGTTCTTCGCTGATAAGGCGGTGCGGAAAGCATTTACGATGGCGATCGATCGGAAGACGATGGCGGAAACGCTCTACGGGCCAGCGGGTGATCCCACGGCGAACTTCCTCAATAGTCCTGAATCGTTGGTGAACAAGAACCTGACCTGGGAGTTCAATCTCGATAAGGCAGCGGCGGCGCTCGATGCTGCGGGCTGGGCCAAGAGTGGGCAATATCGCGCCAAAGGTGGCGTGCCGATGAAGCTGGTTTTCCAGACCACGGTCAACTCGCTGCGCCAGAAGGAACAGGCATTGGTGAAAGATAGCCTGGAGAAGCTCGGGGTGCAGACGGAACTGAAGAGCGTTGATTCTGGCGTCTTCTTCTCCTCTGATGCGGGGAATCCCGATACCGGGGCGCACTTTTACACCGACCTGGAAATGTTCACCACGAATCCCGATACGCCCGACCCCCAGGCGTTCTTCGCCTTGTTCACGACGGCCCAGATTCCCAATAAGGCGAATGGCTGGGGCTATGGGAACTATCCACGGTACCAGAGTGCCGACTACGATAAGTTGGTGGCGCAGTCGAAGGGGGAGATGGACGCGGCGAAACGGCGCGATCTGTTCTTCCAGCAACAGCAGTTGCTCTTTGATGATGCCGTCTATATCGGCCTTGTTTCCCGCAAAGGCCCGTTCGGCTATACCACGGGGTTGGAAGGGATTCAGCAGACGGCCTATTCGCTGACCTGGAATATCGCAAACTGGGTCAAGAAGTAACGCGTATTTGCTACGAGCGGGGCGGTGTAGTCACAACTACACTGCCCCGCTTTTTGGTGTTCGCTGGCAGGCGGCTACGCTACTGGTAGAGCAAATATTCCTGGCAATCGGCCTGGAACTGGGCTAGGGCTGGTTGCCAACTCGCAACCAGATCGGCGATCGGGGTGCCGTTGGCGATGGCGGTGGCAACCTGGGAGGTGCCGGAGAGGAGTTCAATCGGGCGGGCGGATGCGGCGGCCCACGGTTCGCGCCAGGCAAACGCTGCGGGGTTTTGGGCGCGGGCTGCGGCCATCAGGTGCAAGGCCGCCGTGACCGGGCGAAATTGGGCCAGATCGGTAGGGTGGAGTTGGACGCCAAAGCACGGTGTCCCAACGTGGATACCCCCGGTGTACGGGGTAAAGGCGGCGGGACGCCAGCGGATTCCGGGCAGGGCCAGGGCGTTCAAGCTGGCGGCGAGGGCTGCGCCGTCGAGCCACGGTGCGCCGATTTGCTGAAACGGCAGGGTGGTGCCGCGTCCTTCGCAGACAGTGCAGCCCTCAAAGAGGCAGGTGCCGGGGTAGACCGCTGCCGTGGCGGGGGTGGGCATATTCGGCGATGGTGGCACCCACGGTAGCGCGGTGTCTGCAAAAGTCATAGTGCGGTGCCAGCCGTGCATTGGCAGCACCGTGAGATCAGCGCCGAGTTGTTCGTGGGCGTTGGCGAAGCGGGCGAGTTCGCCCAGCGTCAGGCCGTGGCGGATTGGGATTGGCAACTGCCCCACAAACGAGCGCAGCGCAGGCGCGACAATTGGCCCTTCGACAATCGTCCCACCAAGGGGATTGGGGCGGTCGAGGAGCAAGACTGGTGTGCCAACTGCGCCGCAGGCTTGCAGGGTGAGCGCGACGGTGGCGAGATAGGTGAAGAATCTGGC
>JBDHWF010000222.1:0-4589 GCA_039810045.1 Chloroflexia bacterium
CGGCGGGCCATCTTGCGGCAGACCGCGCCGATCTCCCGTTCCAGCCCACGTACACCCGATTCCCGCGTGTAGGAGCGCACGATTGCCAGGTAGGCATCGTCGGTGATGGTCAGTTGTTCGGCAGTGAGGCCGTTTGCCTCACGCTGCTTCGGGCCGAGGAAGTTCCGGGCGATCTGCAATTTCTCTAGCTCGGTATAGCCACTGACTTCGATAATTTCCATCCGATCGCGCAGTGGGGCGGGGATCGGGTCGAGTTGGTTGGCGGTGGTGATAAAGAGGACGTTCGATAGATCGAATGGCACTTCGAGGTAGTGATCGGAGAACGTCGTGTTCTGCTCTGGATCAAGCACTTCCAGCAGCGCTGATGAAGGGTCGCCGCGCCAGTCGGCCCCCAGTTTGTCAATTTCATCAAGTACCAGCACCGGGTTGCGGCTACCAGTATCGCGCAAGGCTTTGATCACCCGCCCAGGCATCGCGCCAACGTAGGTGCGCCGATGCCCCCGGATTTCTGCTTCGTCGTGGACACCACCAAGCGCCATCCGACCATATTTGCGATCGAGGGCGCGGGCGATCGATTTTCCCAGACTCGTTTTGCCTACCCCTGGTGGGCCAATAAAGCAGAGGATTGGCGCTTTCAGGCGATTGGCCGCGAGTTTACGTACAGCAAGGAATTCGATGATCCGTTCCTTGACCTTTTCCAGGCCATAGTGATCTTCGTCCAGCACTTGCTGAGCATTGACCATCGACAGGTGGTCGGTCGTTTCAACTGCCCACGGTAATTCCGTCAGCCATTCCAGATAGGTACGGATCACGCCGATCTCAGGCGAGTGTGGTGGCTGTTGTTCGAGCCGTTCCGCCTGGGCCAGTGCTTTCTTTTGGACCGCTTCTGGCATTCCCGCCGCTTCGATCTTTTCGCGCATCTCGGCGGCAACGGTCGCTTCAAGCGAAGTGTCGCCAAGTTCTTTCTGGATGGCGCGTAACTGCTCGCGCAGGTAATATTCGCGCTGCTGCTTGTCCATCCCCGATTGCGCCTCGGCCTGAATCTGCTGGCGCAGGCTTAGCACATCTAAGCGTCGCTGCACGAGTAGGCCCACGGCTTTCAGCCGCGCGATCGGATCGAACTCTTCCAACAGCTTCTGACGTTGCTCGGAACTAAACTCTGGGGAGAACGCGATCAGGTCGGCCAGCCACCCTGGTTCCTCGACACTGCGTACCATCAGCAGGACTTCCTGTGGCACGTTTGGCATCATCCCCAGGTACGTTTCCACCTGTTCCACAATCGTCGCCATGGCGATCTGCCCTTCATCCGATTGGTCAGAAGGATCGTCATACCGTTCGACCGTGGCGAGGGGGCAGCCCGGCCCGGTGCCGAAGTCGATGACCTTGCCGCGAGCCTGCCCCTGAATCAGGACGGCGGGCGGGTTGCCTGGGCGGGTAATCTGCTGCCCAACTTCTGCAATGATGCCAACCTCACACAGCTCATATTCTTCTTCATCGCTCTCAGCGTCGAGTTGCCGTTCCTCTAATGGTACTAGCCGCTCTGTGAGCAATAAGATGAGCCGGTTATAGCGAGGGGCCTGAGCAATCGCCGCTGCGGTATCGTCATCCTCAATCGGCAATGGTACCGACATATGCGGCATCAGGATCGTTTCGTCCATGACGATTACGGGGAGCTTCAGCGGCAAGTTAGGAACCTCGGCGACATCTTCTGGTTGTGGGGCAGCATTTTCAGCAGCGCTTGTCTGTAGTGCTTGCTCGGATTGCAGATCTGATGTTGTCATTGAAAACTCACTCTATGCCTAGTACAAGTAGTGCCAAAGGACTTGGAATGTATGTGTGGAAATGGCAGCGCATCGATTTGCCCCTGGCTCGTGCGCTGCCGTAACAGAGCAAGGATACCAAGTGATCAGTATGGACACAAGGTCGCTGGCTGGCTGGGTCAGATTGTCCAGTCGTTTATTGATTGCTATGGGAGAATCCTGATAGGGATCTGTTGCGGTGTACCACCGCGCTCCCCAAACCAATCGACATGTTCTTGCAATAGATCAACCGAGAGCAGGTAATTTCCTGGTTGTTTTGGCGCGATGATGATCAGCGTGAGGTCAGCAGTTTGCCCTGGCATAATGGGGAAGGCGAGCGATTCGCGCCCATCGTCTGCAACAGCCGCGCCCGTATTTGGCGCAAGCCAGCGATTCCCCACACGTACCTGATACTGGGCCGTTGTGGTGCTGTCTTTTGGAAAGGGAATTGGACTAGTGTTGGTGACGTGCAGTCGCAATTTCCATTCTTGGCCCACCCGCATTTGTGTTGGTGGGTTACGCACCACAATCGTTGCCCGAAATGCCTGATCAGGTAAAGGGGCCGTAAGTGGTGGCGGATTGGGCAGGAGGGTGGCGTCATAGAGAGAGATTGAGCCACCAAAGATTGCGACTGGTCGCTGGTAGCGATAAGCGGCAAAGAGATCGGGGTCGCCATCGGGTTGGGTCGCATCGATCACCGAACCGTTGAGGAAGCTCCCACCGATGGCGATGTAGCGGGTTGGTGGGGTGGTAATCGTCTCAGGTTTGAGGAGGTTTTCCAGGGTGATGCCCAGATAGCCCAGCGTTTCGGGCGTAGCCACGGCGGCACGCACGCGCGTTTCGCCGTGGGCATGGAGGTAGTCGGCTAGCTCCCCGATCGCCTGCCCCCACTCGATATTGGAATCGGAGAGGTAGTACCAGTGTGGTTGTGGGCGGGCGAGTTCGTTGAAATAGCTCAGGTGGTCGGGGTAGCTGCGGAGAGCGGCAAGCAGGTGCCAGCCCAGTAGCAGGGCCGTTAAGAATGCCGTGCCGACAATACGCAGGCGGGCTGGCCCAGCCCTGAGGCTAGCCCAGCGACCCAGCAGTTGATCGAGAAGATTGCCCGCCAGCAGGAAACAAAACGGATAGACGGGTAAGAAGTGGCGCACGCCGATATTGATGTGGCTACTCATCGTGCTGGCCGTAAAAAGCAGCAGTGGACCAAGAAGCCAGAGCAATCGATACTCGCGTCGAATAACCAGCCGCCAGCAGGCCCAGCCGAGCCCAGCGATCGTGAGCAGGAGGAATGGCACCGTAGTTTTCAGGGCGAAAGCGACTGGAAAGTAATACCACCAGCCTTGCTGGCTGAAGTTGCCGAGTAATCCGGCAGAATGCCCCTCCGCATTGTGGATCAGGACCGTGTAGGTTCCAAACTGATAGTACGGGGGGATGATCGGGGTCAGATAATGGATGATTGTGCTGATCAGTTCGGCGCGGTCGGGGGCCTCCTCCCAGAGCCAGTTCAGGTCAATTTCCCCCAGTGGCTGCCAGGTAAAGAAATAGACGGCATTGAGGATCAGCAGGCTGATGGCGGTAATCATGGTGGCGTGGCCCAGGAGTGGCCGACGGGCATGACCGCCCCGAGGGGCGAGCAACCAGAGGATCAGCAGGGCCAGTACGCCAATCGGAATCACGACCAGTAAGTTGTACTTGGTGGTAATTGCTAGCCCACTGACGATGCCGAGCGCGAGGGCGCGCCGCCAGGTAGGGCGGGCAGCGTAGGTAGCGAGCATCGCCCACCAGCCCAGGTAGGCCGTTGTCGCCGGAATATCGGTATGGACAATCCAGCCATGCCCCAGAACTGTTGGCTCCAGCGCAAACAGCGTGACCGCAAGCAACCCTGCTCGGGGGCTGAAGAAGTGCTTGCCGCAGATAAAGATCAACGCGCCGAGCAGCAGCGTAATCGCAATCATTGGCACGCGTGCCCAGAACAGCAGTTGCGCCATTTGCGGGGCGTTGAGTTGCCAGAAATAGCGGCCTGCATTGATCGTGCGCTTTGCTGGCGTGTCGGCGGGGGCGGTCGGCGGAATTGGCGGATCGAGCGCCAGCCAGGGGAGGGTCGCCCAGAGTTTGGCAAGGGGGGGATGTTCGTTGTTTGGTGCGAAATCGTGTTGCTGCCAGTTAATGTAGCCAGCGGGGATGTGGACGGTTTCGTCGGTAGTCACTGTGTGATAAGGCAGGCTCTGTACCATTGCCACACCCATCAGCAGGAGGATTAGGCTGCAACTCAGGGTGGCCCAGTAGTGTTTGAGGAACTGGTGCAGTGGGGTGGCCGTTGCTGATTGGGCGCGGTGGCTGGCAGTCCTGGGCTGCACCGTGGCGAACTTCTCCTTCATCGTCGTCTGGTGTGGGTGGCAGACCGCCGACGCTGATCCATTGCCGCTGGTAATGGCGCGGTGGCGCAACGTGCCAGCACGCTGAAAGTATAACAGGGCAGTTGCTCCCAATCGCTGCAGGGGTATCAGGTGGCTAGGATTGGCTGGCGGCTGGTGTTGACCGATACAAAACGAGTTCACCCCACGGCGCAGTGGCAAACGGGGTAAAGCCTAGCCGCTGATAGAGCTTTTGGGCGACCTGATTCTCGGGCTCATAGCCGATCAATACGTCGGGACAGGCGGGGTCGGCAGCGAGGCGATCTAGGACAATCTGCATGGCCGCTGCGCCATAGCCGCGTCCTTGCCAGGAGCGGTCGATCATCAGCCGATAGATCCAGTAGCGGTGACCCAACGGTGGCTCGCCATCAGGGTAGTA
>JBDHWF010000223.1:0-4448 GCA_039810045.1 Chloroflexia bacterium
TCAGCCGCTCTGCCCCACGAATCAAGGCAGGGAGTGGATCTTCGCCCTGGCCTTGTAAGAAGGCACTCCGATCAGGGACCGAGGGATCGGCTTCAATCACCACATGAAGATGTTCCTGATCACAGCTTGCTGGGGTCGCCAGAATGATCTTCTGATAGAGGTCTGCGGTTGCCAGTGGCCCCATACCACCGAGAATTCCGACAATCTGCCCCACCCTAACACCTCCTTTTGCGCCAACATACCACGCTACCGTCAGCGCGATTATACCTGGATACAGTACCAGAAATGGATCATCGCAGGTGATAACTCAGGCATACGTTCGTGCCAAAATGTCACACTACTGGTAAACTTGCCAAAATAGTTCACCCCGCACCACTTGAATGGTCGTAGAAATTGTCAGGACTATGACAACCTGGGAGGGAACGCAGTGCCAATACAGCAACGACTCAACCGCCGTACCTTTTGCAGTGTACTGGGGGTTGGCTCGTTGGCCCTGCTCGCTGCCTGTAGCGCAGGTTCCACCGCCTCCTCACCGCCTGAAGCAACCGCAAGTGCCGCCACCCCAGCGCAAGGGGGGGCAGTACAACCAGCGCTGCAAATTGCGATCACCGCTAATCCAGTCGTCACAGCCTTTGCCAAAGGGCTGCAGCAATATTTCAACACCGCTCGCCCAGCCCAGCCAGTCGAATTGATTACCGACAATAGCGGCGCGCAACTCAGTATTAGCACCACCGCCCCAGCGACCGATATTTCAGGATACAAACTCACCCGAGTCTACGCACCAGTCACCAACTGGCGGCTCCCAATCCGCAATATCAGCCGCGCTGACCTGAATGGGATTCTGACTGGGAAGATTACCGATTGGGCCGAGCTTAATTCACCGATCCCGGGCAAAATCGTGCGCTGCGACTACCTGCCAGGGGGAATGGTTTTATCACCAGAACTCAGTCAGGCTGTTCCCGCAGTCATTGCCTACGAGAACTACGACCTGATTGTTTCCGCCCTGGAAGGTGCGCCAGCAGCCTACGCGATTATTCCGCTCGCTACGATTGATTTCCGTGTGCAGACGCTCGCGATTGATGGCCTGGACCCACTCGCTGGACGTGGTGATCTGGCCGCCTATCCGCTCAAGCAAGAGCTCTGGCTAACGGGAATGTCAACGCTGGGCAGTGGCCTCCAAGAGGCGATCAAGGCGTTCGCCGTTACGCAAGGCTTCACCCCCGAAGGGATCAGCCCGCTTGGCAACCCGGTTAATGTCACCGTCGCAGGCGATATTATCTTTGGGCGCACAGTACATTCACGGATGGTGCAATATAACGACTTTGCCCACCCGCTCCGCAAAGTTGCCCCGCGCCTGCGCGACGCCGACCTGACAATCGCCGACCTCGAATGCTCCCTCTCTGACAATACTGAGAAACCCGATGATCCATTTACCTTTATGTTCACGACCAATGCCGCAGCGGTAGAAGGATTGACGCTAGCAGGCATTGATGGCGTTAGCTTAGCGAATAATCACTCGATGAATTTCGGGAAGCTGGGCCTGCAAGATACCCTGGCGGTGCTGGCGCAGGAGAAGATTACAGCGTTTGGGGGCGGGATGACGCTCGCCGAAGCCCGCAAGCCAGGGCTATTTACCGCGAAAGGGGTCAAATTCGCCTTCCTTGGCTACGACGGGATCACTGCCGAGGACTATGGGGCTGGCCCAAACTGGCCGGGCACCTGCCCATTACGGATGGAACTGGTGCTTGAAGACCTCGCCCGGGCCAAACAGGATAACCCCGACCTGATCATTCCGTTCTTCCATTGGAGCGCTGAGTATGTATCAGTACCGAGCGCCCAAATGCGTGAGATCGCGCATCAGGCCATTGACCATGGCGCGGCGATGGTGATCGGCTCTCATCCACACTGGGTGCAGGGCGTGGAATGGTATCAGGGCAAGCCAATCCTCTATTCGCTGGGAAACTTTGTCTTTGACCAGGACTGGTCGCTGGAAACGAAGCAGGGGATGTTTGCTGAGATCGTCGTACGCGACAAACAGATCGCCCGTGTGCGGCTGGTACCAGTCCTGATTGAAGATTTTAATCAGCCGCGGATTCTGGAGATGGTTGAAGGAATGCCCATATTGCAACGGGTCTACGAGGCAACCGAGATTATCAAGCAGATGGGCTAACGATCGAAGCAGGGGCGGCAACGCCAGGAGCGAGCAACGATTACCACCAAGTACCCAACAACGTTCCTCACCCGCCGCCGTTTCCTTGCCGCAAGCGGTGGGCTAGTGACTACCCTGCTTGGTGGTTGTAGCCAAGGGCAAGCGCCACGCGCTACCCTACGGGTCAACTTACGACTTACCGCCTACGAGCGATCCATCTTTCAACGCACGATCATTCCTGCATTTGAGGCCACGCACGCCGCTCGCGTGGAGTTTGCTGGGGGCACCGGCGACGAAACAATCGGCGCGCTCCGTGCGGGGCAAACGCCCGTTGATCTCCTGGCCGTCGATACCGAGATTCTGGGCCTCTTGATCGCAGAAGGAGTCACCGCAGATCTCAGCGCCGAAGAAGCGCAACTGCGCCAGGAAGTTATTCCCAGTACAATCGCCGCCGGCAAGCAACAAGGCCGCCTCTACGCCCTGCCCTATCGCCCAACGACCTGGGTGACGTTCTACAACAGTGTGTTACTGGAGAAGGCAGGGGTGGAACCACCACAGCATTGGGACGACTTCCTCAACGCCAGTCGTCGCCTCCGCGCTGCTGATGGCAGCGGGCAGGCGGCGTTACAAGGAGCCTTGACCGCAACACTCGGCGGGCCAGCCAGTCAAACACTGGTTGAACTGCTCTGGGCCTTTGGCGGTGATCCATTGCAGCCAACGGGCAGTGAGGCGTTGGCTGCTGGCGAGTTTCTCGCCCAACTTGCCCCGACCCTCGCCCCAGGCAGCCGCGACGCGAAATTCGACACCCTGACCCGTGACCTCGCGACGGACCGCGTGGCAATTGGCCCAAACTGGCCGGTCGTCGCTACCGATCTGATCCAGCGGGGCGGCAAAGAGGCAATTGCGGCTACACCAACCCTGAGCGGCCCCCAGGGCCAGGCCCGGCTCCTTTCTGGTCAACTGCTGATCATCCCCAAGAATGCAGCGCAGCCCGACCTTGCGCGTGCCTTCGCCGCTCACTTGCGAACCAGTGGCAGCCAAACAACAGTGGCCCGCGAACTGGCCTGGTTTCCCCTCCGTGAAGATGCTTATCAGGCCGCCCCGGAGTGGCAACAACCGATCGCCACCGTCGCCCTGGCGGCCCTGCGCGAGGCGCGAGCGTTGCCGCCAATCGCCCAGCGTGAACGGTTTGAGGTCGCACTCGGCGAGGCCTTCCGCCAGATCGCCTTTGAGCAAGTGCCGCCCGCCCGCGCGTTGGCGAGTGCCGCTGAACAACTGCGAGGAATCGATTGAACAGGAAGGAATAGCCGCGATGCCGAACGAGCAACCACCAAGCGCCCAGCCAGCTAGTGACTTGCCAGCCGGCTTATCAAACCCAGCGCAACGCGCCCTCAGTGCCGCGCAGATCATCACCCTGACCCAGGTTGCCGCCCACTCAGCAGCAGAGATTCTCCAGTTACACGGGGTTGGCCCAAAAACGATTCGGCAACTCCGCGCAGCGTTGGCTACACAGGGGCTAGCGTTCGCTGGCGAAGCGCCAACGAACTAACTGCGTGGCACAGTCTGCCGCCGCGATGCGGGCGATAGCCCCAGCAGGCCAATGACCAGCGCGACCACGGCCCCACCTCCAACCACCAGATAGAGCAGGATGACAAAACTGCGCGGTAAGGGCAAGATGGCGATGTACCACGGCCAGAGATCGACCAGATGTTGATTGCGGTCGGTGAAGAACCAGGCCCAGCGCTCAGGATCATCGGCGGGGAATGGTAGCAAGAGTGGTCGCCGCAGCAGTGGTAGTGTCGTTCCGGCCCGCTCGATCGTCACCATCTGCACCCAGGTTGGGCCGAGCGTGGCAAAATCTTCGTTGCGAATCGTCAGGCGAAAATCATTCTTGGTGTCACCGACTGCCCGGAGCACGAAGTCAAGACGATACGCGTGTGGGCCAACTTCTGGCGCAGGAGTAGGGCCAGTCGTCGGTATTGGCTGCCCATCAACTATAAGCAACAGGCGCGCTGGGGGCGCTGGCTGCGGGCGGGCGTCGTCATAGACCAGCGATCCAGTCACAGCACCAGGCCCCTGCGCGTGAATCCGCAGCGTCGCTTCGGCGGGGAGATAGCGCGGCCAGAGGGGGGTGATCTCATTGGGCAGCGAGATTTCGCCACTGGGGATCACCGCATCCTGGCGTGGGAACTGCACGGCCCACCATCCACTGATCCGCTCCTGCAAGATCTGCGTATGAAGCGTCAAGGGCGAGTTCTTGATCGAGAAGTAGCGACTGCCCGTTGTTACCCGGTTGTAG
>JBDHWF010000224.1:0-4444 GCA_039810045.1 Chloroflexia bacterium
CCGTGGGACTGGCATCCTTTGACAAATTTCTCTTCTTCCGCCTTCAGGACTTCCAGGTCTTTCTTGCCCACTGCCTTACGCAGCTTATCGGCCTTCTCCCAGTCATAGCCCGCAATCTGAATCGAGATAAAGAGGATATCGTCCTGATAGACTAGCACGCCAAACGAATCAGCCAGGATCGGCTCCAGTGCTGGATGGAGAAAACGTACCTTCGAAGGGTCGTGTTTGCGCTCGATATACACGGGGATGAACGGCATTGGGCCAGGGCGATAGAGCGCAATCATGGCGGCGATGTCGAGAATAGTGGTCGGCTTCAGATCTTTCAGATATTTCCGCATCCCGCCCGACTCAACCTGGAACAGCCCGGTAGTTTCACCACTGGAGAGCAGTTCATAGGCTTTGGGGTCGGTTAATGGTAACCGCTCGGGATCAAGATCAATTCCCCGATATTCTTTGAGAATCTTGACCGCGCGCCCTAGCACAGAGAGATTTGCCAGCCCCAGAAAATCCATCTTCATCAGGCCGATTGTTTCGGCATTCCGCATATCATACTGAATCAGGAGTTTTTCACCGCCGCCAGTATCTTTTTGCACTGGGGCATAGGTCATCACTGGTTGCTCGGTGATGATCACCCCAGCAGCGTGCGTACCAGCATTGCGTGTCACCCCTTCCAGGCGCAACGCCGTACTGATCAGCTTATCGACTGCGGGATCACCCTCCTGCAATTTCCGCAGTTCGGGAACAGTCTCCAGGGAACGGGTCAGTGAGGTCATCATCGGAATCAGCTTGGAGATTTTGTCCACATCGCCATAGGACATCCCCATCACCCGCCCAACGTCACGGATCGCAGCCTTCGCTTCCATCGTGCCGAAGGTAATAATCTGGGCAACCTTATCCTCGCCATATCGGCGTGAGACATACTCAATAACTTCCTCACGGCGCGAATCTTCAAAGTCCATATCGATATCGGGCGGTGAGGGGCGGAAGGGATTGAGAAAGCGCTCGAACGGCAGGTTATAGACCAGTGGGTCAACGGCGACGATTCCCAGACCATAGGAGACGAGCGAACCAGCCGCCGAACCCCGCGTAGTAATGACAATCCCCTGTGAGCGCGCCCAGTTTGCGAAGTCCTGCACGATCAAGAAATACGCCGGATAGCCCTTTTTGACGATAATTTCAAGCTCATAGTCGATCCGATCGAGGTATTCCTGCGGCAGATCAGTCGTACCAGGCGCGTGCCACGCGGGCGGAGCGCCATCGATCCCAATACCCAACCGCCCTTCCTGCTTGCGCTGCACTAGCCCTTCTAGCACCTTTTCACGCAAGAACTCCTCGGTCGTCTTCTGCTGTGGTACGGGGAAATGCGGCAGAATCCAGTTACCAGTACGAATCTCCAGTTCGCACATATCAGCGACCATCGCTGTATTGCTGACTGCTTCTGGCACATGGGCAAACCGCTCGGCCATCTCGGTGGGCGAGCGGAAATAGTTCGTATCGCTGGTCATCTTCAGGCGCTTCGGATCATCAAGGGTTTTCCCAGTCTGCACACAGATCAGAATATCCTGAATCGCCATGTCCTCTTGTTTGAGGTAGTGGACATCGGCGGTACAGACCAACGGCAAACTGAGATCGTTGCTCAGTTCAATAATCCCTTTATTGACAATCTGCTGTTCGGGAATTGCTGGATGATCCTGTAACTCCAGGAAGTAATTGCCTTCCCCAAATATATCGCGATACATCGCGGCGATCCGCTTGGCCTGATCGTAGTCTTCGGCCACCAATGCGCGTGGCACTTCTGCCGCCAGACAGGCGGAGAGGCAGATCAGGCCAGCGGAATATTGCCGCAGCACGTCATGGTCAATCCGTGGCTTATAGTAGAACCCTTCAGTATGGGCCAGGCTCACCAAACGAATCAGATTCTGATAGCCCTGTTCGTTCTTCGCCAACAACACCAGATGATAGTTCTCGGCGTCAGCTTTGCCGCTCTTCGCGCGCATTCCACGCGGGGCAACATATGCTTCCACCCCAATGATCGGCTTGACCCCTACCTTGTGTGCAGACTGATAAAAATTGATCGCCCCGTAGAGCGCTCCATGATCGGTGAGCGCTACCGAGCCCATGCCAAAATCTTTCGCCTGCTGCATATAGCTGTCGATCTTGCCCAAACCATCAAGCAGCGAGAAGTCGGTATGAAGGTGGAGGTGGACAAACTGCTTACTCATACCGAAATCTGCTCCTTTTCCTGGCTAGCACGATCAACTGCTGAAAGCACTCACTGCTCACCAGCAGCGACGCGGCTAAAACCAGGAGCTATATCACAGTAAGCACTGCTACAAACCCGCTCCGCCCTGTTCCCTTGTGACCAATCTAGGGTCAGCAAGGGGAGACAAAACGGAACGGGCGTTCTGTACGTTCAGGATTGTACTCTGCTTAGGAAGCGAGTGCAATCTCCGTCAGGTTGTTCAGGAGTTGGCGCAGGTTAGCGCGCTTTTCGAGCGGCATCGTTTCGTCGTGCAGCAACCGATAGATCCGGGTCACGGCTGGCTCATCAGCCAGCGCGTTCTCGGGCTGTTCGGGGAAGAAGCCAGCGGTAATCAACAGGCGATCTTTTTCCTCAGGGTGCAAATCCAACCCGCGAGCCAGCTTGCCGATCGCCTCACGCGTTGCTGACCGCTGGCCGCTTTCCAACCTGCTCACTAGGCTATGGTCCATCTCGGCCTCAGCCGCCAATCGCTCCTGGGACCAACGGCGGGCCTCGCGGTGACGCTTCAACAATCCACGGAATTCATCACTACTCCGCGCCGCTGCCCGTCGCTCACGCTCCACAATTTCGTCGAACTCTACTTCACTCATGGTGGCCCCCGCCTTACTCAGCAACAACCGCCCGCCAATTTGTCAAGGACAGCATAACACGCTTTTGCCAGCGGGTCAAGGGGTTGCCAGCCTGTCCACACCCCTTTGCCCCTGAGTCATAGCCATGCCACGCAGTCAAGCAAAAGCTGTGCAACACCACACCCTGTAACTGCCGTATAGCTGCTGCCTGCTGCTAGGTTACTGTCACTACCACCCTCATCGAGCGTTCGCTTTTGTGTACATGAGTCGTTTTTTCTTTATCCAAATAGGGTATTCTTCTATAGCGTATGGTAGGCTTGAGGGCTGGGTTAGCGATCGGATAGGCGTTTAGCTGGCGTTTGGTTGCTGAAATAGCGGCTGCTGCGGCTGTGCTGACCGCTCAGAATTGCCCAGAGCGCATTGCTGCTATAATCGCGCCTGCGGGTATCTGAACATCCCGCACTCAGGTTGCGAGCTAGCGCCGACAGGCACTGTAAATTTGGGAAGGGTTTTGTGTCAGCAGGTTCTCCGAGTACTCCCCCACTGACTACACGTTCTATCGCCGAGTATTTAGACCTCTTAGCCTCCGCCGCCCCAGCTCCTGGTGGTGGCAGCGTAGCCGCCGCTACTGCCGCGCAAGGTGCTGCCCTCTTAGGGATGGTCCTCAGTCTGACTCTTGGGCGACCCCGCTTTGCCGATCACGAGGAAGCGGCCCGCGCGATCGCGATCCAGGTTGAGCAGCTACGGGCGGAATGTACCGCCCTGATCGATCAGGACGCCGTGGCTCTCGCCGCCCTGATCGCCGCCTACAAGCTCCCGAAAGGAACCGCTGAGGAACGCGCGGCGCGCACCAACCACCTGCAAGCCTGTACTCGCGAGGCCACGCTGATTCCACTCGCGGTTGCCCATGCGGCGGCGGCCCTCCTCCCGCTCTGCCAACAACTCATCCCCATTGGCAATCCAGCGGCGGTCAGCGACATTGGCGTAGCAGCGACCTGTGCTACTGCAGCCTTTCGCAGTGCTGAACTGAATGTCCTGATCAATCTGGGACAATTACAGGACGAAGGATTGGTCAACCGGGCCAGAAATGAACTCGCGCAGTTAGGTGCAGCGATTGAGCCGACCGTCGCCCAGCTGTTAGCGGCAGTACGCGAACGCCTCTAACGATCGTATTGGTTGCTACGCAAGTATTGAGGGAGATTGGTGAAAGAAAACGAGGCTGACCAACCAAAGGCACAGATTCTTGATGGCCGTGCTGTGGCGGAAACGCTGCGGGGGGAACTCCGCGCCGAGAGCGCGGAGCTGCAAGCCAAACTGGGGTTTACGCCCATTCTGGCGGTTCTCACAGTGGGCGAGGATCCCGCTGCGCGCTCCTATGTGGCGGGCATCCGCCAAGCCTGTGAGCGGACGAGCCTGATCTGTCAGCCAGTCGAGTTACCCACGGCAACTACCGCTGATGAACTCCGTACCGCGATTATGGCCCTCAATACCGACCGCCAGATCTGTGGCATCCTCGTCACCCTCCCTTTACCAGATCATCTTCCCACCGATATCGTCGCCGAATCGGTCGCCCCAGAAAAAGATATTGATGGCATTACGCTGACCAATGCTG
>JBDHWF010000225.1:0-4401 GCA_039810045.1 Chloroflexia bacterium
ACTTTTTCGGAGTACCGCTCGAAGAAGAATTCGTAGAGGGTGCGCCCATATTGGTCGATGTAGGCATCTTCCATCGAGACAATCGGCTGTGGTTTCAGGCGTTGCGCGACGCGCGTCTGGCCGTAGTCGAGCATTGCCTGCGTTGCGGCAACCGGGCCAATCGCCGCCAGCGCGTTGCTGACACGCAAGGGGTAGTCGATATATTTGCCATCGAAATAGATGCGGCTGGTGCGATGAACCCAGACCGTTTCATCGGCGATCACCTCCTTATAGAAGTCGTTGACCGCATCGACTTTGCTGAACCAGCGATGCCCCCCCAGGTCGAACTTGAAGCCATTGCGCTCAACGGTGCGGGATAACCCACCGACGACCGGGGCGCGCTCGACTACCGTAACGTCAATGCCGTGCTTGGCGAGCCAGTAGCCAGTGGCTAACCCCCCTGGCCCCGCGCCCATCACCACCGTTTTGCGGTCGTGACCGCGCCCATTGCTGCTGCTCGTCATGATTTACTTCTACTCCTTGCCCAGCTCACCAGCCCCTGACCGTGGTATACGCGGTGCCTGTTGGTGTATTGGTTGTCGCGGTATTGCCCCTCGGCCCCCAGCCTGATGGCGCAATAATTAGAGGAATGATACTTATTTCCGCCCCACCTGTCGCATACGCCATGGGGTTGACCGCACAGTGCATAACGCTATTTGCGTAATGAAAGTTCCCAGAAATGGGCTACTGTGCTGAACTTTCGGGGGTGGTTTGGGCCGCTGCAGTCGCTGCTTGTAGCAGGTCTGGCAGTTGTTCGGCCCAGTGTTGTTCGGCCTGCCACTGCGCTTCCTGGTGGGTCATCAGGTTGACGGCAGCGGCGATACTGGGCGCATTGATTGCGCCCGAGCCAGGGCCATACTCCAGCAGGAGGCGGCGTTCTTTGGCGAGATGTTGCATCATCGTTCGGCAATATTCGACATAGTGCGCGACCACCTGCCGTTGCTCGGCACTGCTCAACAGGCCCAATGTTGGCACCTTGAGGTGAAACTGTTGGCGATAGTCACTGAGGTTGATTGGCGTCTGCACCATCAGGTCATGGAAGCGGGCTTGCCCCGCCGCAGTGATCGTATAGGTACGCGGCGTCCGGCGCGAGGTTGGCGGCGGGCCAGTTTCGATAATCAACCCTTGCTGCACCAGTTTGGCTAATAAGGGATAGAGCGTGCCGGGACTCACTTTGCTCCACGGCCCCAGCATATCGTTCGCTACTTTGGCGATCAGGTATCCATGTTGTGGCCCGTACATCAGGCGAGCCAGAATCAGCAGTTCGTGGTGCATCAGCCGTTCCCAACGAAATCGAACACAACCCTACGGGTTTGTACGCGCAAAGAGTACCACCTGCACCTAGGATTGTGTTTTATATCGAAAAATTATATAGAAATGACATAAAATTGCGATAGCACTGTGACACCTGGCTGGCATGATTGGCTGGGGGTTAGGCCAGATTGGCCCACCGAGGCGGGCCAATAGCGGGTGGCTCAATGGACAAGGAGTGCGCCTGACGGATCACGAACAGACAGTGAACGAAGGAGTTTTGAGCAAATGGTTCTCACAAGACGCGCATTCATGCGGTTAGCGGGTGGGGCGGCCCTGGCCCTGGGGTTGGGGGCCTGTAGCACGACGAACCCGCTGAATACCCAGAGTACGGCAAATGGGAATGATGAGCGGCTGTTGCGTAGCGCGGCCCCATTGCCCGCATTATTCAGCCAACCGCTGGTGATTCCGCCAGTGATCAAGCCAGTGCGTACCGATCAGGATACCGACTACTATGCGATCACCGCGAAAGTGGCCCAGGCGACGATTTTGCCGGGGATGCAGACCACCATCTGGGGGTACAACGGCATCTTCCCTGGCCCAACGTTTGAGGCCAGACGCGGACGAAAAGTCGTGGTGCATACGCGGAATGAGTTGCCTGCCCCAATCGTCACGCACCTGCATGGCGGCCACACACCCCCGGAGAGCGATGGCTACCCGACCGATCTGCTCTTGCCCGCTGCTGGTTGGCAGGCCCCCTCGCACGCGCCGGGGGCGAACCACCATCAGCCAATGCAGGGCGGGCAGATCACGCAGACCGAGCGCGACTACGTCTATCCACATGACCAGCGTGCTGCGATGCTCTGGTATCACGATCATCGGATGGACTTTACGGCGCCCCAGGTCTGGCGGGGGCTGGCTGGATTGCACATTGTGCGCGACGACGAAGAAGCGGCGCTGCCCCTGCCGCGTGATGAGCGGGAGCTGCCCTTGCTGATTACTGATCGGGCGTTTGCTGCCGATGGCTCAATGCCCTATCCCAGTAGCGATCCCACGGGAATGCAGATGGGGGTAGACAGTACCTATCACAATGGGGTGTTGGGCGATGTTATTCTGGTCAATGGGGTGCCGTGGCCGTTTGTCGAGGTATCAGCGGCCCGCTATCGGCTGCGCATCGTGAATGCGTCGAATGCGCGCCGCTATGACCTGCAACTGGATCCGCCCCCGCCTGAAGGGAGCCCGTTCACGCAGATCGGCAGCGATGGTGGTTTGCTGGCGGCACCACAGGAGTTGAAGCGCGTATATATGACGCCAGCGGAGCGGTTCGACCTGATTGTTGATTTTGGGCGGTACCCGGTTGGGACGAATGTTGTCTTGACGAATCGGCTGGGCGATGGAAATACGACGCAAATCATGCAGTTTCGCGTGGTGCGCCAGGCAAAGGACGAGAGCGCGATTCCAGCCACGCTTGCCCAGGTTGAACGACTCGACCCAGCGCAAGCCGTGCGCACGCGTACTTTCGACTTCAATCAGGCGCAGGTGGACGGTCAGGCCGTCTATCGGGTCAACGACCGCCTCTTTGATCAGCAGTTCATTGCTGCTGATCCGGCGCTGGGTGACACTGAAATCTGGACGCTGCGCTCGACAACGCATCACCCGATTCATCTGCACCTGGTGAATTTTCAGGTATTGGCGCGTGCTGGCGGGCTAGAGCCAGAGGATGCTGGCTGGAAAGATACGGTGCGCCTGACGCCACGCAATGATGTGCAGATTATTACGCGCTTTACGGGCTATCGCGGGAAATATGTCTTTCATTGCCACAATCTCGAACACGAAGATATGGCGATGATGGCGAATTTCACGGTGCGCTAACTCTGCGTCGCTACTGTCATTGCCCCGGCCTTAGGGTGTGCCTGATGGTTGCCAGGCCGGGGCGGTGCCACCGCTCGTGAGGGGATAGACGATATCCTGGGTGGCGCTGATGATCGTCAGGCCAAGGGGGGTGGGCAAGAGCAACCAGCGACTATCGGGAGACCAGAGCAGGCTATCGTTGTAGTTGCTGAAATCAGCCAGGTCGTGACTGCTGATCTGCCTGCCCGTTTGGTCAATGATCAGGAGTTGTAGGCGTGGTGTGTTTGCTTGATAGAAGGTGAGGGCGAGCCATTGGCTATCGGGGGACCAGCGGGGTGGCAGGTAGCCCACACCCTCTCGGATCGGCAACACGCCAGTGATCTGCGCTGGCAGAGGGAGCACATCAATCAGGAGTTGCGCAATATTCAGGATGATGAGTTGGCGATCGATCGCGATCGATGAGGGGGTTCCGGGATACTGTACCTGCCCCATGAAGAGCGCCAGAGCCTGATCATCTGGTGAGAGGGACCATTGGAAGAAGCGCTGATTGGGCTGAGGAGTGGCCCCGGTGGCGGCCTGGAGTTGGTTCGCATCAAGGAGCGGGCGTTGTGCGCCCGTTGTCAGATCGATCGCCACCAGATGGTCGAAGCGCCTGAATCCCGTAACCTGATCCAGGATAAAGTCGAAGGCGAGGAAGGTCTGCCCACCGCCCGCGAAACCGATCGGCTGGAACGCCCCGGTGATCACCTGCCGCAGTGGGTCTAGCGGGGTATCGCGCACCCAGAGGGTCATTGTCGCCCCAGTCGGTTCATACCCAGTGACCGCGAGGCGACCAGAGCGTGACCAGTCGGCCCAGGAAAGTGGCGGACCCAGATCCGCCCCAAGTCTGCTGATTCCTGTAGGACTTGCTAACCAGAGGGTGGGCGCGCTGCGCTCCTGCAAGGTGATGACGGTGACAGTTGGTTCGGTGGGCGACCAGTCCAGGATGCTCCCGCTTGTGCCGGGAATGGCGAAGCGGGCTTGCGGTTGGCCGTTGGGGCTGAAGAAGGCGACCTGGAGGGCGTTGCTCTCTGGCAACGGCCCAACCGCTACAAAGTCGTCTCCGCGTGGACTCCAACGCAACTGGGTGTAGTTGCCGCCACTGAGCATCCGCTGGTCGGTGCCGTCGGCAGCACTGCTGATAATCCCGGACTGCCCATCGCGGTAGCCCAGGTAGAGGATGCGGCCACTGGCGCGGGGCTGCCCAGGAGGGACGGCAGG
>JBDHWF010000226.1:0-4381 GCA_039810045.1 Chloroflexia bacterium
CTAAGGCATTGATCAGGGCGATCCGCCGTTGCTCAACAGTGGTGTTTTGCAGGGCACTGAGCTAGGTTAGCACTACCACCGGGCTATCTAGACGGGCGAGGGCGTGGATTGCTTCGATTGCCAGACGATCATTGGCATCAGCAATCAGATCTACCAGCAGTGGTACTGTCGCGCTAGTGCCAATGCGACCCAGCGCCCAGCAGGCACTGAGCCAGAGATCGGTATTTGGCGAACTACGGAGGATTTGCTCTATGGCGGTGCTCAATCGGAGGCCTGACCAATGGTTGTAGCTCTGCCGGAGTATGCTGCATCAATGCGGTGAGTTGCGCGGTACAGTCTTGCGTCATGACTCTCCTAATAAATCTTTTGACAAGAAGTTGAATCGCGAGTGAGCAACCTGCTCACTCGCGATTCGGGGTATGCCTGATCGCTGGAATTACTGCTTCCTGGCCTGACTTAGCGCCGACTGCGGCGACGATTGCTGATGAAGAGCCAGAGGCCAGCCACAATCAGGAGAATTGGCCAGTATTGCAGCAGGAAGATTACGGCGTGCCCGGTCAGGGCGAATGTGCCAAGGACGGTCAAGAAGACGGCGATACTCAGCAGGATCGTTCCAGGAATGCGCGCCCAGTTGAACGAGGTGCTATAGGGGAATTGCAGCCGATCCAGGACGGGAATCATCATGAAGCCCAGCCCCAGTCCGGCGGTGACGGCGGCCCCGCCAAAAGGCCCCGCTAAATGGTGAACAACCGCAGCGACCGCGATCCCACCAGCCAGCCCCAGCAGGATACTCCCTGGCACCACCAAGCCACGTACCCCTTTGAATAACGCCAGCCCCGTAAAGATGCTGCCAATGATCAGCAGCGGCATAATGCCATGCGGTAGGAGGAAGCGGCTGAGTAAGAAGACCGTCCCGATGGCGATCAGGATTGCGCCCTTATTGAACTTATAGGTGCGCCGTGGCTCTGGGTAGCCCATTGGCTCATACGTCTGAAACATACTTGAATCGTACATTGCGCTGGTCCTTTCTGGCCTGATTCAGTCGTCGTCTGCGTCTGCTTGCCCTGATCTACGCAGGTTCACGCTGAGGGTTGCAACGTTCGTTAGATTGAGTGTAGGCGCAAAGCGTGTCGAAAGAATGACGATGAGATGGCATTTGTGCGGAGGTTGCTTGCTCCCTATTTCGCCCCATGCTATGCTGCACAAGAAGGGATTCGTCCGCACTGATAACGGTGGGATGGATGCTGGATCGATGACGATTCGCGCCCTGGCGCAAAGCGTGGTACGATGCTGCTGCTGAGCGCACGAAATAGGGTATAGTGGGCTGCATCAGGCAACGGATAGAGGAGGACGAATGAAGATAGATGGGAATGTGACAATGAATGGCCCACAAGAGGCCGTTTACAATACATTGTCGGACCCGGATGCCTTGCGGCAGTGCCTCCCTGGTTGTGAGAAGTTTGACGAAGTTTCTCCAGGTAAGTACGAAACTGTCCTGCGGGCGGGTGTTGCGGGGATCAAAGGGGTCTTTACTGGCACTGTGACCCTCAGCGATGCGAAAGCGCCAGAAGCCTACACGCTGACGGTCGAAGGGTCGTTCTCCGGCGGCTTTGTCAAAGGGGTGGGCAAAATCAACTTGGCCGCCGAAAACGATACTAAGACCAAAGTGTCGTATGTTGGTGATGGGCAGGTTGGTGGGCCGCTCGCCTCAGTGGGTCAGCGGTTGATGGCTCCGGCGGCGAAAATGGTCGTCAATCAGTTCTTTCGGTGCATGGATGGGCAATTACAAGCGCGACAGGCCGGGACAGCAAAGGCCGATTAACCTCGCTGGCGCAGAGTGCGGTACACTACTGGCGGTTGGATAACGTCGTATCGGAAGGGGATAAGTGCATTATGGCAACACACCCGATTACCTTGATGATTAATGGTAAAGAGCAGAACAGTGATGTTGAGTCGCGGAAGCTCCTGGTGCATTACCTGCGTGATGACCTTGGCCTGACTGGTACACACATTGGCTGTGAGACCTCCCAATGTGGTGCCTGCACCGTGATGCTGAATGGCAAAGCGGTGAAATCTTGTACCGTCTTTGCGGTGCAGGCCGATGGCGCTGAACTGCTGACCATCGAGGGGATAGGAAAAGAAGGCGAACTTCACCCGATTCAGGAAGGCTTCTGGGAGGAGCATGGCTTACAGTGCGGCTTCTGCACCCCAGGGATGATCATGAGTACCTACGATCTTTTGCAGAAGAACCCGAATCCCGATGAGCATGAAATTCGCCATGCGCTGCACGGCAATCTGTGCCGCTGCACCGGCTACCAGCATATCGTCAAGTCGATCCAGTATGCCGCGAAGAAGATGCAGGGCGCGGCGGCTGACTAAGACGGCGTGTGGAACAAATAGCCGCGTTGTGCGGTGGAGGGATTGACGGATGATTCCAAGCGAGTTCGATTACGTCAAAGCTGGGAGTGTCAAAGAAGCACTGGATTTGTTGAAGCAGCACGGTGACGACGCCAAAGTGTTAGCTGGTGGGCATAGCCTGATCCCCTTGCTGAAACTGCGCCTTGCCAGCCCCGCAGTGTTGGTCGATATTTCGGGGATCAAGGAACTGTCTGGGGTCAAGGCTGGGGATAAGAGCGTCACCATTGGGGCGTTGACCACCCACAATGATATTGAACATGACGACAGCCTAAAGCAGTCATTGCCGATTCTGGCCGAAGCAGCCACGCTGATTGGTGATCCGATGGTGCGCAATCGCGGCACCTTTGGTGGTTCCCTGGCCCATGCCGACCCAGCGGGCGATTGGCCCGCCGTGGCGCTGGCGTTGGATGCCAAGATGCACATCAGTGGGCCGAATGGCGAGCGCACGGTCGAAGCCAACGACTTCTTCGTGGATATTCTGACTTCCGATGTGCAGGCTGGCGAATTGCTGACCGCAATTGACCTGCCTGTACCTAGTGGCAACGTTGGGATGTCGTATCAGAAGTTTGCTCACCCAGCCTCTGGCTATGCGGTGGTTGGCGTGGCTGCGGTGGTCACCGTTGAAGGTGGCAAATGCACCAATGCACGGGTGGCCGTGACCGGAGCGGGCGCGAAAGCAGTGCGCCTCACGGCGGTCGAAGATGCGCTGGTGGGCAAAGAACTGACCGATGAGCATGTCGCCGCTGCCGCTGAGCAGGCGGGCGATGGGATTGATTATCTGGGCGACATTTACGCCTCCGAAGATTATCGCGCTCATCTGGTGAAGGTCTTTGCGAAACGGGCAGTACTGGCGGCAGCGAAGAACGCCAAGTAAGGGTAGCACCACCTTACGCTAAGCAACGGATGCGAGAACAGGCGGGGGCCAACAGCCCCCGCCTGTTGCGTATTCCTGCATCTAGGCCAGTGGGCCTCAGTAGTCGATCTGGGCGAGGTCGATGGCAAGCTCAGTGGGGCCGCCATAGAACGCGGTCGCCTCGGCGGCCAGGGCCGCAGGGTTGACGTGGGCGGTGCTGCGGAAGTGCGTGAGGATCAGGCGCTGGGCAGCGGCTGTGTGTGCTACCCGGCCAGCATCAGCCGCCGTGGAATGACCGAAGCGGTGGGCCATTGGCGCTTCGGCATCCAGGCTATAGGCTTCGTGAATCAACAGATCGGCGTGGTTGGCCCAACGGCGCAGATTCGGGCAAGGGTGCGTATCGGCACTGAAGACCAGGCGCTTGCCCGCCCGGTCAAGGCAGATGCCGGCACACTCGATCCCGTGTTCGACGGTGAATGGCGTGATGGTGGCATCGCCGATGGAGAGGGGATGTTCAGCGGTGAGTGCCTGCCAGCGGAGGCGCTCACCCAGCCACTCTTCGAGGCCAGGGATGGTCAGCGTCAGTAACTGGCGGGTGGCCTGCAACGTCTCTGGCAGGGCGTAGATCGTGACGCTGGCGGCGGGCGCTGGCACCAACGCGACGAGGAGGGGAGCCAGGCCGCCAACGTGATCGAAATGGCGATGGCTGATCAGGATGTGGCGGATTTCTGCCAGTGCGATCTCAGCGGCGGCAAGCTGCCGCAAAAGGATCGTGCCGCTGCTGGTATCGAGCAACAGCAGGTCATCGCCCCCGACTGGCACCGCCAGGGCTGTTTGCGCCCGTTCCTCATTCAGGGGATCACCAGTGCCTAAAAAGGTGAGTGACGCCATCGCTGACTCAACTTCATTACTGGCGCGAGCCAGGCAGTCGTTTTTGCGCTGAGAATGTTGGTTGTCCTGCGTACCTAGTTCGTACTGGCTGAACTATACAGTAAGAGGCAGCAGCAGAAAAGGAACACTGCCCCAATCACAATCGCAAGTACCAGCAGAATACGCTTCGTGTTGGGGTCCATTGTCGCCAAAATGTTGCCGCTGCCCCCCGCTGGGGCG
>JBDHWF010000227.1:0-4375 GCA_039810045.1 Chloroflexia bacterium
TCCAGGGCATCAACGATCTGGGTATTTTCGCGTAGCAGGTCAAGCGGCAACTGTGGCAACAGGGCATCAAGAAAGCTGACGGCGGGCAGAATCCGCACTGTCACCTGCTCCCGTGCCGCCGCCACTCGCAGGAGGGCCACGGTGCTTTCGCCAATTGTGGGGTGCCCTGGCACCGCGTAGACAATCGGGCCACCATCGGCGGTGTGCGTGATCATCGCCTGATCGACAAGTTGTCCAGCGATCTGGTCGTAGAGCGTGGCGAACGACGCCGCTACTTCGTAGAGGTCATCAAAACTGGCCCAGGCGTCTGCCCCAGGCAGCCCCGACACGGTGGGATGAATCCGCGTGCGGAGCCAGATCGGGCGGTCAGATTCCAGCCAGCCAACCGTATCGCGGGTCAGCAGGCCCGGATCACCCGGCCCCAGGCCCACCACGATAATCTCACCGCGTGGTGTCTGGTCGCCGCTCATTGCCCCATAGCCGCTTGCAACGTTGGGTCATTGATCGTAACTGGGTATTTGGCGCGGAGTGATTCCAGCCACTTCAGAATCAGTTCCTGGCTATCTTGCGCCGTAGGCGCACGATTCTCCACCTTTGCCACCCGCAAGATCACATAGGTGCTTGGGCCATTCGGAATCGGCTCGCTGTAGCTGCCTTCATTCAGATTAGGGAAGGAACTACGAATCGACCCCGGAATCGCACTCTGGCTGATCGGGGGAATCGTGTACTTGTCCGGCGTTTGCGCAGTTGGCAAAGAATAGGTCTTCACCAGTTCTTCAAACGCCGTCCCCGCACGCCCCTTTTGCACCGCCTCCTGCGCCTTCTGCAATGAATCGGTCGTAATCTGTTGGAAGGTGATGCTGGTTACGGTGCCAGTCTGCCAGAGCGGGCGCATCTTTTCGAGCAGAATCTGCTGCCGCACCGACTGAAAATAGGGGCCAGACCCCGGCGCACCTTGCTGTAACAGCGTTTGCACAAATCCTTCGGTGCCCTGCAAGTCGGTAATATCACGCTGATTCTGCGCCGCGATCTCCTCAGCAGAAACGGTGATCTTCTGGGCGCGGGCTTCCTGATCAAGCATCCGCACATAGATCAAGTTCTGCAACGCTGAAGCCTGTGAAGCAGGGGTGGTCGCGCCAGTCGCCGCCAGTTGCCCCCGCGTAATCTTCTCGTTGCCCACTGTTGCGACGGTGTCGGTACTCAAACCACAGGCGCTGAGTACGAACGCCAGCACGAGCGGCAACAGTACGGCCAGTGTCCGCCCGGCGTATCGTCTGCCAGTGCCAGCCACCCCTGTTCGTTGGTTCACAGTTCCTCCTTCACCCCAACCACCACACGTATCTGGCGGTTATTTCGCCGCCGACTTCTCGCCTAAACTGAGTACCGCCATGAACGCTTCCTGTGGAATCTCGACCGATCCCACCATCTTCATCCGTGACTTCCCCTCTTTCTGCTTTTCCAGCAGCTTCCGCTTCCGGGAAACGTCGCCGCCATAACACTTCGCCAGCACATTCTTCCGCATGGCGCGAATCGTCTCCCGCGCAATGATCCGCGAACCAATCGACGCCTGAATCGGCACATCGAACATCTGCCGAGGAATCAGACTTCGCAGGCGGTCGATCAGTTGCCGCCCCCGCGTATACGCTTCGTCGCGGTGCGTGATCATCGAGAGCGCATCGACCGATTGCCCATTGACCAGAATATCGAGTTTCACCAGCGACGATTCCCGCAGCCCGATCAGGGTGTAATCGAGCGAGGCATACCCCTGGGTGCGCGACTTCAACTCATCGTAAAAATCGACGATCAGTTCACCAAGCGGCATCTGATAGGTCAGATGCACGCGCCCTTCATCGAGATAATCCATCTTCTCGAAGGTGCCACGCCGCGTCGTCACCATTTCCATCAGTGCGCCGATATAGCGCGAAGGGGCCAGGATATTGATCTCCATCCACGGCTCACGAATCTCCTGAATCAGGCCAGGGTCAGGCATCGCCGAGGGATTATCAATCGCGATCACTTCGCCTTTGGTCGTCACGACTTCATACTCAACACTTGGCGCCGTAACCAGCAGGCCAATGCCAAACTCGCGTTCGATCCGTTCCTGGACAATCTCCATATGCAGCAGCCCCAGGAAACCACAGCGGAACCCAAAGCCGAGCGCGTCCGACGACTCCGCTTCATAGACCAGCGAAGCATCGTTCAGCTTCAACTTATCCAGCGCATCGCGCAGGTCGGGATATTCGTCCGAGTCAATCGGGTAGATTCCGGCGAAGACCATCGGTTTCTGGGCGCGAAATCCCGGCAATGGCTCCGCCGCAGGCCGCCGCGCCAGCGTGATCGTGTCACCCACCTGGCAATCGCTGACCACTTTCAGCCCGGTCGCGATATACCCCACTTCACCAGCGGAGAGCGACGCAAACGGCGTCATCTCTGGCCGAAAGACTCCGAGTTCCAGGATCTCCGCCTCCTTCGCCGTGTTCATAATCCGCACCCGTTCGCCCGCCTTGACCTCGCCCTCCACGACCTTCACGTAGGCGATCACCCCTTTATAAGCGTCATAGTGCGAATCGAAGATCATCGCGCGGGCGGGCAAACTGGCGTCGCCCGTGGGTGGGGGCAGCTTCGTCACCAACGCTTCCAGGATCTCATCGATCCCGACCCCGGATTTTGCCGACGCGGGGATAATCTCATCGTCGAGCAGCCCGATCACCCCCTGCACCTCTTTGCCGACACGCTCAGGGTCAGCGGCGGGCAGGTCGATCTTATTGATCACGGCGATCAGCGTCAGGTTGTTTTCCAGCGCCAGGTAGACGTTCGCCATCGTCTGCGCTTCGATCCCCTGCGCGGCATCGACCACCAGAATCGCCCCTTCGCAGGCCGCCAACGAGCGGCTGACTTCATACGAGAAGTCAACGTGACCGGGAGTGTCGATCAAATTCAGTTCGTAGGTCAGGCCATCACGGGCGGTGTAATCCATCCGCACGGCCCGCGCCTTGATCGTGATCCCCTTCTCGCGCTCCAACTCCATCGAGTCGAGCATCTGGGCGACCATCTCGCGCTGCTGCACGGTGCCAGTCCGTTCCAGCAGGCGGTCTGCCAGGGTCGATTTCCCATGATCGATATGGGCGATAATACTGAAATTACGTATCCGGCTTTGCTCGGTTGTCATCCTCATCCAGTCTCAAATACCGCCCGTGGCAGCAACCCCACCAGAAGACAGACGGCGCACTGTGGCAGTCACCGAATCGGCTGGCTGCGCCAGAGCGCCAAACGAAGAATAGCCGCTCAAGTATAGCATGGGGGTGGTCATCGCTAGCAGGGCGCGAGATTACTGCGTGGGCATGGTGCGCATCCGCGCCCGCCCGTACCAGCAGGCAGGCCATACGCTATACTGGCCGTCTGCTGCGTCATTGTCCCAAACGAAGGAAAACCAATCGATGGAGGCCAATCTCCCCACAGGACAGCCCCCCTTGCTTCAGCCCGCAGTCAGCGAGTGGCTCCTGGCTGGCGACCCTGCGATTCGCTGGCAGGTCTTACAAGATCTGCTCGACGCCCCAGCGGAGGCGGTCGCCGCCGAGCGCGCGCTGGTCGCCACCACTGGCCTGGGCGCACAACTACTCGCCCTCCAACAGGAGGCCGGCTGTTGGGACGGCGCGGCCTGGAATCGCGGCTGGACTTCGACCATGCACGTACTGAGCCTGTTACAGGAACTGGGACTTGACCCTGCCAGCGAGCAGGCCCGCCAAGCCGTCGGACTGGTGCGCGACCGCGTGACCTGGGGGGATTGCGGCCCGCCAGAATGCGCTAATAATCCCTTCTTCTCCGGGGAAACAGAACCGTGCATCAATGGGCAGGTGGCTGCGGCTGGGGCCTACTTCGGGCAGGATGTAGGGGGGCTGATCGCCCGCCTACTCGGTGAGCAATTAGCCGACGGTGGCTGGAACTGCGAGGCAATCAATGGCGCAACGCGGTCGTCGTTCAATACCACCATCTGCGTGCTGGAAGCCCTGCTCGCATACGAACAGACGAACGGTCAGCGCCCGGACCTGACTGCCGCCCGCCTCCGGGGAGAGGCGTACCTGCTTGAACGCCAGCTCTGCCGTCGGCTCTCAACTGGCGAGATGATTGTGCAGGATCGAAAAAGCGGCACCAGCTGGACACAATTCGCCTTCCCAACCTGGTGGTATTACGATCTATTGCGCGGGCTGGACTATTTGCGCCGCGCGGCGGTCACGCCCGATCCCCGCGTAGCCGAGGCCGTCGCAGCCGTGGCAGCCAAGCGCGATCGCGCTGGCTATTGGGTGCTCGATCGTCAATATCCCGGCGAGATGCCCATCACCCTGGACGATGGCGTGGGCAAACCGAGCCGCTGGAA
>JBDHWF010000228.1:0-4342 GCA_039810045.1 Chloroflexia bacterium
TATGAGGAGAAGAACTTGCCGCCAGTTTTGGCCCCAATCAAGTCGATGCGCCAGTGGGCAGGCCAGCAGTCAACGGCGTAGGGGGCCGCATAGAGCTCGCCATCAGGCGCAGCGACGGAGCTGATCGCCAGTGGATACATCCCACCTTCGGCATCTTTGAACTTGTTGACCAGATCGGTGACGGCACCTTTTTCGCCCAGGTCGTACCAGTAGACCCCGTTGGTGTTGGTGATTTCGGGCGGTTGTCCGGCGGCAAGTGCTGCCGATTCCTTTTGCAGGATGACTGGTGAGCCAGGAATGGACTGCCATTCAACCTGAATATTGTTCTGTTTCCCCCAGTCAACGAAGACCTGGCCCACTGCTTCGTCGGTGACGACGTTCCAGTTTGCCGAGAACCAGACATTGAATTTTCCAGAAACGACCTTGAGGTCTGCGGTGGGCGCAGTTGATGCCCCAGCAGCGGCGGAGGCACTGGCCCCTGGAGCTGCACTACTGCTAGCACCAGGCTGGGCTGATGCGCCGCTGCCGCTACCAGCAGCGGGCTGGGTGGCCGTGGTGGCATTGCCGCACGCTGCCAGGAAGAGGGCCGCAGCTAATGATCCAGCACCACCGAGAAAACGCCGTCGGGAAAGAGGCTTCGAGAAATGTTGCTGATTCATCAGTCTCTCCTCTCGTTAGGTGTGGTTAATAGCCGTGGGGAAACAGTACAGCAGTTGGGGAGGCTACCGATATGTTGTCCAGTCGTCTTATCTACTATAAGACGACTGGTAATAATCGTCAAACGCTACTCACGCATAAACTGGGCCAGTGGGCGTGAGGCAGAACGGTGATGATGGTCTATGAAGTGCTATTACTTGCGTTGAGGTGCGCCGCCTTTAGCTGGCGCTGCCCCACCTTTACCGCTGATATTCGGGGCACCCTGAGCAAACCAATCAGGCATCTGGGCTTCGTCACCAAAGAAGAAGTCATCCATTTGTTGTCGCAAAAAGTCACGCCCCGCCCGATCAGCAAGGTTCAGGCGATAAGCGCCGATCAGTGTTCTGGCGTGTTCTTGCCAGAGACCAAAGGCCTGTGCGGAAATCTGGTCATAGATTCGTTGGCCAAGTTCGCCAGCAAATGGTGGTGCATCAAGGCCAGGGAGTTCGCGCCCAAGTTTTGCGCAGAGAATCATCCTCGCCATGACTGTCCACCTTTCATCGTTACCAGACGTAGCGAGAGTTGACTACTGCCGCTAACGCCAGTTCTCAAACCAGATCCGTGCCTCAAATTCCTGTGGGGTCAGAAAGACTGATGAATAGATTGGATAGAAAAAGATAAAGGCAACGACGACGACAGTAATATAACTGATCGCTAAACCCCGACCAATAACTTTTTCTTCACGCCACTCCCAAAGATCATTGAGCGCGACGGCAACCGCGAGGATGCCAAAGATTGCGGCTGGCAGAAAGTGGTAAATATAGGCAATACGGGGAATCAACGCCCATGGTAGCCATTGTCCAAAGAATCCGATCAGCAGGACGGGGAAGGCTGGATGTTTGGTGATCCCCCACCGTGCTGTGACATACCCCACAGCGGGAAGGAACGCCCAATAGAGTAGGGGGTTGCCATTGGCATAGGTATTCGCCACCATCCCTGCTTCACGCACGACTGAATACCAGACTGGTCGATAGGCAATCGGCCATTGATACCAGGTTGATTGATAGGCGTGGGTTGCCTTGAGATTGGAATGATACCAGTACATTTGCCAGTGTAGTTCCTTGAATTCGGCAAGACCATTGCCAGCCATGAAGAACGGAATAAAGCTCATCAGATACACAACGAGTGGTAGGAGAATCAGCCCGACTGGTACCCAAATCAGGTGCTGGCGCAGCCCTGCACTGGCTTTCTTCCTCGTGCCTTCGGCAATGAAAAAGATGGTGACTAGCTGCCAGATAATCAGGGCGCTCGCGCCGATGACGATCTTCAGCCCTGAGCCAAATCGCAAGCTCGGCACGAACACAATGGCGATTGGCAGCAATACTGCCAGGATGAGCATCATGGCGCGGCGGGCGAGGTAGGGGAGCAGTTGGTAGGTGCGCCAGGAGGCGAGCATACCGAGCAGGACTGCGGGATAGACCGCATTCCATTTTGTTGCGATTGCCAGTCCCATACAGAGCCCGAGCCAGCACAACGGCTTGGCAACTGCTGTGGCGGGGGCGACCAGGAAGCGATAGCAGGCAATAAAGGCAAAAACCATAAAGACTGTGCCAAAAATATCGATCACACCCGTGCGCGATTCGACAAAATATAGGCCATCAGCCATCGTCAAGATGGTGGCGATTATCGCCACCGCTCGTTTGCCAGTGAGGGTGAGGCCAAGCCAGTAGACCCCGGCTAAGCCTAGTGCGCCAAAGATTGCACTGGCAAACCGCCAACCAAGTGGCGTATCGCCCCAAAGCAAGATGCTGACCGTGATCAGCAGCTTGCCCAGCGGGGGGTGCGTCCATTCATACGCAACATTGGGGATCGGGGCTTTGGTGGTCCAGAGCCAGGCATCGGTGTTGCCAGCGGCATATTGGGCCGCAGTATAAGCGTGGTAGACCTCATCATAGATATATTGGCGTGGTTCTTCGATCCGCACGAGATAGAAGACTAGCCCAACCAGGACAAAACAGAGGGAGATGGCGAGGTCATACTTCTTGCGGGCAAACCAACTATCGCTAGCTTGATCGCGTGGTTCGGCCTCGCTGGTCGCTATCGTTGAAGTTTGGGTGGTGAGTGCAGCCGCCGTTGGTGGTTCATTGGCCTTACTACGCCGTTTCTCTTTCGCAGTCACGCTGCTTCCTCCGCACCCGTTGCTCATTTGCTCAGTCGATATTTGCGCTACTAAGAGTAGCATAGGCACAAGAACTACTGCTATCTACGCTGGCACGCCCCAGGCCCTCGCCGTGTTTGCCTTGTGGAGTAGGGCGGCGAGCTTTTTATCGGCTTTTGGACAACTCATCCCTGGCGTGGAGCGCGTAGTTCCGCAGTATCGAGCCAGATAGTGACGGGGCCATCGTTGTGAATCTCGACAGCCATCTGGCTGCGAAAGCGGCCCGTGGCCACAGTGACGCCTGCCTGCTGTAAGACCGTCGCAAAATACTCCACCAGTTGCTCGGCCTGCTCTGGGGGGGCTGCATGGATGAAGCTGGGGCGTCGCCCTTTTCGAGCATCGGCATAGAGCGTGAATTGCGAGACAACCAGCGCTGCGCCGCCACTATCGAGCAAAGAAAGGTTGAACTTGCCAGCTTCGTCGCCGAAGATCCGCAGCCCGATGATCTTCTGTGCGAGGAAGTCAGCATCGTCGGTGGTATCGGTGTCGCCAACACCAAGGAGAATGACGAGCCCTGCAGCAATTGCGCCAACAATTTCATCATCGACCCGCACGGTTCCTTTGGTCACTCGTTGAATTAATGCGCGCATCAGCCCTCACCTTGCACCGTTCGCGTTACCAGGGCGACCGCAATTGCTGCGATCCCCTCCTCGCGACCAATAAAGCCGATCTGTTCATTGGTTGTCGCTTTGATGCTCACACGGTCAGTAGTGATCTGGAGGGCAGTGCCGATGGCGGCGCGCATCGCCTCAGTATATGGCGCAATCTTTGGGCGCTCGGCGACGATTGTGCAATCGACATTCACTGTCTGCCACCCTGCTGCTGCCAGGAGTTCGCGGACTCGTGCGAGCAGTTGGCGGCTATCAATCCCGCGATAGGCGGGATCACTGGGCGGGAAATGCTGCCCGATATCGCCGAGCGCTACTGCCCCTAACAAAGCATCCATGATGGCGTGTAAGGCGACATCAGCGTCGGAATGCCCAAGCAAGCCACGCTCAGCCGGAATCGGCACACCACCAAGAATCAGGGCGCGTCCGGCGACGAGCTGATGGACATCATAGCCAGTGCCAACACGAAAATCAGGTAATGTCACTCACTATTCTCCGCTTGTAACAGGGCGTTGGCGATCACCAAGTCTTCAGGTGTGGTCACTTTGATATTGCGATATGAGCCAGGGAAGACGACTACCCGCTCACCGATCGCTTCCAGGGCTGCGGCTTCGTCAGTTACGGTCTGACCTGTGGTAGCAGCCACAGCCAAGGCGCGTGCTAGAGCGCTATAGCGGGCAAACTGCGGCGTCTGGGCGGCCCAAAGCTGTTCGCGTGGTGGTGTTTGCAGGATTGCCTGGTCGTTATCGACCCGCTTGATCGTTTCCTTGACGGGCATTGCGGCGATAGCGCCGCTGCTTTTGGCAAGGGCGGCGATGCCTCGCTCGATCAGGTCGGTAGTAATGAACGGTCGTGCGCCATCATGTACGGCAACGATATC
>JBDHWF010000229.1:0-4329 GCA_039810045.1 Chloroflexia bacterium
TTTAGTAGTTGACAAGGGGCAGCGTCACGATCTGTCCAAAGTGTCCGTACGGACGGGCCAAAGGGACAGGTAGGAGTGGAGTGATCGGGCCGCCGTGCTTGGCGAGCGAGGCGCTTTTTCCGGCAGCGATCAGGTTGTCGAGCGGCACCCGGCGTGGTTTCTCCGGGGGTAACGTGCCGTCAAAATGCGCTGGTACTCCGCTGCAGGTGGCATGGAACGTGCAGTATCTCATGTCAATTGGCAGCCTTGCCGACAAGATTGCTGGACATCGCCTGCGGGCCAGGAAGGGAGTGAGGAAATGAGCGAGCAGCAGAGTACAGCACAACAAGCCGAGGGGCGCAAAAAAGTTGCAGCGTTAATCAAAGATATCCGCTTTGCCATGTTGACCACCGTAACTGGTGATGGCACCTTACGCAGTCGGCCAATGACGATGCTGGAACAGGAGTTCGTGGGTGATCTGTGGTTCTTTGTTGCCGCCAGTTCACCCCAGGTTGCCGAGATCGGCGATAGCAGGCAGGTCAATCTGAGCTTCGCCAATCCGGGCGGAAATACCTATGTCTCGCTGTCGGGAACCGCAGCACTGGTGCGTGACCGGGCGAAGATTGAAGAACTGTGGAATCCGCTCTTTAAAGCCTGGTTCCCAGATGGACAGGACGATGCCGACCTTGCGCTATTGAAGGTCACGCCAACCGAAGCTGAATATTGGGATAGCCCCAATGGGAAGGTTGTGCAGGTGATCGGCTTTGCGAAGGCGTTGCTCACTGGCGAGCGGGCTGATGTTGGCGAGAGCGAAAAGGTTGATTTCCCTGGCTAGCGGCGCATCCGCTTAGACCACCTGAGCATTTGCCTAGAGACGAGTATCGGCGAAGCTGGTACTCGTCTTTTTCATTGTTGGGCGCGGAGCCAGAGGGAGAAGCCGGTGGCCCAGAGGATCAGGGCGCAGCCGAAGCCGAGGACGAGGGAAGGGAGGGAGAGGTCGCGGCCACTGAGGGTGATCGTGGCGGGGATAACGGTGAGGGCGAGTAGGCCCAGGATGGAGATCAGAGCCCCGGTGAGGTAGTGACCGGGGTAGTGAAAGAGGGCGGCCAGGGGGAAGAAGTGGATGCCGACGATCAGGGCCATGATCGGGAAAAAGAGGTCGAAGCGGTCGAAGCGATTACAGAGGATGCTGGCGATGAAGATCGCGACCCCTTCCAGGCCGAAGATCAGGCCGAACCAGCGGTTGGTGTTGTTCGGCTGAGCGGGGGCGGCTGGGTCAGCGGGGGCGCGTTGGGCGGCTTGCAGGAGGCGAAAGCCGCCGAAGAGCAGGCCCAGGCCGCTGGCGAGGCAGAGCAGCAGTGGGAGCGGCGAGAGCCAGCCCTGTAAGGCGAAGATGCCGATCAAGGCCCACATCGTTCCGAAGAAGGCCATAAAGAGGACACCCGTGGCCATGCCCATCAGGCCGCCGCGTGATGATTCCGCACCCATTGCGTTCGTGTTCCTTTCGCTGTGTGCAGGCGATACACTGCATGTACGCGCTACCATGCGTTGACGATATCATAAGTACGTGAATAGATATCCCCGCTGGAACTGCTCCAGCGGGGACGTAGGCAGCAATGCGGCGAGGCCGACTTAGTCGGCGGCGATCGCTTCGCGACTGCGAAGAATCGGGCGCAGGAATTGCCCGGTGAACGAAGTCGGGTGTTCGACGACGGCTTCGGGAGTCCCCTGCGCGACGATCTGGCCGCCCCGGTGGCCCCCTTCCGGGCCGATGTCGATCAGCCAGTCGGCGCTCTTGATTACGTCGAGGTTATGCTCGATCACCAGTACAGTGTTGCCGCCATCGGCGAGGCGGTGCAGCACTTTCAGCAGGCGGTCGATGTCGGCGAAGTGCAGGCCAGTGGTCGGCTCGTCGAGGATATACATCGTTTTGCCAGTTGGCCGCTTGGACAGTTCGGTGGCGAGCTTGACGCGCTGGGCTTCGCCGCCAGAGAGTTGGGTGGCTGGTTGCCCCAGGCGAATGTAGCCAAGGCCCACATCGAACAGTGTTTGCAGCTTGTTCTTGATCGCGGGGATCGCGTCGAAGAAGCCGAGCGCTTCCTCCACCGTCATGTCGAGTACGTCGGCGATTGACTTCCCTTTGTAGCGAATCTCCAGGGCGTCGCGGTTGTACCGTTTGCCGTGACAGACTTCGCAGGGGACGTAGACATCGGGGAGGAACTGCATCTCGATCTGGATGATCCCTTCACCACTACAGGCTTCGCAGCGGCCTCCTTTGACGTTGAACGAGAAGCGTCCCGCTTTGTAGCCGCGCAGCTTCGCCTCTGGCACCGAGGCGAACAGTTCGCGGATCGGCGTGAACAGGCCCGTATAGGTGGCGGGATTGGAGCGTGGGGTGCGGCCAATCGGGCTTTGGTCAATGTCGATCACTTTGTCGAGGTGTTCCAGGCCAACGATGGAGTCGTGGGCACCGGGCTTGTCTTTGGCGCGGTAGAAATGCTGGGCCAGTTTGCGGTAGAGGGTGTCGGTGATCAGTGAGCTTTTGCCGGAGCCAGAGACCCCCGTGACGCAGATGAACTTGCCAAGTGGAAACTCGACCGTCAGGTTCTTCAAGTTGTTCTCGCGCGCGCCTTTGATGATTAGCGATTTGCCGTTCCCAGCGCGGCGTTCTTCTGGTGTGACGATCTGCTTGCGGCCACTGAGGTAGTCGCCAGTCAGGGACTGCTTGTTGGCGCAGATCGCGGCGAATGGCCCTTCGGCGACGATCTCGCCGCCATGCTCGCCCGCACCGGGGCCAACATCGACGATCCAGTCGGCGGCCCGCATCGTGTCTTCATCGTGTTCGACGACGATCAGGGTGTTGCCGATGTCGCGGAGCCGTTCGAGCGTTTTGATCAGGCGGGCATTGTCGCGCTGGTGCAGGCCAATCGACGGTTCGTCGAGGATGTAGAGGACCCCCATCAGACTGGAACCGATCTGGGTGGCGAGGCGAATCCGCTGGGCTTCGCCGCCGGAGAGGGTGCCAGCCGCACGATTGAGGGTCAGGTAATCGAGGCCCACATCGACCAGGAAGCCGAGCCGTTCGCGAATCTCTTTTAGAATCTGCCGCCCGATCAGCGCTTCGCGGCCAGTCAGCGCGGTGGTGTCAGCGAGGGCCGCTTCGCCTTCGAGCGCTTTGGCCCAGGCGAGGCCGTCGGTGATCGAGTAGTTAGTAATCTCGGCGATTGATTTCCCTTCAATCGTGACCGCCAGACTTTCGGGGCGCAGGCGGGTGCCGTTGCAGGTTGAGCAGGGGCGTTGGGTCATGTAGCGTCCCAGTTCTTCGCGCACATAGTCGGAACTGGTCTCGCTGAACCGCCGCTTCAGGTTGGGGATGACCCCTTCGAAATGCACCTGATGATAGCGGGTGCGCCCCTGGGCGTTCTGGAAGTTGACGGGCAGGAGTTGGCCGTCATTACCATAGAGCAGCAGCTTGATCGTCTCATCGGAAAGTTCGCGCACTGGCACTTTGGTCGAGAAGCCGTAGCGACTGGCGAGGGCGTCGATGATCGCCTGATAGTAGCCGGACGCGCTTTGGGAGGCGCGAACCCACGGCTGAATCGCCCCTTCGGCTAGCGTCAGGTCGCGGTTGGGGATGACGAGTTCGGGGTCGAATTCGTGGACGGTGCCGAGGCCAGTACAGGCGGGGCAAGCGCCCTGTGGGGAGTTGAACGAGAAGTTGCGTGGTTCGATCTCACCAATACTGAAGCCACAATTCGGGCAGGCGAGGTGTTCGGAGTAGGTCATTTCCTCCGGCGTTTCGTCGTCGCTGGTGGGTACGGTGACGACATTGAGGATTCCTTCGCCGAGCTTCAACGCCGTTTCTACCGAGTCGAGCAGGCGGGTGCGGTCGGGGTCGGCTCCGTCGCCGTGCAGGTTTTGATCGACGTGGTGATGGCGAATCACGACGCGGTCGACGACGACTTCAATCGTATGTTTCTTGTATTTCGCCAGCTTGGGCACGTCGTCCAGTTCGTAGACAGTGCCATTGACGCGCACGCGGGCGAATCCGGCGCGGCGGGCATCGTCGATCAGGCCGAGGTGTTCGCCTTTGCGCTCGCGCACCAGCGGCCCCAGAATCATCAACCGCGTCCCTTCGGGCAGCGTTTGCAAGGTATCGACGATCTGTTGGGGCGATTGCTGGGTGATGGGCAGCCCACAGTTTGGGCAGTGGGGGTGTCCAACGCGGGCAAAGAGGAGCCGCAGGTAGTCGTAGACTTCGGTGACGGTGCCAACGGTCGAGCGCGGGTTGCGCGAGGTGCCTTTTTGGTCAATTGAGATGGCGGGTGAAAGCCCTTCGATATAGTCGAG
>JBDHWF010000230.1:0-4321 GCA_039810045.1 Chloroflexia bacterium
GCTGTGCGCCACATTCCGCCAATGCACGGTATAATCAGTGGTACCACCTGACCAAAGGGCATCCTACTATCCAAGGAGGCGGCGATGACGGTTACGATTGATCCTCAGACAACAACGGACGCAGCGCGGATCGCCAAGTTGCGGATTATAGATACTGATGTGCACAACGACCTGCCCAGTTTGCAGGAGTTGCGGCCCTTCTTGCCCCAACAATGGCATCCCTGGCTAGATAACGGGGGGCCGGGGAATGCCTCTCGCTATTACGCCAATATGGGTTCAGGGCGGATGGACGACGCAGTGCGGGAGGAAGATGGGCTTGCGGCTGGTGATCCCGACTGGGTGGTGCAGCAACTAATGACCAAGTACAAGATCGATATTGGGATTCTGACTGGCTCCGGGATCGGCCTCAGTATTCAACATGATTACCGCTTCCAGGCCGCCTTTGCCAGTGCCTATAACGAATGGACGCTGGCGAAGTGGGTGACGCCCTACGCATGTTTCAAGGGCTCAATCGTCTGTGCCGCGCAGGATCCCGCATCAGCGGTGCACGAGATTCACCGGCATGGCGCCGACCAGCGGATGGTGCAGGTGCTGCTCGCCAGTGCCGCCCGCCTGCCATGGTGGAGTATGATTTGCCCGTAGCGATCCATGTTGGTTCAGAAGGCACGGGCGTTGCCAATCCTCCTACGGGCGTTGGTTATCCCACCACCTACCTGGAATTCCACACCGATCACGCGCAAACGATGATGGCCCACTGTGTCAGCTTGCTGAGCGAAGGGACGTTCGAGGAGTTCCCAACGTTGAAGTTTGCCTTCATCGAAGGCGGCGTGACCTGGGCCCCGTATGTGATGGGGCGGCTGGATCGGCTCTATCCAGCGCTGAAGGCCGAGGTGCCATACCTGACGAAATTACCGAGCGAATATTTGCTCAGTAATTGCTACTTTAGCACCCAGCCGATTGAAGAACCAGACAACCACCAGCATCTCTTGCAACTGTTGGCGATGATGCACGCCGAAAAGACCGTGGTCTTTGCCAGCGATTACCCACACTGGGACTTCGACAATCCGCTGATGGCCTTCAACTTCTTCCCCGCTGATCTGAAACGGCGGATCTTTGTCGAGAATGCCCTCGACCTCTATGGCTCACGCCTCCTCACGCCAAATGCGTAGCGGCACCGCAACGAGAGAGAGAACGCAGACAAGAGGGTCACTGGAAGGAGGCAGGGAATGACCGCTACCGTAACCGACCGTGAGCTGCTGGATCCTGCAATCCTGCGGGTCATTGATGTCGATCTGCACAACGCGATTCCCGATTGGAGCCAGGTTGCGCCGTATGCTCCCGCAGGGCTGCGGCATCGGATGACCCGCCAGGGGGGACCACCGATGGCGCGGCATGGCTTCAAGCAAGTCGCCCCACCATATGGAGACGCGCCCCGGCCAATGGGGGCGCATGGTCAGCCTGGCAACCCTGCTGCTGACCCCGCCTGGGTCAAAGAACAGTATCTCGACGCGCGTGGGGTCGATCTCGCGATCCTCACGGGCGCGATTACTAGCCTGGGGGTGCAGCCGAACGCCGATATGGCGGCGACGGTGGCCCGCGCGGTGAACGATTGGACGCTGGATCGGTGGGTACGGCCCTATTCCTGCTTCAAAGGGTCGATCCTGGTTGGCCAGCAGGACCCGGCGCAAGCGGTGGCCGAGATTGATCGCCTTGGGGCTGACCCCGGTATGGTGCAGGTCCTGATGGGCAGCGCCAGCGAAACGCCGCTTGGCCGTCGCCAGTATCATCCAATCTACGAGGCGTGTGTCCGCCACGGCCTACCACTTGCCCTGCATCTCGGTGGCGAAGGCGCGGGAATGTCGCCACCATCAACGGCGGTTGGTCACCCAACCACCCATTTTGAGTGGTATGGGTCGTTACCACAGGTCTATATGGCGCATATCATGAGTCTGGTAACGGAAGGGGTCTTTGAGAAGTACCCCACGCTGAAGGTGATCCTTTACGAAGGCGGGATCTTCTGGGTGCCGCAGACAATGTGGCGGTTTGACAAGAACTGGAAAGCCCAGCGCAGTGAAACGCCCTGGGTCAAACAATTGCCAAGCAAATATATTCTCCAGCACTTCCGCTACGCGACGTACCCGCTGGAAGCCTCAACAAAGGAGCAGCTGGCACAGGTGCTGGAAATGATTGACGCAGAGCACACGTTGCTCTTCTCCAGCAATTATCCTCACTGGGAGCTAGGTGATCCATTGGCCATGATCGCCGATCTTCCCGAGCAACTGCGGCGGCGGGTGCTGGTGGAGAATGCCCTCGATCTCTATGGGGAACGGTTGCTGCGGTAGGGCAGACGAGCCAATACCTGGACTCATTCATACCATAGGAGCGGACTGATGGCGGAGTATGTGGTCGCGCAGGTGGCGGAGATCCCGCCCGGTGGGCGCAAGATTGTGCGGGTCGCGGGCCGTGAAGTCGGCATCTTCAATCTGGATGGCACCTTCTATGCGCTGAAAAATATCTGTGCCCATCAGGGCGCGCGGGTCTGTCTGGGCAAGGTCGTTGGCACCAATCTTCCTTCAGATGTCTATGAGTTCAAGTATGGCCTGGAAGGGCGGATTTTGCGCTGCCCGTGGCATGAGTGGGAGTATGATATTGCTACCGGAGAATCGCTGTTCGACCCTGCGGTGAAAATCGTCAGCTATCCCGTCACCGTCGTCGATGGGCATATCGCGGTCTCGATTGCTGAACGATGACGCCACTCGATTTCGTCATTCGCTATAACGTCGCCCGTGGCGATGAAGACCAGGCGCTGGCGTTGGCCCGCCGCTTGTTTGCGGTCTACGATGAGGCTATCGATTCACTGGCCTTAATTCCTGGTACTGCCGAAGATTTCACGCTCTCCTTGAATAATATGCTGCTCATCTCTCAACAACGTGATGGCCGTGCGCCAGCCGTCGCTGATGTCCGCAACTATCTTGCCGAAAAGAGCGACACCTAGCGGTTGTTCCTGAGAAACGTCACAGTGTAGCTTCAAGACGACATATCCTCAAGAATATCCAACATCTACCAAGTCTTAAATCGGGTATCTGTGGCTTCATTCTGGAATCAGATCGGTACTGAGGTATTTCAGGCCGCTATCACAGGCGACTGTCACGATCAAACTTCCTGGAGCAGCTGTACGGGCCAACTGGAGCGCTGCCGCAACGTTCGCGCCCGTACTGAAACCGGCGAAGATCCCTTCGCGGCTCGCCAGGAGTCGGGCCGTCTCAGTTGCATCATCATCGCTGATCGCGATCGTGCCATCGCAAAGCGCGGATTCCCATTGTGGCGGAATCGCCGCATACCCGGCCCCCTGCAATTTGTGGCGCGCGTCCGTGATCGGCAGTCCAGCCAGTGGTTGGGCTCCCGCTGGTTCAACGGCAAAGCAGCGAATCGCTGGATTTTGTCCCTTCAGCGCGCGAGCAGTACCTAAAAAGGTGCCGCCTGTGCCAACCATCGCGCAAAAGTGGCTGACTGCGCCAGCAGTTTGCGCATAGATCTCTGGGCCAGTCGTATACTCATGTGCCTGCAGGTTGGCGGGATTCGTGAACTGGTCAGGGCGAAACGCCCCTAGTGTCTGCGCCAGTTCAACCGTGCGAGCCTCAACCAAAGCAAGATCTTCACCAGAGACCTGACCAGGAATCCCCCCTGGCGCCTGCGGCACCAGGTCAACCTCAGCACCAAGCGCACGGAGCATCTGTACCCGTTCACGACTGTTCCCCACGCTCATCACAGCAATGAAGCGATAGCCCTTCACGGCACAGACGATCGCCAACCCCGCACCCATGTTGCCACTGGTAAGCTCGACCACGACACCACCGGGTTGCAAACGCCCATCTTGTTCTGCCTCCTCAATCGCCTGCCGCGCAGCCCGATCTTTGATCGAGGCTCCTGGATTGGTCATTTCAAGCTTCAGGGCTACCCGGCCCGGTAGCTCAACAGTAAGCCGATCAAGGGCAACCAATGGGGTGTATCCAATGGTGTCGAGAACACTGCCGGCAATACCAGGATCGCGCTGCCGCTGGCCCACATTCGCAGCCTCTGTCATCACTTGCTCCTTGCTGTTATCCGGCCAATAGACCGACCATAGTCCACTTCGTACGTTACGATCGCTCAGGGGTATCTCTGGCATCTGCGGGATTATCTACCTCAGCAAAGACCGCGCGGGCAACCCGAAAGGCGTCCAGAGCAGCCGGGGCACCACAGTAGACGGTTGTTTGCAAAAGCACTTCGCGGATCTCTTCCCGCGTAACACCGTTGTTCAGGGCCCCGCGAATGTGGAGGG
>JBDHWF010000231.1:0-4150 GCA_039810045.1 Chloroflexia bacterium
TCGCCGCCCGCTGCCACTACCACCAAACATCACCAGCATCTGGCTTCACTCAGGGAAGCATCTGTACAATCGCCACACCCACCGGGCGCGTCACCATCACCGAGAGGCAGATTACGATTACAGAGAATAGCCAGAAGCACACAGTGCTGCTCCCAACGAAAGAGCGCTATGATCAGGCATTATGGGACTACTGCGGCATTCGCTTTTAATATTGTAGCCCTGAGCAGATGAGAGCATGACACCATCAGCTATACTTCCCCCATTGGGTGTATTGGCGGGCGTTGATACGCTCAAGGTGGGAAGTGAAATAATCGATGACAACAGTGGTAAATCGGGTAGAGGCAAGCGAGCGGGCAACGACCTCCGCCAGCTATGCACTTCTCTATCTCGCTGTCTTTATCGGGGGGATTTCCTCAATCGGGATTGAGATCACCGCTTCGCGGCTGATTGCACCCTATTTCGGCGGTTCGACCATCATCTGGGCCACCATCATTGGCCTGACGCTGACCTACCTCTCGCTTGGCTATTACCTGGGGGGGAAACTGGCAGATCGCTACCCCAGCGAACGATTCTTCTACCTGATCTTTGCTGGGGCCGCCGCCAGCACAGCCCTCGTGCCTTTGTTCTCCCGTCCAATCCTCAACGCCTCGCTAACCGCCTTTAGCAACCTGAGCATTGGGAGCTTTTATGGGGCCTTGCTGGGAGTACTTTTCCTCTTTTTCATCCCGATCACCTTACTGGGTTGTGTCTCACCAATGGCCCTGCGCCTGCGGCTGCAAGGGGTTGAACAGGCGGGTGGGGTCGCTGGCTCGCTCTATGCCCTCTCAACGCTTGGTTCAATTGCTGGCTCGTTCTTACCTGTCCTCGTCCTGATTCCCTACCTCGGCACCCGCGAAACGTTCTACACCTTTGCTATAGCGCTGGCGCTGATCGCCCTATTCGGCCTGCTCCGCAATCGGGCAATGGTGCAGATGGGGATCACGGGGCTGATCATCCTGGGGATTATCGCCCTGGTGATTCTGGGGCCACGCGGCAACCTGCGGCAGGCCGAGTCAGGGCAACTGCTCTATGAAGGAGAGTCGGAATACAACTATATTCAAGTGGTGAAAAACGGCGATGAGGTGGGACTTATTCTCAATGAAGGCCACGCCACCCACTCAATCTACAACCCCAATAATCTGCTCACTGGCGGCCCGTGGGACTACTTTATGATGGGGCCATACTTCAATCCGAACCAACAACCACAAGATGTTCGCTCACTCTGCCTGATCGGGCTGGCTGGCGGTACGACAGCGCGCCAGTTCACCCAGGTTTATGGGCCAACCGTACAAATTGATGGCGTGGAGATCGACCCACAAATCGTCGAAGTGGGGCGCAAATATTTCGCGATGACTGAGCCAAACCTCAACGTCATCGTGGAGGATGGTCGCTATTTCCTGAAGACCACCGATCGCAAATACGACGTGATCGGCGTCGATGCCTATCGGCAGCCATATATCCCTTTTCAATTGACCACTCGTGAGTTTTTCCAGGAATCCTACGACCACCTCAATGATCGTGGGGTGATGGTCCTCAATGGTGGCCGCTATGGTGATGACTTTCGACTGGTCAACGCCATCGCTACCACCATGCGGGCCGTCTTTCCAAACGTCTACTTGATCGATGTTGGCCGCTTCTCCAATACGATGATCATCGCCACGAAGCAACCAACGGTGGTGGAAAATTATCGGGCGAATATCTTACAACTTCCCGCAGGCACACCGCTGCGCGTCATTGGCGATATGAGTATCAATACTGGCAATATCCGCGAATATACTGGCAGTGGAATGGTCTTTACTGACAACCGCGCGCCTATTGAACTGGTGATCGACAGTCTGATTCTTGATGCCGCACGGCGGGAGACCCAGGGCCGATGAGTACCGTTGGCGCAACGCACCAGCCCCACCAACTTGCAACATTCGCCCAATTTCCACACCTACGTCACGGTTTCACTGGCCGAGATCGCGCCCTCTGGCGTGATGGCGATGTTAGCTACCGCACTGGCGGTGATCCTGAGCGGGTGCTTGCCAATCGCCACCATTGGGCAACGATGATTGGCGTTGAGCCCGAACGACTGGTCGCGATTCATATCGTTCACAGCAACCACGTGGTCGCCATTGATGGCGATTCCTGGTCATTCAGCACCGCACCACGCACATTTGATGAAGTGCCACGGGCTGATGCGCTGATCACGACCACACCCAACACTCCGCTTTTTCTCACCTTCGCCGATTGCACACCACTGCTGTTCTTTGATCCGCTCCACAATGTGATTGGCCTAGCCCACGCTGGTTGGCGCGGCACCGTTACTGACATTGCAGGCGAGACAGTTCGCGCCATGCAGACACAGTATGGCAGCGACCCCACCACGATTATCGCCGGGATTGGCCCTGCAATTGGCCGTTGCTGCTATATCGTCGATGAGCCAGTCGTGGCAGGGTGGCAGGCGTTGGGCCTGCCGGACACTGCTGTGCTGGAGGAAATCGCACCAGTTGCTGGGCGGCGCCAGTGGCGATTTGACCTGGCCCTGGCGAATCGGCAACTGCTCGAACGGGCAGGGGTGCCCGCCACGCAGATTGAAGACGCCGCGATCTGCACCTCCTGTCAGGTGGCCCACTATCCTTCGCACCGTGCCGAGGCTGGGCAAGCAGGCCGCTTCGCCGCAATCATCGGTCTTTGTTCCTCCACTAGCGAGGCCTAACGATGGTCGTCACAGTGCCAACCTTGATCATCACTGGCCCGGTTGGTGTGGGGAAAACCTCAGTAGCGAATGAACTCTCGAACCTGCTCGAAGAATTGACCGTTCCACACGTCTGCGTCGATATGGATGCACTGCGGTCGGCCTACCCTCCACCCCCAAACGACCGCTTCAATCTCGCGTTGGGCTATAAGAACCTGAGTGCCGTCTGGGAAAACTGCCGCCTCACCGGGGCGACCCATCTCGTGTTGGCTGATGTAATAGAATCGTCGGAACAGCGCAGCGAGTATCAGGATGCAGTGCCTGGAGCCGCCGTACTGATCGCCCGCCTCCGCGCTTCAGCTAGCACCCTTACTGCGCGCGTTGGCAAGCGCGAGCTTGGGCACGGCTACACCTGGCACGCTGCCCGCGCTATTGAACTTGCCGCGCAGATGGATCGTGACCAGCTTGAGGATTTCGTGGTAGAAACAGAGCAACGAACCGTCACGGAGATCGCCCAGGCGATTGTTGACCGCATTGGCTGGTGCGCCAGGGCTGACCAAGAAGCGAGGGGAAACGATGACTGAACAGAAGACGCTGCAAAACCCAGAAGCTATCAGTCTTGGTAAGCGCATCAACGACGTACAGGCGGAGATTGCCGCTGCTGCGGCGCGAGTGAATCGTGATCCTACCACCGTCACCCTGGTAGCAGTCTGTAAGACTGTCGAACAACCAACGGTCGATCTCGCCTATGCTCAGGGCTTACGCCACTTTGGCGAGAATCGCGTCCAGGTCGCCCGCGCCAAGTTCGGTGGTGAACAACCAGCAGACCTGACCTTGCACCTGATTGGCTCGCTGCAAACAAACAAGGCGAAAGATGCCGTTGCGCTCTTTGACCTGGTGCATTCGGTGGATCGGCAGGGGCTGATCGACGCCCTGGCGACTGCTGCCTCCCGTGCCAGCAAACGACTACCTGTGTTATTGCAGGTAAATATTGCTGAGGAGGAAAGCAAGCAGGGTTGCGCTGCTGCCGAGGCTCCCGCGCTCGTCGCCGCCATTGCCGCCAAGCCCGACCTTGAACTACGCGGCTTTATGACCATGGCCCCGTTCACCGCCACCGCCGAAGAAACCCGCCCGGTCTTCCGCGCCTTGCGCCTGCTACGCGATGAGATCCAGGCCGCCCACCCAGAACTGGCCCTGCACGAACTTTCGATGGGGATGACCAACGATTACCCCGTCGCCATTGAGGAAGGGGCAACGCTGGTGCGCGTGGGACGCGCAATCTTCGCCGATGAGCTAGCGACAGGTATCTAGCTACTGCTGACGCAGGGCCTGCTGCCGCTCAATATCAGCCAGATGGTAGCGTTCGTGTCCGGCGATGATATACCCGAAGCTGCGGACAGTCCGGCAGGTCCACAGCTCTGGGGCGCGTCG
>JBDHWF010000232.1:0-4118 GCA_039810045.1 Chloroflexia bacterium
CCCAGCGCCCCAGGGGGGACCGCGTCGTACTTGGGGTGTGTGGCGAGATCGACGATCTCGAAGGCAGGATCGCCCTACCCGCTGTACTCCCAGTCCACCAAGGCCCAGGTACCGGGACAGCGCAGGAAGTTGCTGATGTTGGGTTCGCCTCGGCAGACGGCTGCCGGCGGTGGCGGCCACGCCGGGAACGGTGCATGCGGAGCGCGATCGGCCAGGGCGCGTAACGCGGACGGCCGGGCCTCCTCGGGGAAATGCCTGAGTTGCTCGTCGATCCTCGCCAGCCCATCCTGCGCGGTCGCCATGGTGAGCACCGCAGACGAAAGCGCCACCGTCGTCTCGGCAGGTGTGAGCGCATGCACCGTGGCGAAATGCCGGATCAACCCATCTCATTCGGCGTCGTCAGTCGGTGGGATATCGGCAATCTGCCCGGTGCTATCGAGTTGTGCAGTGGTGTGTGAAGCGAAGGACGATCCGGAGTAGCCGGAGCCAAGGAGTCGCTGCGTGGGGCATTGGCCCAGCAGATCGGCCGTCAGGGCATCCCACGCCCGCAACGGCAGTGGCACCGTCGAGGCAAGGGTGCCGACAACCAGTCGCTCTAGGTCGTAGAAATTGCCGAACACGTTACGCAGGAAGGCGTGCGCCCGGCACATCACCCGCGCGCCGGCGAAGGTCTTGAAACCGCGCGTCCCGCACAGCTGGCCCTTCAGGTGCTGATGGCCCCGCTCGATCCGCTGCTGGGGCAGCTTCCCAGTCTCGTGGAGGGCTGTCGGGAGGACGGCGGCGAGCGCAGGCGGATAGGCTGCAGCGCAATTAGTCGCCACCTCGGCCGGGACCACGCCTGTCGCTTCGATCGCCCGGCGGAAGAAGGTGGCCACGTCCTCGGCCGCCCGCTCGGCGCTCACGTAGACGTCCACGACCTGGCCCCGCCCGTCGATCGCGCGGTAGACATAGGCCCACGCACCCGCAACTTTGATATACGTCTCGTCCACATTCCACGCGCTCCCGATACCTTTGCGATAGGGGCGAGCGGCTGCTTTGTAGAGCGGGGCGAACTCGCGTGCCCAGGCGTAGATGGTCGACGGGTCCACGGACACGCCCCGCTCAGCCAGCAACGCGGCTGCGTTGGCATAGCTCAACCGGTAGCGCAGGTACCACCGCACCGCCAGGGCAAAGATCTCGGATGGGAAACTGTAGCCGGACGACGGCGTCCCGGACAGCGCTGTGAAACGGCTGCGGCAGTCGCAACACCGGTAGAGTTGCCGACCTTGCCGGTCACGGCCGTGCCGACGTGCGTCGACCGAGCCACACATCGGGCAGGCCGCCTGTTCGCCGCTCATCCTTTCCCCGGCACTCAATCGCCACAGGTGACGAGGATAGGGCACACCGCTGCATAACGCAAGAACACCCACCAGAGCGAACTATCCCCGACAGGCGCGCACCCAGGATCTGTAAAGGGCGGTTGCCGCCGATGACTCACCGCCCTCTGATCTCGCGGATGCCTTTCCCCAACCGGCGGCGCAACAGGGTGCGCAAGGTGACCGCATCGGCGTAGCCCACCGTGTCGGCAATCTCGTCAACGCTCAACTCGCTGGTCTTCAACAGGTGTACCGCACGCTCGACGCGCAGATCCTGAACATAGGAAACAGGCGTCTTGCCCAGGACGTCCCGCAGGTGCCGCGCCAGCGTACGACTGCTAGTGGCCAGTTCCTGCGCCGCCATTTCCACATTGAACCCCTGCCCCAGGTGTTCGCGCGCCCAATGGTCGAAGCGGGAGATAAGCGGATCGGCATGGGCCAGGTGGTCGACAATGATGTACGCCGACTGGGATGGTCGGGCATCGACGACGAGATAGCGGGCCACAAGGGAGGCCAAGTGGGGACTACTCTGGCGGATCAGCCAGAGCGCCAGGTCCATGTGGCTCAACGCAGCGCCCGCTGTGACAAACTGGCCAGATTGGACCACCATACGGCTCGTGTTCAGCCGCACGCGCGGATAACGCTGGCGGAACAGCGGCATTAGCCACCAACTGGTGGTAGCCTCGTACCGGTCGAGTAGCCCACTCTCCGCGAGCACGAACGTGCTGGTACAGGCGGCGGCGATGCGCGCCCCGGCGTCGGCCCAGCCTCGGAGCGCGGCGAGAGCATCGGCGACGTCGTCCCGGCCCAGGGCCTGTTGCAGCGGCCCGGGCAGCTTGTAGCCCAGCGCTGGAACGACCACCACGTCCGGAGTTGGGCAATCCGCCGCCGCCACTACCGGAACTCGCAGGCGCTGCGCGCTGGAGACCTGCGGGCGCACCCCGACCAAATGCACCGTGAACTGCGTGCCGACGTTGGCCTCCAAAGCTTCCAAAGTCACGAGCTCATTCGCCGTCGTCAGCGCGTCGACGACGACGGCGAGCCCGGTATCGAAGACGTCCTCCAGCACCAAGATCGTAATTTGCATCCGCATGGCTCGATTGCTACTTTTAATGTCAACTGAGCCACTATACCAGCTGGCGACCGCGCTGTACAGTGCATAGCAGCGCAACGAGCGCGTTCACGTGAAAGGAGCATCATGATGAAGTATGCACTCTTCGCCCGGCTTGAGGCCAAACCTGGCAAGGAAGCGGATGTCGCCGCATTCCTCGAGACGGGGCTGTCGCTGGCGCAGCAAGAGGTCACGACCCCGATCTGGTTCGCGTTGCGGCTCTCGGAGAGCACGTTCGGCATCTTCGACGCATTTGCGGGTGAAGCCGACCGCGAGGCGCATCTGCACGGCCCTATCGCTCAGGCGCTGAGGGCCAGGGCGGACGAGCTGTTCGCGCGACCGCCCAGCATTGAGCGCATCGACGTGCTTGGGATGAAAAACCAGGCTCCCGGTAACTAGAGTCAGTTATGGACTTGGGTCGGGTGTGCGGCTATCCTCGCCCCAATGAAGGAGGCGAGGATGGACGCACCGGGCCGGAAGCCGTATCCGAGCGATGTGAGCGACGAGGAGTGGCACTTCGTTGTGCCCTACCTGACGCTGATGCGCGCGGACGCGCCGCAGCGGCGGCACGACCTGCGCGAGGTCTTCAACGCGCTGCGCTGGGTCGTGCGGACGGGGGCGCAGTGGGACTACCTGCCGCACGAGTTCCCGGCCTGGCCGGCGGTCTACCAGCAGGCGCGCCGCTGGATCGCCGCCGGGGTCTTCGAGGCGATGGCCCACGACCTGCGCGCGCTGCTGCGCGTCGCCGCCGGCCGCGCGCCGGAGCCCACCGCCGTGATCCTGGACAGCCGCACGCTGCAATCGACGCCGATGAGCGGCGCGCGCGCCGCCTACGACGGGGCGAAGCGCAAGCGGGGCAGCAAGATCCACCTCGCCGTGGACACGCTGGGGCATCTGCTGGCGCTGCGCGTCACCCCCGCCGACGCCCAGGACGGCGCCCAGGTGGCCGCCCTGCTCGCCGAGGTGCAGGAGGTCACCGAGAACCGCGTCGAGGTCGCCTACGTGGACCAGGGCTACACCGGCGCGCAGCCCGCCGCCGAGGCGGCACAGCGCGGCATCGAACTGGTGGTCGTCAAGCTCCCGCAGGCCAAGCGCGGCTTCGTGCTGCTGCCGAAACGCTGGGTCATCGAGCGCTCCTTCGCGTGGCTCGCCAAGTTCCGCCGCCTGGCCCGCGACTACGAGCGCGCGCCGGCCGTCCTCGCCGGCCTCCACCTCCTCGCCCTCGTCTGCCTCCTCCTCGCCCGCCATTTCACCCCACTCGCCCAAGTCCATAAGTGACTCTAGAGCGGTTGGTGAAAAGGTTGCGCCGGTGGTAGGCTGTGGCCATGAAAGCGTATTCGGTGGATCTGCGGCAGCGGGTGGTCGACGCGGTGGACGGGGGATGCCGCGCCCCGAGGCCGCGCGCGTCTTCCAGGTCTCGGTGGCGACGATCAAACGCGACCTGCAGCGGCGGCGCGAGATGGGCGACCTGACGCCGGGGCGGTCGCCCGGGCGGCCCCCCGAGATCGCCCCGGCGCAGTACGAAACGCTGGCGGCGCAGGTGGCCGCGCGCCCGGACGACACCCTGGCGCAGCACGCCGCGACCTGGCGCGCTGAGCAGGGCGCGGCGGTGAGCGCGTGGGCGGTGGATCGCGCGCTGCGGCGGGCGGGGG
>JBDHWF010000233.1:0-3996 GCA_039810045.1 Chloroflexia bacterium
GGTGAAGCTCCCTAGGGTCAAATGCAGTACCGCCAGACTGTGCGTGTTGCCCGCAGCGATTGTCACTGCTGACCCGGGCATTGGCACCTTGACTGGCACCGTGCGCATCGTTCCAGCCGCAGGGTCTTTGATATTCGCACTGTAGGTCTGGTCTTCATAGGCCCGCCCCCAGGCCCAAACTGTGCCATCATTCTTCAACGCCAGACTGTGGCTACCACCCGCCGCAATCGCGGTGATGCCACTGAGTCCTGTTACTGGCGCTACAGGTGTCTGGCAACCGCAGCCTGTTTGCTTATAGTTACCAACACCAGTTTGCCCGTAACTATTATCGCCCCAGCCGAACACCACGCCATCGCTGCGCAGAGCCAGACGATGCTGATGCCCCGCAGCAATCGCGGTGATATTACTCAGCCCCGCCACCAGGCGTGGGTTCTTGGTCGTCGTTCCCGTTTCAAAGTGCAGGTCATCGGCAAATTCGCCGCTGCTCTTGCGTCCCCAGGCCCAAACCTGCCCGCCAGTATCCACCGCCATGCCCCCGAGATAGCCAGCGGCAATCGCTTTAATGGCGGGGAGGCCCAGCACTGGCGCTGGCGTTGGCCGACTGCCGTTGACGACCCCACCATCATTCCCCAGATCGCCCTCTTGGTTGCCCCCCAGGCCCAGACAGTGCCACTACTATCCAGGGCCATGGCTTGTACAGTATCGACCGTAATCGCCGTGATATTACTCAACCCGGCAACCTGAAGCGGCACATTGCTCGTCGCTTTGGTGGTGCGCGATATACCGAGTTGCCCATTGGAATTGTCTCCCCAGGCCCAGACAGTGCCATCGGTCTTCAATGCAAGGCTGGTGTGCCATTTGGCGGCGATCGCCTTTACATTCGTCAGGCTGGGGATCTGGGTCGCCCGAAAGATGCTGGAGGAGGTACCAAGCCCCAGTTCCCCCCGATTATTCTCACCAACTGCCCAGACTGTCCCATCGCTACGCAAGGCCAGGGTATACCCCGACCCACCAGCAAGCGTAACCACTGTTCTATTCCAGGTACCAAGCGCCTGATTGGGATCGGGGCGCTGACTGAGGCTACCTGGAGCCTCAAAGCCGAGTCCTCCGCCACGATTGTCACCCCAACCCCAATACGCATCATAGGTGTTGGCAGCGCTGGCGCTCGGTGTTTGGGCCAGCACCCCCAGCAATATCCCCACGCTCAAACAGAGACTGAGAACCGCTCGTACCATCCGTGTGCTTGCCATGACTCCTCCTGTGATCATCTCCCTGCGGCCTCCATTGCCTGATTGTGTGCCGCAATCGCACTGCACCTAACCCGTAGCATGGCTCACTGGGCCATGCTACGGACATGAACAGGCGGCAAAGCTGGCTGAAACGGTATTAGCAAGTATTGTTGTCAGACAGGAGTCCTGACCATACCACAATTGTGGTATTTTTATCGGCAGTAGGTATACTTGCCATAACACCAAACCAGAACGCGATCTGCCTCAAAATAGGTCTTGATCATTGCCCGGAGCGCCTGACCGATGATCACCACCAATGCCCAGCAGCGACTGGAGCAGACGATTCACCACTTGTGTGCGGCTGGCTACGATAGTCAGCGACTGCGCCTGGAGGTCATCCCACGGCTGCTGCTACTGATTCCGGCGGATGCCTACTACTGGGCCACCACTGATCCTGACACGCTGCTGCCAACCAGTGCCGTTGCGGCGGGGCTTGACGCCTCAACTGCGCCGCTGTTCTGGCAGAACGAGTTTGAAGATGATGATGTCAATCGGTTTGCCGTGCTCGCCAGACAGCGAGTGCCGGTGGGACACCTGTTTGCCACTACTACCCGGGCGCGACGCCGCAGTGTGCGCCAGCAGGAATTGCTGCCGTCGCTGGGCCTGGGGGATGAACTGCGGGCAGCCTTGATGATTGGCGGGCAGTGCTGGGGGCTGCTGATGCTCAACCGAGCACGAGACTGCCGACCCTTTAGCCAAGACGAGGGGCAATGTCTGGCGCGATTGGTGCCGCACCTCGCCGCTGGTTTGCGGGCGGCGATGGTGCAGACAGCCGTGCGTCCAACTGCGACGGCTGGGGAGACGGGATTTCTGCTCCTGGCTCCCGACAATACCGTGCTGCTGGCAACCACAACGGCCTGCGACTGGCTGGCGGAACTGGTGGATTACCCGCGTCCGCATGACCTACCCAACGCCATAGTCGTCACTGCCAGCAGACTACGCAGTCTGCTGGCAGCCGGAGCAACGGCAGGGGATCTGCCGCAAGCGCGGGTACGCACTGCCAGTGGCCGTTGGTTGACGCTGCGAGCCGTCGCCCTGACCGAGCCAGGATCCCCCGGCGCAATTGCCCTGCTGTTGGAACCAACACAATCAGCTGCGGTCGCGACGTTGCTCTTACAGGCACACGGGCTGACAACCAGAGAGTCGCAGATTATGCAGCTGGTTTTGCAGGGGCAGTCAACCACGACGATTGCCAACACCCTCTCGATCGCTGCCCCAACTGTTCAACAACATTTCAAGGCGATCTTTCGCAAGACCGGGGTACGCAGTCGCCGCGAACTGGTCGCGCATCTGTTCAATCGCTACCCTCCGCCAGCACTGATATAACGCGAGTAGGCAACCCGATCAACACAGTAGCGGTCAATGGATTGGTCTACATCACTGAACAACGGTAGCCAACAAGCTTGCCAGACAGTGTCCTAGGGTTCACCTCGCTTGCCGTACCAGACCACTCACGCGATACTCATGGCGCAGATAGGCAGCACAAACAATGGCCACAATGAGCAGGGCAGCGAATCCCCACTTACACAAGAGAAACCACGACCAGCAACGCGCAGCGCCAGATGGATCATTCGTCACATTGGCTAGGAGGCAAAGCTTGAAAATCACTGATATCACGACCACCGCCCTCCACATCCCAGAGATCGCCACAGCGCAAGATGCGACGATGTTTCGTCCAGCGAGTGGGCAGACAATTCTTTTCGTCCAGATCAAGACGGACGAAGGGATCGAAGGACTGGGGATGAGCGAGGCGATTGGGACACGCCAGGTGATCGAACGGACCCTGAAACCACTGCTGCTCGGGCGCGATCCTTTGGCCCATGAACGCCTTTGGGAGGAGATGTTCTGGACTGTCCGCAGCTATGGCCGCAAGGGGCTAGCCCTTTGTGCCCTCTCGGCAATCGACATTGCCCTCTGGGATCTCAAGGGGAAAGTCTTCAATGTACCACTGTATCAGTTACTTGGCCCCTACACAGATACCGTGCCAGTCTACGGCTCAGGAGGCTGGACTCACCTGAGCGAGGATGAACTGGTGCAGGAGCAGTTGAGCTTTGTCGAGCAAGGCTTCCCGCGGGTAAAGATGAAGGTTGGCAAAGATTTTGGTCAGGCTGAGGACGAAGACGTGCGCCGTGTCGCCGCCGTACGACGGGCGCTGGGTGATGCGGTAACGCTCTACCTTGACGCGAACGGGGGATACCGCGCCAAGCAAGCGGTCATGATGGCCCGGCGCTTCGAACCGTATACTATCGCCTGGTTTGAGGAGCCGGTTCACGCCGATGATCTCGCTGGACTGGCCGAGGTGCGGCGTGCGGGCGTCCTCCCGGTCGCGACTGGGGAGCATGAATATACCAAATTTGGCTTCAAGGAACTGCTGACGCAGGAGGCGGTGGATATTGTGCAGCCTGACGTAGCGCGGGTCGGCGGTGTAACCGAGTGGCTAAAGATCGCGCACCTGGCAGCGGCCTTCAATCTGCCAGTCGCCCCACACGCCGTATCACTGGTGCATCTCCACCTCGCCTGCTGCACTCCGAACCTCCAGGTCGTCGAAATCCTTGGGGTACAGCAAGCGGCGGATCGGATCTGGTACACCGAGATTCCCGAACCTGTCGATGGGCGTTGGTCGCCATTCTCTGATCGTCCTGGTCTGGGCCTCACCCTCAACCAAGACGCAGTAGCCCGCTATGCACTTGCCGACTGAGCAGGAATG
>JBDHWF010000234.1:0-3979 GCA_039810045.1 Chloroflexia bacterium
AACCGCCCCTCGCCCGTTCTATCAGTACAGCACCGTCGCGTACAGCACGTACACGGCGCGGAGAATCGCTTTGTGGCAGACAATGGTAACTTGCCGCGAGGCTATTTCGCGTGGTATGGTAAGGGCGAATGACCAGCTTTTGCCTGCTTTCAATCCAGTTGGCGGCGACAGGTTGCACAAATGCTCAGGGGTGATGGGATAGCTTGTAGAGGGCGCGAACGCGGGCGGAATACCGACTGCGTCTATTCGTTACCCTCCCAGCAGCGGCTATCGCAACGCCAGGACTGGCGACGATGAACCACGCCGCCTTTATGCCTGATCACGACCTTTGCACGCTGGCGGCCAGCGGGGATGCCCCCGCCCGCCTGACCCTGATCGAGCGCCACGCCGCCGACCTCCTCACCACGGCAACACACCTGACGGCGGAGCCACATCAGGCCCTCGTTGCCACCGCCACCCTCTTTACCGAACTCTTTGCGGGGCAACTGCCCACCCTGCACACCAGCACCGATCTCCAGGCTGCCCTGCCCGCGATTCTGGCGACGATCCCCGCCAAAGACCTGCCCGCACTGCCCACCGCCACGACGCCAAGCGCGGCAGTGCTGGCGGCAGTCCTCCAACACCTGCCCGCCAACCAGCGGGCCGCCCTACTCGCTCAAAGCCAGCCACCCGAACCACCTGCCGCGCCACCAGTTACACCGCTGCCCGACCCCATCGCCGCCAATCCACCGCCCGTGCGCCCAGCGGCGCAACCAGCAGTCGAGGCCGCGTTACGCTGGGCGGCAGTCGCCGCGCAACAGCAGCCACGCCGCCGCGACCTACGCCAGTATCTCGACCGTCCCACTGCCGCCCGCTGGCTGGTGCCATTGGCGATTCTCGCCGTCTGCGTGGCGGTTTGGGTCAGCCAAATGCCCCTGATCACCCCACCCGTTGCGCCGGATCCGCTCCCTTCCGTCTGGCCGACGTTGCGCCCACGGCCCAGCCAGGTCGTCGCGCAGGTCGCGCCAACCGTCACCGTGCCTCCAGCGCCCACAGTGCCAGCGGTGACCAACACCGCGCCACCACCCAGCGCCACCGCCACGCCCAGCGCGCCAGCGGCTCCCATCGCGAGCGAACCCGCCCCAACGACGGTGCCACCAGTCGCGGCGGTCGTGCCAACGGCCCCACCAGCGGCCCCCGCGTTGCCGCCTGTACCGACCGTCCCGCCACCAGTGCCGACTGCGCCCCCGCCGGCCCCGCCGGCCAGGGCCGTGCCAATCGTGTCACCAACGGCGACCGCAACCGCCGCGGCCTCTCCCACGACTGCCCCCACCACCGCGCAGTTAGTGCTGAATACGCAATCGCTCGGCTTTGGGGTTGAGGTTGGGCCGCGCACCGTCACCTTCACCAACGCTGGCAACGACCCGCTCACCTGGCGCGTCTCGGCAGATAGCACCTGGGTCGAAATCGCCCAGGGAGCAGGCACCCTCGCCCCTGGCGCATCGCAATCAGTGGGCCTCACCGTCGCCCGCGCCGACCTGCCCACTGGCGCGTATACCGGCGCAGTGCAGGTACAGTCAAATGGCGGCGATGGCCTGGTCGCCGTCACGATGGCGGTTTCACCATCGAATACAACCGTCAGCGCCTTTGCCGAGCCAGCCACACCGCTTGGCGCGTGGGGCTGCGCCGAGCCAACGACCTATCTGGTCAGTGCGACAATCGCTGGCAAGCAAGCCCCGAAGAAGGCCGTGGTCTACTACGCAGTCAATGGCGGCACGCAACAGACGAAAGACCTCACCACGACCGATCAGCAGCGATACTCGGCCCCGCTAGGGCCATTTGCGGAACCGGGCAGCGTCGTCTACTCCCTGGTGATCACCGAGGCCGACGGCAATATCGTGCGCTCCGCACCGTATACGCTGACCGTCACCGACTGCGCCAGCCGGATCCGCACCGTGCCAGTCGTACCGCCGATGACCGAGCCGTTCATCTTGCAACCGAGCGGACATAATCGCTACACCTTTGCCGTCACGAAACCAGGCACGTTGGTCGTCACCCTGGTCTGGCAAAATGCGACGACCCGCCTCTCCACCCTGCTCTACAGCCCCCGCTGGCCCGACCAGCCGATTCAGCAACGGTCGGACGTGGGGAACCTGACCTTCACCTTCCCCGTCACCGCGGCCGATATTGCGGCGGGCGGCAACTGGGCGCTGCATCTGGTGAATTATGAGCAGGCGACCGCCACCGGGCGCCTGGAACTGAACTTTGTACCAGAGGGCCAGACCGTGCCCATGCCCAGCCCACAGGCAACCCCCACCCCACAGGCATCCCCTAGCTCCAGCCCCGCGCCCGCTACCCCCGTAGCCCCGCCCCCAGCCACCCCCACGCCAACCATCCCAGCACCGTCTGCCCCACCAACGCCGACGCCAACCACCCCACCCAGCACCCCCACGACCGCGCCACCACTTGTGCGCCCAGCCGTTGGTGGTACGCCCACGCGGTAAATACCAGCACAGAGTCCCCACGGAAGCACCCACCACTATCGCGCCAGCGTCACTAATCGCTGCAGCGCCCTACAGCAACTTGCCGCTTGATTGTCCAGGCAGCCGCAACTGCAGTCGCCAGCCACCCCCGCTCTGAACAATCACAACACAAGCTGCCCTAGTCGCCTGTCTCGAAACTGTAACCACCCTCACCACTCCCACCACCTTGCCCACTCACGCACCACTTTTGCCGACCCTGGCACTCCAGGCCGCGATCAACGGGTTCGATCAGATAGACGCGGTGGTGGCGCGTTCGAGCGTGGACGATTTTGACCAACAGGAGGAGCTATGAGTGCAGCGCAAACCAACGTTCCCAGCAACGACGACCCCCCAGCAACAAGCGGCCCCGACGAACAAGAGCCAGCAGCGGGCCAGGAGGTGATGCAGGCAGAATCAGCGGAGCCACAACTGAGCGCAGAGCAGGTAGCGCAGTTACGCGAGATCCTGATCACGGCGAACCCCGCCGCCGTTCCCGAACTGATCGCCGGAGCCACCTTTGCGGAACTCTTGGCGAGCGTAGCCGGAGCGCAGGCCGCCTTCACCCGCATCCAGGAGGCTGCCATGCAGGGCGTGGCTGCCGCCGTGCCCCGGGGCGGTAGTACCCGCACCGTTGACGCCGCTCTATTCGCGCAGCTTTCCCCCGAAGGGAAGATCGCCCAGGGCTTACAGCGGCGCTAACCCCCACCCCAACTTGTGATCGTTGGCCTATCGCGCTCGGCGCAGGAAAGAGGGAAATCGATGGCCTTGACCTTAGTTGAAGCAAGTAAACTGACCCAAGACCTGTTGTTGCGCGGCGTGATCGAGACGATTGTCGCCGAGAGTCAGGTGCTGCAATACCTGCCGTTCATGTCCGTCACAGGGAACAGCCTCGTCTACAACCAGGAAGCCACCCTGCCCACCGCCGGGTTCTATGCCGTGGGCGATACCTGGTCTGAGGACACCCCCACGTTCGCCCAGAAGATCGCGAAGCTGGCGATTCTCGGCGGCGATGCCGATGTCGATAATTTCTTGCAGCAAACCTACGCCAACCCGAACGACCTCGCCGCTGCTGTCGTCGCCGCCAAAGCGAAGGCCGTGGGCCGCAAGTGGAGCGACACCTTCTTCAACGGCGATCTGAACGCCGACCCCAAAGCGTTTGATGGCCTGCACAAGCTGATTCCCGCCGGACAACGGCTGAAAGCGAACGGCAACAACGCGAATGGTGGGGCGCTGTCGCTGGACGATATGGATGCGTTCCTCGACCTGGTGAAGCCGGGCAAGCCAGACGCGATTTTCCTGAGCAAGCGGAGCAGGCGGAAGCTGAAGTCGCTGCGACGGGCGGGGGGCAATGTCCTGGAGACCGAGATCGACCAGTTCGGGCGGCGCGTCGAGTTCTACGACGGGATTCCGCTGATCGCCGACGACTTCATCCTCGACAATCGCACCGTCGGCACCTCCACCAGTGTTTGCTCCACGAT
>JBDHWF010000235.1:0-3943 GCA_039810045.1 Chloroflexia bacterium
CAGTCGTTTTTGCGCTGAGACTGTTGGTTGTCCTGCGGGCCTAGTTCGTACTCGCTGAACTATACAGTAAGAGGCAGCAGCAGAAAAGGAACACTGCCCCGATCACAATCGCGAGTACCAGCAGAATACGCTTCGTGTTGGGGTCCATTGTCGCCAAAATGTTGCCGCTGCCCCCCGTTGGGGCGGGCGCTGGGCCACTGTTGTTGCCGGGGAATGGCCCTGGCCTGGGAGCGGGCGTGGTTGTTTGGTGTGGTGCTGGCGTATAGTCTCCTGGTTGGGGGGTAGCGTTGGCTGGCGCGGGCGTATGCGTGACTGGTAGGGGAGTTCCTGACCCAGCGGCGGGGGCCTGCGCTTCGGGCGGCGGGGTGCTGGATAGCGCCGCGCCGCCTGATCCTGGTGTTGGCCTTGGGGCGATCACGGTGGGGCCTTCGGATAGGCCACTGGTCAAGCCGCTCTCCATCATCGCATCATTGACCGCCCGCATCAGTTCGCGCCCGGTGCCGTAACGGTTGTTTGGGTCTTTGCTGAGGGCGCGCTCCAGGATTGGCCCGAAGAACCGGGCCGTATTTGCTGGCAGCGTATTGATCGGCACTGGTGCCTGCATGTGCTTCATCAGCACTTCAACGGTGCTTTGCCCAGAATACGGGACGCGCCCGGTCAGCATCTGGTAGACCATGACGCCGAGGGCGTAGAGATCTGAGCGTGGTTCGGCGCGGCCTTGCGCCTGTTCGGGGGCCATATACTCTGGGGTGCCCACTCCCAGGCCAGCCTGGGTGAGGTTGTCTGTGCCTTCTAGTGCTTTGGCAATCCCAAAATCACTGAGATAGGCCCGGTCGTGTTCATCGATCAGGATATTCGCGGGCTTGACATCGCGGTGAATAATCCCTTTACGGTGGGCATAGTCCAGGGCATCGGCAACTTCGGTGAGATAGTCGGCCATCTGCGCAGGTGTCACAGAGCCAGCTTCCAGGCGCTCTTTCAGTGTGCCGCTCTTGATGTAGGGCATGACGAGATAGGGGATCCCGTCCTGTTCGCCATAATCAAAGACTTGCAAGATATTCGGATGGGTCAGCGAGGCGGCGCTGGCGGCTTCGCGCTCAAATCGTTTGAGGAAATCGCCCTCAGTGACCAGATTAGCGGGGAGGATTTTGACAGCAGCTTCGCGGCCCAGGCGCAGGTGGCGGGCGCGATAGACTTCGCCCATCCCCCCTTTGCCAATTCGTTCCTCAAGCTGGTAGGCTCCGAGGATCCTGCTCTCCGGTGCCGACATAGATCTGTTCTCCTCTCCCATCGCGCTGGTGCCATTCCTGCTACAGTATACGTTGCCGTGGCCCGCAACGTTTTTGGTCGTTGTGGTCTGAGATAGCAATGTGGGGCGACCTCGAACTGAGGTCGCCCCACACCGCTTGGTCTGGCTCGTGATGCTTAGGGGTTCGCGTAGATATTGAGTGAGCCGATCATGCCGTCAAAGTAGGTGTCCAGGTTCTTATCGTAGTCAGCATCGTCGGAGTTGAGCCGGAACCGCCACGGTACATTCTGGTTCAGCCCTAAGCCGATATAGGCGTAGCAGAGTTGCGAGCCTGAGTTGAAGTTCGTGCCCAATGAGGCGAAGGTGATCCCAGAGAACTGGTTGTTGCGGGTGACGTTGATTCCAGCCTCAGGATGACTGCTCTTGATGTCGTTCTGGAAATACTGGTCGCGGAGAACATCAATCCCCACATTGGTCTTCTCGCCTGTGGTCGCAATCAACACCCACAACTCGTTCTCGTAGGGCTTATCGATCCCTGGCGCGAAGAAGTAGATCCGGCCCTCATTGGCGCGTGAGTCATCAACAGTCCAGTCTGGTGGATAATACATCGCAAATGGCACTTTGGCGTTGCCACTATAGGTCTTCCACCCAGCCGGGGCTGTTCCCCTCGGAGTCCTATTCCCGGCGGCAGTGCTTGGCCGTGGCGTTGGCGCAACCGATGGCGCCACACTTGGCCGGGCGCTGGGTACCGCTGAAGGAGCCACACTTGGTCGCGGCGTTGGCGCTGCTGATGGCACGGCGCTGGGCGCTGCGCTCGCTGATGCCGCCGGAGAGCCGCTGGGGAACAGGGGAATGCTGGAGGATGACGGCGCGGCACTGGGGGCAACCGATGGTGCCGCCGAAGGCGCGACGCTGGGTGCTGCTGATGGCACACCCGCTGCCGAGGCGCTCGGGCGTGGTGCATTCGCCGTTTGCGTGGCCCCAAGGTTCGCTGCGGTAACGGTGGTGGCGGTGGGATTCGTGTTCGCTACGACGGTTGGTGTTGGGTCGCCCCCACCAAGTCGCGATAGGGCGAAGATCCCGCCGATACAGAGCAGGAAGAGTAGCCCCAGGCCACCAAGGATCCCAAAGAGTAGGCCCTTCCCGCCCGACTTCTTCGGGGGTTGCCCCCCAGCCGGGGGTCCTCCATACATATTGTTCGTGGGCGGCGCCCCGCCAGGGGGCGGTGTGCCAAACGAGCCACCCTGTGGTGGTGCCCCAAATGACCCCGCTGATGGCCCACCAGCATTATATGGCGGTGGAGTGCTGCCTCCTGGCGGCGTACCACCTGGGAGGGGCGTGTTACTGGCTGGCGTTTGCCAGGCAGGAACCGAGGTTGCTGCCACGGTTGCCGCATTCCCTGGCGGCGGTGTCTGCCCAGCAGGCGACTGCCAGCCCTGGGGCGGCGTATTCCCCGGTGGGGGTGTTTGGCCGCTGAAATAGGTTGGTGGCGCTGTGCCAACAACGGTTGCGGCAGGGTCGGCTGCCGCCGACGACGAGGTATTCGTGAAGGCTTCTTGCAGATCCTCGACCATCGCTTTGCCACTGGCGTAGCGATCATTGGGGTTCTTCGCCAGGGCCTTCGTGACAACCTGCTCCACTCGCGCTGGCAATGTTGGCGCGATATTCCGCAGGGGCAGGAGGGGCAGGGGATCTTGCAGGTGCTTCATCAGCACTTCGACCGTGCTATTGCCGCTATACGGCACGCGCCCGGTCAAGAGCTGATAGAGGACGACGCCCAGCGCGTAGAGATCGGAGCGCTGGTCGGCCCGACCCTGCGCCTGTTCGGGGGCCATATATTCGGGCGTGCCCACGCCCACCCCGGTACGGGTCAACCCTTCGGCCCCTTCCAGCGCCTTGGCGATTCCGAAGTCAGCCAGATAGAGCCGTCCGCGCCCATCCAGCAACAGGTTGGCGGGCTTCACGTCGCGGTGGACTAACCCCTGCTCATGCGCGTAGTCGAGCGCTTCGGCAGCCTGTTTGAGGTAGTTCAGCGCTTCTTCACGGGGTACTGGCCCAGCAGCCATCCGTTCCTTCAGCGTGCCACCTTTGATATAGGGCATCACCAGATAGGGCACGCCATTCGATTCGCCATACTCATACACAGCGAGAATGTTGGGGTGATCAAGCCGCGAGGCCGAGGCCGCTTCGCGTTCGAACCGCTTCAGAAAGTCTGGTTCTGTTGCGAGGTTGGCTGGCAAGAGCTTGACGGCGCGTTCGCTGCCCAGTCGCGTATGGCGGGCTCGCCACACTTCGCCCATCCCGCCGCGTCCTACCCGTTCTTCGAGTTGGTAGGAACCAACAATTCGTTCGTTTCCAGCTTCATCCATCCGTTTCGCTCCTCTTATCACCCTCGGCCATGGCAGCGATTCCCCTGAGTATGCTGCCGAAAGCTACCCTCCCCAAAGAGGTTAGTCGAGTCGTTGTCACTGATAACTACGACAATAGCGTACTAAGTGTTTCGTTTGTTCCCTATCGTTCGCGTGCTCCTCTCTGTCATGCGGCGTTATGCACCTATTGTTCAGCCGATGCACCAGGATTCTGGTAGGTTGATGATGGTAGCGGTATGTGGCACCTGCAAAAACAAGCTCTTGATAATTGTGCGGGAAGTGTACCTTAGCCGTGCGAAATGGCGCAATTGTGCTGTTTTTGTTG
>JBDHWF010000236.1:0-3851 GCA_039810045.1 Chloroflexia bacterium
AAGCGACCTACGCCAAGGCTGACGCCTAAACGACCAATAGGAAAGATGCTGGCAGCGGCTCAGTGGCAGGGCGAAGGACAGTTCTGCGAACACTGAGCCGCGTGCCGTTTGGGGCTGAGGAGGAAGATGGTGACTGAGGGGCGCGCATATCAGATTGCTGTGCTGGCCGGCGACGGGATTGGGCCGGAGGTGACGACCGCCGCGCGAACTGTGTTGGACGCCGTAGCGGCCCGCCATGATCGACAGGCGGCTCTACGGCGGGGCGGCCTACGACGCCACTGGTGGCTCGTTGCCGCCGGAGACTGTCACCCTCTGCCAGCGCAGCGATGCGGTGCTGTTCGGGGCGATTGGTGGGCCGAAGTGGGACACGGTGCCAGTGGCGCAGCGGCCAGAGAGTGGGCTGCTGGGCTTGCGGCAAGCACTCGGCCTCTTTGCCAACCTGCGCCCGGTGCGGGCGTTGCCCGCGCTGGTTGATGCTTCGCCGCTGAAGCCGGCGGTGGCGGAAGGCACCGATCTGATCGTGGTGCGCGAACTGACTGGCGGCATCTACTTCGGGCAGCCGCGCCGCCGCTGGACCGATGAGGGTGGACGGCAGGCGGTGGACACGATGCCGTATGGTGAGCAGGAGATCAGCCGGATCGTGCGGCTGGCCTGTGAACTGGCGCGGGGACGACGCGGCAAGGTCAGCAGTGTTGATAAGGCGAATGTGCTTGATACATCGCGGCTCTGGCGTGAGGTTGCCACGGAGATCGCGCAAGAATACAGCGACCTGACCTTTGAGCACGTGCTGGTTGACGCCTGCGCGATGTATTTAATCAACGACCCGCGCCGCTTCGATGTGATTGTCACCGAAAATCTCTTTGGCGATATTCTGACCGATGAAGCCGCCGTGATCGCTGGCTCACTTGGCGTTGTGCCATCGGCCTCGCTGAACGGTCAGGCGCCCCAGCGGGCAGATTCACCGGGCAAGCAGTTCGGTCTCTATGAGCCGATTCATGGTTCGGCCCCCGATATTGCGGGGCAGGATCGGGCGAATCCGCTGGGGGCAATCCTCAGCGCGGCGATGCTGTTGCGGCTCTCGCTCGGTCTGGACGACGAAGCGCAGACGATCGAGCGGGCGGTTGACGCGACGTTGGCGACGGGCCTGCGCACTGGCGACATTGCGGCGACTGGTAGCAAAACTGTTGGCACCCGTGCGATGGGCGAGGCGGTCGCCGCCCAGGTGGCTGCGCTGTAAGGTTGCGAGTCGGGTTTACGGCCTTCGCGCTGACAATAGCTTGCATAGATGAACTGTGTTATTGTGTGCTGGCTGTCAAGGTGGCAGTGTATTGGCTATTTTGGTCAATGCCAGGGCTGAAGTAGTGTGGGTAGAAAATGCGTGAAGCTCAGTTCTACATGGAGGAGTTAGGCTTCCTCTCTGACTTTCTACAAGGCCATCTTAGGGAGGTTCCCGACGAGCTTTTCTACAAGCGACCGTTCCCAAAGATGAACCCAATCGGCTTCATTTACTACCACCTGTTGCGGATGTGGGACTATGACCAGACGATTGCCCGCCGGATGGAGTTGAAAGACGACCTCTGGCACCGCGAGAACTGGGCCGAAAAGGCGCACTATCAGCCAGCCGGTCTGGGTATTCATGGGCTGGGTGTGGGGATTGGTTACACCGATGCAGAAGTAGATGCTTTGCAGATTCCCCGGCAAGTGCTGACTGACTACCACAACGCGATTCTGGCTGAAACACGGACCTTTATGGACACCGCCGAAAGCGCTGATATTCGGGAATCGCGACCACACCCGATTACTGAGGGGCTAATGATCACGGCTGCCGAGCGCTTGCAACATACGGTGTTGCATAGCGCGATGCACGTTGGCGAGATCCGCTATATCAAGGGGATCTTTGGCTATCCCGACTCGACCTATCCGCTAGAGCAATAACGATCATCGTTGGTAGAGATACTGCGCTGGCGGGAGAGCAATTGCTCTCCCGCCCGTTGCGTTTGTGGTGCGCTTTGCTGATTGGCAGCGTTCTTGCGCGCCCTGAAACGAGTAGGCAACGAGGTTTTGCCGAGTGTGCAGGAGAATGAAGCGAGGGGCATGATGGCATATTACGGACTCTTTGGAAACTTCCAGGCGCAGGAAGGCCAGCGCGACGCTCTGGCGGCGATTTTGCATCAGGCCGCGGCGTTATTAGGGCGCGATCCCGGCTGCTTACATTACGTTGTTGGCGTCTCCGCTGACCCCAACACGGTCTGGGTGTGGGAGGTCTGGCGCGATCAGGCGGCGCACGACGCGTCGCTGGCCCCAGCGGATGTACGGGCGTTGATTCAACAGGCCCGCCCGCTGATTGCGTCGATGGGCGAGCAAACCCACCTGACAATTCTTGGGGGCAAGGGGCTGTAGGACGCTGGCGATAATGACCGTTGTTGTTCTCGCCTCTATGGGCGTACCGTTGGGTGTATAGGGGATCACTTTGTGCTGCCCACAAGCCAATAGCCGACGCAATTTACGATGGATTGTTCGTTGCTGTTATAGCGAATAGGTTGCACTTGTAGCGTTTATTCGCTACAATAGCCTTACCGCCGTTGAGAAGCTAGCGGGCCGAGAGAACGGGTTATTAGGCCGATGGAGGCTCATGATGCTGGCGTCTGTACCACGCCATCCTGTCGCGCCAACGGCTGCTGAACAGGAGCGTTTACGCGAGATCATTGATCGTTATCAGGGTGAATTGGCGGCAGCGCAGCTGGTTGGGCCGAATGGCGAATATATCGCGTTGCCGCAAGCTGTTTACGAGATTCTAACAGAAGTGGTGACTGCAATGGCCCAAGGGTTGCCAGTTGCTGTGGTGCCATTGCATCTGGAATTAACGACCCAAGAGGCCGCCGATTTCTTAAATGTCTCACGCCAATATTTAGTGCGGTTGCTTGATAGTGGGGCAATCCCATTCGCCAAAGTTGGTACGCACCGCCGGATTCGATTTGGTGACTTACAAGCCTATCGTGAGACGCGTGACCAACAGCGCCGCGCCACCCTGAAGCAGTTGACCAAAGATAGTGGTGAGTTGGGTTTGTATGACCCGATCAGCCCCGAGGAAATTGCCCAGGCCAAGGGTGATGAGTAGCTTTGGCGTGCTCTTGGATGCCAATGTGCTGGTTCAGGCCGCAGTGCGTGACACATTGTTGCGTGCCGCCGCTGAAGGGTTGTACCGACCATTTTGGAGTCAGGATATTCTTGCAGAGACAGAACGCACAGTACTCCGTCTCTTGCAAAAGAGAGGGCATGGCGATCCTGAGCGTCAGGCAAAACGCCTGAATGCTGCGATGCGTGCAGCGTTTCCAGAGGCGATGGTTACTGGTTATCAGGCGCTTGTTCCAGCAATGCAGAATGACGAGCAAGATCGCCATGTTCTTGCGGCGGCGATTACCTCACAAGCCCAGGTGATTGTCACCAACAATATAGGACACTTCCCGCCTACGGCGCTCACCCCCTACCAGATTGAGGCGATGACGGCTGATGAATTTCTTGCTGATCTCTTTGATCTTCGCCCCCAGTTACTCTGTACTCTCCTCGCTCAGCAAGTAGCCGATCTCCAGCGCCCCTCCACCACACCGCACGAATTTCTTCGGCACATGAGCGTACTGGTACCGCAATTTGTGCAGGCTGTCAGAGCAAAATGTGATTGGGATAACGCTGTGAGGCGCAGCACTTCCAGCAGCGAGGCAGATCAGACGAGTAACGGTGGCTGACAACATGCTGGGTTTGTCGATTGGTACGGGCGTATCACACCGGCAGTGGTGGCAGTATCTGGATGTCGTGTGTGAGAGTGGGGTCGGTGAAGGCCAGGAGGCGCGCGC
>JBDHWF010000237.1:0-3817 GCA_039810045.1 Chloroflexia bacterium
CGCCGCCACCAACGTCACGACGTTCACACTGGAAACGACCACGGTGCGCCTGACCCTGCAACGCACCGATCAGCCAGAGCCAGCGGCTATATCCGCCCCGCCTGAACCAGCGGCAACGACCAATCCCAACGAGACAACGCTCACTGCCCCGGTGCTGGGGATCTTCTATCGTGCCGCCAAGCCCGATCAGCCACCACTGGTCGAAGAAGGTACTACGGTGATTGTTGGGCAAGTAGTGGGATTAATCGAAGTAATGAAGACGTTTCATGAAGTTGTCGCTACCACTGCTGGCACAATCGTCGCGGCACTGGTCGCCAACGGTGATTCGGTACAATATGGGCAACCGCTATTCACCCTGGAACTATCCCCTCCTGCTGCTCTGTCGTCCACCACTGAGCCCACATGACCCCCACACTCACCCCAGCCGCATTGGGCTTTACACCCACAGCCAGTGGTTGGCAAAAGGCAATTCAGGGGCAACTAATCACCTTTCGCATGCTGACTGAATGGGATGATCTCGGCGCAGTCGAGAGATTGCAACGGGAGATCTTTGGGATCAGTGACCACGACCTGACTGCGGCCAGCCTCTTAATCGTCATCCCGAAAACTGGTGGGCAAATCCTGGGAGCCTATGCCCCAGGCACCAATACCCTTATTGGCTTTGCCACCAGCTATGGGGGATATGTCGCGAGCGCGCCGCGCCTTCTTTCCGATATGCTGGCCGTGCAGCCCGCCTTTCGGGGTGGTCTCGGCTTTGCCCTCAAAAGTCTACAGGCAGCCATCGCGCTTGACGCTGGCTTTCGCGAGATCACCTGGACAGTCGATCCACTCCGCGCGGCCAACGCTCGCCTCAACTTCGAGCGCTTAGGAGCCACCGCCCACGAATATCGTGAAAACTTCTATGGCACCGATTTCGCTACTGGGCTCTATGGCGGCTTACCGTCTGACCGCCTGGTTGTTCACTGGCCGATCGCCAGCCCACAGGTTGCTGCACGACTACTGGGGAAACTCCAGCCCCGCGCTCCCGGTAGCCTCGATGCGCTACCACTTTTTACGGCGGGTGATCAACCCCTGGCCCGCGCTCCAATTCCCACGGATATTGACGCCCTCGTAGCCCACGATCTGCCCGCCGCGCAGCAGTGGCGACTAGCGCTCCGCGCCACACTCAGCACTGCGTTTGCAAACGGGTATACCATTACTGGCTTCGCCAGTTCGCGACAATTCCCCGATTGTCAGTTGCTGCTAGAACGAACTACTGCTGGTCGTGCGTGATCTACGCGTTGGAAGCGAGAAGGGTGGGAGGAACCTGGTATGCGTATCACTCAGATCGAGATCTTTGCCATCCGGCTCCCACTCCATGAGCCGTTCATTATCTCCTACGGCACTTTCCCCGATGTGCCAACGGTGTTAGTGAAGCTGATTACCGACAATGGGCTGATTGGCTGGGGGGAAGGAACGCCTGACGCCTTTGTGACTGGCGAAACATTTGGGGGTGTCACCGAAACACTTCGCGCCCTTGCCCCAGCCTTGCTTGGGCGAGATCCGCGCGACCGCACTGGCGCGATGGCCGCAATTGCCGAGCGGATCACTGGTGCGCCCACCTCCTGCGCCGCGCTCGATATTGCCCTGCACGATCTCGCTGGTCGGGCCGCCAATCTGCCGATCTGGGCGTTGCTTGGTGGTCGTGCCCGCACAGCAGCAACAATCTCCCGCGTGGTCAGCCTGAAGGACCCCGCAGCGATGGCTGCCGATGCCAGCGCCCACGTCGCCGCTGGCTTTCGGACGATCAAGCTCAAGCTGGGGCAGGCTGACAATATCATGACTGATGTGGCGCGAGTTGCCGCTGTGCGACAGGCAGTGGGGCCAGCGATCGGCATGAAGATCGATGTCAATCAGGGTTGGCAAACCCCTGGGCTCGCGATCACTGCCGCCCGCCAGATCGCCCCCTACTTCCCCACCTATATTGAGCAACCAATCGCTGCGCATAACCTGGTGGGGCTGGCCGAAGTACGCCAGCAAAGCGGCCTGCCGATCATGGCTGACGAGGCGATCGGTTCGGCCCATGATGCTTTGCACGCGATCAGCTTACGCGCCTGTGACCTGATTAATATCAAGCTGATGAAGTCTGGTGGCTTACTCGGCGCACAGGCGATCAACACGATTTGTGAAACGGCGGGGGTTGCCTGCCAGATCGGGACAATGGTTGAGTCGGCAATCGCTTCAGCCGCCGGGTTGCAATTTGCCCACGCCATGCAAAATGTGCAATCAGTGGAGATGGGCGGGCCACTGATGTTAGCCACTGATCTGGCCCCACTGCGCGACCAGTATCACGGTGATCAGGTCACGCTGCCCGATGGCCCAGGATTGGGCCTGCAACCAGACGAACAGACCCTCGTTCATCATACCGAAGCGCACTACCACCTGGCCGAATAGCAGGAGGTTTGATGACCACGCTCGCCATCATTGCTGATATTCATGGCAATCTGCCAGCGTTAGAAGCGATCTGCGCTGATCTGACTCACCATGAGATTGATCAGGTGATCGTTGCTGGTGATCTGATCAATTGGGGGCCGTTTTCGCCGCAGGTAGTACAGCGGGTGCTGGACGAACGCTGGGCCGTTCTACGAGGCAACCATGAACTGATCCTGCTTGATTATGGCACCACCCGCGCCCCGCAGGAATGGAACGACCTCAGCATATTCCCCATTCCGCGCTGGATCCATCGGCAAATGCCCGCATCACTGCGCCAACAAATTGCCTCCTGGCCTGACGCGCTCACCATTCGCCCTGCTGATGGCCCACCGTTGTACATTGTGCACGGCTCACCACGCGACCACGCCGAACCAATTTACCCTGGCACAACTGCTGAGAACCTGGCCATAATGCTCGCTCAGGTACGCGAAACCACTATTGTTGCCGCACATACGCACCTGCCAATGGATCAGCAGATTGGGCGTTGGCAGGTCTTCAACCCCGGTTCAGCAGGGATGAGCCTCGATGGTACATTCAACGCACGGTATCTGCTCCTCCATACCGCCGCTGATCGCTGGGTCAGTGAGTTACGCGAAATCCCCTATGATCGCACGCCAATCTTTACCGAGTTTACCCGTCAGAACTTTGCGGCAGCGTGTGGCGTGATCGGGCAGTTAGTAGTCGAAGAATTCACCGTGGCCCGGCCTCGCCTCGCGCCATTTCTCCGCTGGCGACAAACGATGACCGACAATGCACCATTGACGATGGCAACTCTCACGCAATTTCGCCGAGTTGATCCCGAACCATTTATTCCACCCGCCCACCGACTACCCCCTGGCAAACTCGATCAACCGTAGAACAGATCATCGCACAATCAACCGGAAGCGTTGGCGTGCAACGCCACATCATCTGTCACATGACCACAATAGGCGTGCTATCCTGTTGCGGTGGGCGTGCGCGTTCACCCTGGCTTACACACTGACTGAAAACAAGGAGGCCTCCTGATGAAACCTCTACGCTTTGGCATCAAAACGGCACCGCAGCGGACCACCTACGCTGAGATGCTGGCGGTCTGGCAGGAAGCCGAGGAAATTCCCGTCATCGAACACGCCTGGCTCTTCGACCACTTTTCCCCCATCCCCGACCAACTCGACGACCCCTGCCTGGAAGGGTGGACCACCCTGGCGGCCTTCGCCGCAGTCACAAAACGTTTGCGCCTGGGACTGATGGTCACGGGAAACACCTACCGTCACCCCGCCGTGCTGACAAAAATCGCGCTGACCACTGATGTCATTTCCAACGGGCGGCTCGACTTCGGCATCGGCGCAGGTTGGAATGAGTACGA
>JBDHWF010000238.1:0-3789 GCA_039810045.1 Chloroflexia bacterium
CCGACGTTGGCGTTGGCGCTCTCGCCTGATTTTGCTAGTGACCGCACGCTCTTTTCTGCTGGCCTGGACGATGGCATCACTGTTTCGCGTGATGGCGGGGTGACCTGGCAAGCGGCGATGCCAGAACATGGCGAGATGTCGGCCTATGGAGTGGCTGTCTCGCCAAATTATGCGAAAGACGCCACGGTCTTCGCCGCCCTTGGTTCGGGCCTTTTCCGCAGCCAGGATGGTGGGAAATCATGGACGCAAGTCGGTGCCAAGAGCCTGCCAGAGGCGGTAGGGGCAATTGTCGTCGGCCCCAGTGACGATGGGACAGCGCCATTGCTCCTCGTTGTCACGCTGAGCGGAAAATTATTTGCCAGTGAGAATGGTGGCGAAGATTGGCGACCAATCGGCAACGATTTTGATAACGGGGTCGTGATTTCGCTGGCAATCTCGCCTGGTTATGCGAAAGATAGTACGCTCTTTGTTGGTACGCGGCAGCCAGAACGCGATAGCTTTGGGGATACGTTGCTGACCCTTTGGCGCTCAACGGATCGCGGGGCGACCTGGCATCAGTGGATGCAGGACGTGGGGCGGTCGGCCTTACCGCTCGCGGTGCCAGCGGGCTATCTCGGTGATGGCGCACTCTATGTCGGGCTGGATGGTCGTGTGGCGAAGCCCATCCGCAATACCTGGCGACGTGGTGGTGGGGAGCGGCTTCCTGTGTGGAATGCCACCGAGGTGACCGCTCCTGATGGCCGACCAGTCGCGGTGACGGGGTTGGTCGCCTCGCCGCACTACCGGCAGGATAATACTGTCTACGCCGCAACCAGTGGCGGTATTTTCACCACGCACGATGGCGGACGCACCTTTACTCTCTGGAGCGGCGGCATGGGCGCGACCCCAGTGGTGGCGATGGCGCTCACCCCCCGCAGCGAAGCGGGACAGTGGCTCTACGCCCTCGCCCTTGGTGGGGGGGTCTGGCGGCGGCTGATTGAGGCCGAGTAGTTGTTAATCAGCAGGTTTGTTGAATGCAGCGCCGCCTACCATTGACGGTAGGCGGCGCTGCATTCTCTCTCGGTTTTGGGAACGCGTTAGCTTTCCTGAACGGGATAGCCTTCCTCGTCCATTGTTGCGGCGATCTGTTTCAGGCTAACTTTGGCTGGATCAAAGGTGACTTCCACCTTTTTGGTCTGCTCGTGCGCCTTTACTGCGCTGACGCCCGGTAGTGCGCCCACGGCCTTTTCAATTGCAGCGACACAGTGACCACAGGAGATATCTGGTGCCGTCATCGTCGCATGGTCGAGAGTTGCGCTCATCGTTGGTATCCTCCATCCTGGTTGGTTGCGACCAACCGTTACAGTTCCTACCACCAACCGCTATCTGGTGGTGGCCTACGGGTGTTGCCACACTAGCCCGTTGCTAGTGTACCTCCACAACGAATGGGACCGTAATGATTGTCCCATTACGCTGGAATTGTCCCCAGATCTTATACAGACCTGGTTGCGTGAAGGTCGTTTGGAACGAAACGTTGGGACCAAATGGCCCCGCCTCTGCGCCTGTTGATTCGTGGGCCGTGGCGGCGGTGTGCGTGTGGCTCCCTGGTTCACCGTGAGTATGGGCGAAGCGGCTGCTATCCGCCGAGACAATCGCAACGTGCGCAGCAGCCCCCAGGTAATTCGTCAGGTCAGTCACCGGCTGATCATTTGCGGTGAGCGTAAAGGTGAACGTTGCTGCTTCGCCCGCGTGCACTTGCTCTGGCGCTTTCAGCGCGACTGTCACCCCATTCGCGGTCTGTGGGCTCAGGTCGGGCGTCAGCCCGGCTGGGGCAGCGCTGGCTGCCCCTACAGTCAGCGTGCGCTGACTGAGGACGGTGTTCCCCCCATGCAGGAATTCGTTGTAGAGCGTGTACGTGCCAGCAGGGAGGGTCGTTGTAACGGCGTAGGCGTTCCCTGTCAGTTGGGGATGAATATGCTGGAACTCGCGCAGATCGCTACTGACGACGATCAGGTGCATCGGGCGCTCGTGGTCAATCGGCAGATTGGTAAGTGTTTTGCCGTCGGCACTGTTGATAACGGTATAACTCAGGGTGAGCGGTTGCCCAGCCGCTGCATTGGTTGGGGCGGCCAGATCCACACGTAACCCTGCCTGCTCCGGGGTCAGTTCGCTGACGGCGTGGGGCGCGTGGGTGCCATCAGTAGCCCCCATCGCCCGACTGCTCAGCCAGAACGCCCCAACGCCAACCGCCAGCGCGAGGACAGCGATACCGAGCAGATAACTCCACTCCGCTATCCGGCGTCCGATTGGTGGGTGCAAAATCTCCTCAGGGTGCTGCGGTGTGGTCCAACTGCGCAGGCGCAGACTATTCGTCACCACGCTGACACTGCTCATCGCCATTGCGGCGGCGGCGAGAATTGGGTTCAGTAAGGTCCCAGTGAATGGATAAAGCACCCCCATCGCTACCGGGATCAGGATCACGTTGTAGGCGAACGCCCAGAAGAGGTTCTGGCGAATCGTTGCCATCGTGCGCCGTGAGAGGGCGATTCCCTTCACCACGCCGCGCAAATCACCACCAACGAGGGTGATGTCACTCGCCTCGACCGCAACATCAGCGCCAGTGCCAATCGCGATCCCCAGGTCAGCAGTAGCCAGTGCGGGGGCATCGTTGATCCCGTCACCAACCATGGCGACGACCTTGCCTTGCTCCTGTAAGGCGGCAACTTTCGCCGCTTTCTCGCCAGGGAGGACTTCCGCCAGCACCCGTTCAGGGGCGATGCCTACCTGCTTGGCGATGGCGTTCGCCACTTCCGTGTTGTCACCGGTCAGCATCCAAACATCCAGGCCGAGGGCGTGCAGGCTCGCAATCGCTTCGGCAGATTCTGCCTTGACGGTATCGGCCACGGCGATTACACCAGCGGCCTGTCCATTCAGGGCGATGAAGATCGGTGTCTTACCCGCCTGGGCTAGCATGGTGGCCTGGTCGCGCAGCGCGCCAGGGTCAACTGCCCAATCGCGCAGTAGCGCTTCGTTGCCCAGTAGCAGGGCGGTGCCGTCAATGACAGCGCTGATCCCGCGCCCTGGCACTGCTTCAAACTGCTCGGCGGCTGGCAGGTTCAGGCCCTGCTCGCGGGCGTGTTCGACGATTGCTTCGCCCAGCGGGTGTTCTGAGCCAAGCTCGGCAGTCGCAGCCAGCCGCAGCAGTTCGTCACGACTGTACGTGAAGCCAGTGCCAGCGTCTGCGCCCGGTGCTAGCTGCTCCCTGGTGATGATGTCAGTGACAACGGGTTTGCCTCGGGTAATCGTTCCCGTCTTGTCCAGCACAATTGCCTGAACCTTATGCGCGCCCTCTAGGGCTTCGCCGCCCCGAATCAGAATGCCAGACTCTGCGCCCTTCCCCGTGCCGACCATGATCGCGGTGGGCGTGGCGAGACCAAGCGCACAGGGGCAGGCGATGATCAGGACGGCGATGAACGCCTGCAACGCAAAGGTGAAGCGGGGATCTGGCCCCCAAATCCACCAGCCGACGAATGTCAGCAGGGCGATACCGAGAATCGCTGGAACGAAGTAGCTGGAGATCTGGTCGGCCAGTCGCTGGATCGGGGCTTTTGAGCCTTGCGCCTGTTCGACGAGCTGGACGATCTGGGCCAGCGCAGTATCTTTCCCGACCTTGGTAGCGCGGAATGTGAAGGCACCAGTCTTATTGATCGTCGCGCCGATCACGCTATCGCCTGGGCGCTTCTCCACGGGGATACTCTCGCCAGTCAGCATCGACTCGTCAACGGCGGAACTGCCTTCGACAATCGTGCC
>JBDHWF010000239.1:0-3770 GCA_039810045.1 Chloroflexia bacterium
CCGCCCCCACCTGCCCCACCAACCCCGCCAACAACAGCATCCTCCTCACCCCCATCATCGTCGCCCCCTGATCGTCGCCCCCAACCCCCTTGACAACAACGCACAGATTGTGTATTCTGTCCACATCAGAGCAAATGTTCTGTACGTAGTGGCAGCCAAGCGCGAATATTGGCTGCGATCAGGAGGAACTGCAATGGCTGATCAGCACATCGCCCACCCCCCAATCACCAGTAAAGAGGAGTGGCTCACCGCCCGCACCGCCCTGCTCGAACGCGAGAAAGCCCAGACCAAAGCGCGCGACGCCCTTCACGCCGATCTCCGCCGCCTGCCAATGGTCAAAGTCGACAAAGAATACACCTTCACTGGCCCCGATGGTGCCGTCACCCTCGCCGACCTCTTTCAGGGCCACCGCCAACTGATCGTCTACCATTTTATGTTCGGCCCCACCTGGGAAAAAGGCTGCCCTGGCTGCACTGGCTACGTGGACGAGATCGGCGACCTCGCCCTGCTGGACGAACGCGACACCGCCTTTGTCCTCGTCTCCCGCGCTGCCTACGCCAAACTCGCCGACTACCGCGCGCAACACGGCTGGACAATCCCCTGGTATTCCTCGTACGACAGTGACTTCAACTACGATTACCAAGCCACCCACGATGAAGCCGTCGCCCCAACGATCTACAACTTCCGCCCGATCACCGTCCCCGCCGCCGAACAACCGGGCGAAGCCCAGGGGATCAGCGTCTTCTTCCGCCTGGGCGACGAGATCTACCACACCTATTCTTCCTACGCCCGTGGCTGCGAAAGCCTGACCAACACCTACAGCCTACTCGACATCACCCCCTATGGTCGCCAGGAAGATTGGGAAGACTCCCCCGCAGGCTTCCCCCAACGCCCCACCTACGGCTGAGTCTTCCTGGTCAGTCGTTGCCTGACCAGGGCCTGTGGTGAGCGAACTTACCGCTGCTTCTCTGACTATCAGCGAAGCAGCGGGCCAGCGGTTGCCGGAGATGTAGAGCAAGGAGCAAAGGGAATATGACTCAGCTCATCTATGCCATAACGATGTCCCTCGACGGCTATGTCGCGGATACCGCTGGTAAGTTGGACTGGGCCGAGCCGGACGAGGCGGTTCACGCCCTCTTCAACGACTTGACGCGCCCGATTGGCACCCATCTCTACGGACGGCGGATGTACGCAGCAATGGCCTACTGGGAGTCGCCCCAGGCCGCAGACAACGAATCGCCCACGATGCGCGAGTTCAGGGAACTCTGGCGGGCATCCGACAAGATTGTCTATTCCACCACCCTCCCTGCGGTGCATACCGCACGGACGCAGCTTGAACGCGCCTTCGACCCGGCGGCAGTGAGGCAGCTGAAAGCGCAGGCAGACCGAGACCTCATTATCGGCGGGCCAACACTGGCGGCCAACGCGTTCGCGGCGGGACTCATCGACGAGTGCCATCTAGTTCTTGCGCCGGTCACCATCGGTGGCGGAATCCGGGCACTCCCGCCCGGATTCCGCTCGATGCTCGACCTGCGGGAGACGCGCCCCTTCGCCAACGGCATGATCTACCTGCGTTATGGCGTCACGACGGCGTTGGGTAGCTAGCAGCTATTCCACAAGCCGCCCCCACCACGCCCGCGCCACCTATGCCCACCGTCACAGGCCAGTCAAGCGCGCCGCACCGAGCGCGCACTGATCCTAACAGCCACCCCGCGCCCGCTGCTGATTATGCGGCAGCGGGCGCGGGGTGACTTACGCCAGCCTTACCGCTCAGTCGCCCGGCCCAGGCCCCACGGCCACCAGTTCCAGCGCCCCAGCAAGATCACTAGCCCTGGCACCAGCAGCCCGCGCACCACAAACGTATCGAGCAACACCCCCACCGCCACAACCACCCCAAGCTGATACAGATCGCGCAGCGGGAGGGTCGTCAACACCAGAAACGTGCCAGCCAGAATCAGCCCCGCCGACGTAATCACCCCGCCAGTACGCCGCAACGCTTCTTCAGTGCCACGGCGCGTCCCTTGCCCCCGCACTTCTTCCCGCACACGCGACATCAGGAAGATCGTGTAGTCAGCACCCAGGGCCACCAGGAAGATGAACCCGTAGAGCGGAATCGCGTAGGCCACCCCCTCATCGCCTTGAATCCGCTGAAAGAAGAAAGCCGAAAGCCCCAACGCCGCGAAATAATTCAGCGTCACCGCCCCCAGCAGATAGAGCGCGGCGACCACACTCCGCAACAACATCCCCAGAATGATCCCCGTTAGCACCAGCACAACTGGCACCACCAGCGCGGTATCGCGGTTACTAACCGCGCGCGTATCCGCCTGCGTCGCCGTCACGCCGCCAACCAGGGCCGTTGCCCCTGCGCCCAACGCGGCCTCCGTTGCCGCCCGTGCCGTCTCGCGCAGCGGCGCGATCGTATCGAGTGCGGGTACCCCATACGGATCACTGCCCAGCGTCACGGTGAATCGCACCACTGGGGCCGCTGGCGCAATATATTGCAGCCCCTGGGCATAGGCCCCGACCACCTGCGGGTCAAGGCCACCACCCGCCCCCGCTGGCGACCCGCCTGCTGCGCCACCGGGCGGCCCACCCTGCCCGCTACGAATCGCCGCTTTCAACTCTGGCGGCAGAGCCAGAATCGCCGCCTGCAACTCCGCTGGCGCTTTCGCTGGGGCGGCCCCGGTCGGGCGCGTTGGCCCAACGACCTTCGCTACATTGGGGACACGCGCAATCGCCGTATGAATCTGGTCAAGGGCGGCAAACTGTGCCCAGGGGTCACTGTTGGGCGGCAACTGCACGACCAGATCGGACGGCGCCAGCGTTCCCGCCGGATAATGCGCCGCCAACAGCGCATAACCCTGCGCCGATGGCGTTGGCTTCCGAAACCCAGTTAAAAAGTTGAAGACCGTCGTCGTCCCGATATTCCCCAGCGCCAGCACCCCCAGCAGGAGCAAACTCCCCACCACCGCCAGCCCAGGCCGCCGACCCACGAACGCCGCCACGCGGTCCCAAAACCCCTGGCGCGACGCGGCCTGCCCCGCATCGCCAGCCTTCACCTTCGGCCCAAACGGCCAGAACGCCGCCCGCCCCAAAATCGCCAGCACTGCGGGAACAAACGTCAGCCCCGCCACCAACATCACCACGATCCCCAACGCCAGGGTTGGCCCCAGGCCGCGATAGAGGGTCAGCGTCGTCAGCAGCAACGTCAGCAGCGCCACGACCACCGTGCCAGCGCTCGAGGTAATCGCCTCACCAACCCCAATCACCGCCCGCCGCAACGCCAGAATCCGCTCAGGCTCGCGCTCCAACTCCTCCCGATACCGCGCCGCCAGAAAGATCGTATAGTCAGTGCCCGCGCCAAAGAGCAGAATCGTCAAGATCGACGCCGCCTGCTGGCTCACCGGGAAAAGCCCCCCTTTGGCCGCAAACCCCAACAGCGGATTGACCACCGCCGTCGCCACCCCCACCGCGACAAGCGGCGTCAGGGCCAACAACGGCGACCGATAGATCAGCAGCAAGAGGATCAGCACCAACCCCACCGTGGTCAGCAACAGCGGCAGATCCGTTTCGCCAAAAATCGCGGCGGCATCGGTGATAATCCCCGCTGGCCCCGTGACCTTGACCTGCCGCCCACCCTGCTGATCGTATTGATCCGTAAAGCCACGAATCTCCTTGACCAACGCCGTCCGCTGGGCATCGCTGACCCCACCACTCAGCGCCACAACCATCTCCACCGTGGTCTGATCAGCGGAGACGAGTTGACTGCG
>JBDHWF010000240.1:0-3729 GCA_039810045.1 Chloroflexia bacterium
CGTAGCGGCAATCCATGTCTCTAAAAACGCCTGTTCTTCAGAAACGGTCACAGCGGGGTGATCGCGCTTATAGGCCAGTAATGCTTGTAAGATCTGGCGGTACATCGGGCCAGGAGGCAAGCCCAAAGCGACCAATGCTTCACCAGTCAGCATCGGCACACAATCGCGCACACGCACCAGATAATGCCGCAATCTAGCCACAGTTGATTCATCGGTGACGAGCGCCATCACCGTACTCACCGCCGCCCGATCAAACGGATCGAGCAATTGGCCGAGTTGTGAGTTTGCCGTGGGCAATGGATGCGTGGCGATCAGGGCGCGTAATCGGGCAACCTGTTCCGCCAGCCGCACCGTGCTACCTGGTAACTGTAACGTCTGGGCAGTAGCGGCGGCCAGCGCCGGGGGCTGCTCTGCCGTAAGTAACGCGAAGCGTCCTTCCCAGAGGACATAGCGCGACTCCTGCTCGCCAATCGCAGCCCAATATGCGGGCAAGCGCAACTGCGCCTGACGTACCGCCGCGCTCCAGGGCAAGCTCACTGGGAGATGCGTCAGCAGGTCATAGGTTTCAGCATGGTCGAATATCGCCACCATCTGCTCCTCAGCCAGCATCCGCACGAATTCGTGCGTGAACCGTTGGATCGAGACGGTCGCCAGTGCGCCAGCGGCGAGCGCTGCGCGACAGCGGGCCGCAGTGTCAGGTGCCAGATGGAAAGCGAGGCGGCCAGCATAGCGCAGCCCGCGCAGTATCCGGGTGGGGTCATCAAGGAAGCTATTTGCATGGAGTATCCGCAGCACCCCTGCGTGGAGATCGGCGCGCCCGCCCAGCGGATCAAGCAGCGCGCCGGTTGGCGGTTGGAGGGCCACAGCCATCGCATTAATCGTAAAGTCGCGCCGCTGCAAATCATCGGCCAGCGTGCCAGCAGTGACGAGTGGCAAGGCCCCTGGGGCGGGGTACTGTTCGTGGCGGGCGGTAATCAGATCCAGGCCAAGGCCAGTAGCAAAGTGCAGGGTAGCGGTGCCAAAGCTCTCGTGTACACGCAATTCAGCGATCGTGTCGCCACCGACTTGCTGCTGCAATGCCCGCGCAAAAGGGATCGCCGCGCCAACAATGACCACATCCAGGTCAATCGTCGCACTGTGCAAAAGCAGATCACGCACCGTGCCACCAACAAGGTACGCGACAACACCACTGGTCGCGGCCAGCGCTTGTACCTCAGCCAGCAGTTGTTGCGCTGGCGCAGAGAGACCAGCCAGGAGGTCAGTCGCCATTATTGTTTGCTCACGATGATTATCCCTGCTGTGCATCGATGCTTACACCCAATCTCGCGACATCACCATTCTTGAGGAAGTATAGTTGGCATAGCACACCAACAGGGCGTCACCAGTAACCGAGGCTGAACGATAGCAATGAGTGGGCAGTTCATCGATATTCTGGTCATGGGTTTCATTATCATCACTGCCCTGATTGGCGTGGGGTTTGGGGCGGCGCGCACGGCTGGTGGCCTGATCTGCACCGCAATCGTGATCGCCCTGATGTTACTTGGCTATCGCCCAGTCGGCCAGCTACTAGCGCTGCACACCCCACTCAGTGCTCGCAATGCGATCTTCCTCGCTTTCGGCCTCCTGGCCGTGATCGGGCAAATCGTCGCCATCATCGTCGTGCAACGTCCATTAGGGCCACTCTTGGGACTGTTGCACCGCAGCCGTAATCTACGGCGTATCGATCATCTGCTGGGGGCAATCCCTGGGGCGATCGTTGGTGCACTGTTAGTGGGCCTGATCCTGGCTCCACTGGCAGTTACCGCCCCAATCCTCGATCTCAGCCCAGCCTTGCGCGAAGCACGATTAGCCTCAGCGCTCCTTGAAACAGATGCACGCTTCCTCCAATTCGCCCAGATTCGACTACTGCTGCAAGATGCCGCCAATACCGTCACCCTCCCCAACAGTATCGGGACGGAAGAAGCGGGTCGCGAATTACCATTCAGTGTGGAAGCCAGTGAACTGACCCCCGACCCTGAAGCAGAAGCGCAATTGCTGGAATTGGTCAATCAAGAGCGCGCGAAGGTAGGCCTACCAGCCCTGACAATGGACCCTGATTTAGTGCCAGTAGGCCGAGCGCACGCCACCGAGATGTTTGTGCAGGGGTACTTTGCACACGAATCGCCAAGTACGGGCGACCCCTTCGATCGGCTGGCTGCGGCAGATATTCATTATCTGACCGCAGGCGAAAACCTCGCATTCGCCCCCGACCTGCAAATGGCCCACCAGGGGCTGATGAATAGCCCCGGCCACCGCGCCAATATCCTCTCGCCCAAATTTGGGCGGGTGGGGATGGCGGTGATCCGCAGCCGCTATCACGGCCTGATGATCGTGCAGATGTTCCGCGACTGAACCTGCGCCACTGATACGGAGCAACCCGCCTCCAAAAATGCTACACTTCGTACAGATTACTTGGCAGAAGTGCTTACACCACAGGATACGACAAACCACGATGGATCAAACACCGTCTCTCCCAATTCGTAGCACCGCTATGGCCATGCGTGGCCCCGCGCAGTACCCGACTTCGGGTATCAGGCGGGGCGTTGCTGCTGGACGAAAACGGTGCTGATCGCCTCCACTGGCGGTCGCACGACCGCATGGGAGGCCCACAATGACCACCAATCGCTACTACATCACTACCGCAATCCCCTACGTCAATAGCACCCCACACCTCGGTTTCGCCCTGGAAGTAATCCAGGCTGATACCCTGGCGCGCTATCAGCGACAGCAGGGCGTTGATACCTTCTTTCATACTGGCACCGACGATAATGCGCTGAAGAATGTCCAGGCAGCAGAGGCAGAGGGGATCCCAACGCAGGCGTTCGTTGACCGCAACGCAGCCGCTTTCGCGGCGCTACGCGCCCCGCTCAATCTCTCCTACGATTCATTCATCCGCACCAGCAATAACCCGCAACACGCAGCGGGGGCGGCGAAGCTCTGGTCGCGCTGCGCGGCGGCTGGCGATATTGACCAACGCGCCTATATGGGCCTCTATTGCGTGGGCTGCGAGCAGTTCTATACCGACGATGAGTTGGTGAATGGCTGCTGTCCTGAACATCTGCGCCCACTGGAATTGGTCGCGGAAGAAAACTACTTCTTCAAGCTCTCACGCTACACCGCTCAACTGCACGACCTGATCGCTTCGGGCAAGCTGCGGATTGAGCCAGAGTCCCGCCGCAACGAAGTGCTGCGCTTCATCGAAGCAGGGTTACAGGATTTCAGTATCTCGCGCTCACAGGCCCGCGCTCACCACTGGGGCATACCTGTTCCTGGCGACTCCAGTCAGGTAATGTATGTCTGGTGGGATGCGCTGATCAATTACATCACCGCGCTCGATTTTGCCGCTGATGGACCACGCTATCGTCACTACTGGCGCGATAATCCAGCGCGCGTTCACGTGATCGGCAAAGGGATTTTGCGCTTCCATGCCGTCTACTGGCCGGCGATGCTGCTATCAGCGAACCTGCCATTGCCCACGACGATCTATGTCCACGAATATGTCACTGTAGATGGAAAAAAGATCAGCAAGTCGCTGGGAAATGCGGTTGACCCGGTGGATCTGGTCGACCGATTCGGCACTGATTCACTGCGTTATTGGTTACTACGCGAGGTGCCGCGTTCGGAAGATGGTGACTTTACCGTTGGCCGCTTGGTCGCCCGCACGAATAGCGATCTGGCGAACGGTTTGGG
>JBDHWF010000241.1:0-3658 GCA_039810045.1 Chloroflexia bacterium
CGGACCTTCAGCGCCTCGGACAATTGGACCGACCCGATCCTGGCGCTGCGGGCGCATGGCAGGCTGTCGGAGCAGTTCGGCGTTTCGGCCTATGCGGATATCGGCGGCTTCAATGTCGGCGCGAAACTGACCTGGCAGCTGCTGCTCACCGCCGACTGGCAGCCCCGTGACTGGCTGATCCTCAGCGCCGGCTGGCGCTACCTGGCGTTCGACTTCGAGAATGGCGACCGGACCCTCGACATGCACATGGGCGGCCCGATCCTCGGCGCCACGTTCCGGTTCTAGTGGTGATCGGCCCCATACGGATGGTCGGACCCATACGCGCGTATCGGGCCGCGCAGCCGCTGGCGGCGGCCCTGCTTGCCGCCGCGCCGGCCCTGGCGCAGCAGGCCACGCCGCGCGCCGAGGAGATGGCGGCACTGGCGCGCGCCACCCAGAACCCGGTCGCCAACCTGATCAGCCTGCCGCTTCAGAACAATACCAACTTCAACTACGGCCCCTACAACCACACGCAGAACATCCTCAACATCCAGCCGGTCGTGCCGGTTTCGCTGGGCAGCGACTGGAACCTCGTCACGCGCACGATCCTGCCGGTGATCTCGCAGCCCGCGCTGGCACCTGGCGACGGCACGACCTTCGGGCTGGGTGCCACGCAGATCTCGGGCTTCCTCTCGCCGGCGCGTCCGGGCGGGCTGATCTGGGGCGCCGGCGCGGTGGTGCAGGCGCCGACGACCACCGACCGCGCGCTCGGCAGCAGCGTCTGGGGTGCCGGCCCCTCCTTCGTCGCGCTGACCATGCAGGGTCCCTGGGTGATCGGCGGGCTGGTCAACAACGTCTCGTCCTTCGGCGGCGACCGCCACGGGCGCTACAACGTTCTGACGCTGCAGCCCTTCATCAACTACAATTTCGGGCACGGCACCTACGTTTCGTTCTCGCCGATTGTCACCGCGGACTGGAATGCCACCGGCAGCGACCGCTGGACCATCCCGCTGGGGCTGGCGGCCGGCCAGGTGTTCTTCCTCGGCAGCCAGCCGGTGAACGCGCAGCTCGGCGCCTATTATAACGTCGTCCGGCCGGATGCGGGGCCGGAATGGCAGCTACGCTTCCAGCTCGCCTTCCTGTTCCCGCGGTGAACCGGCGTCGCGCGGCACCGCAATCCGACGCCCGCGCCCGCTGGCATCGTGGCGTCGCGACCAGGCGTCGTGCCTTCCGGATTGCATGGCGCCGGAAGGTGGCGACGACGCGCCCTCTGGTGGCGTCGGTGCTCGCCCTCGGCCTCGTCGCCGCCTGCACCAGCCTGCAGGTGCCGATGAACCAGCCGCTGCCGCTGAACGCGGCGGGCGAGCCGGATTTCAGCGCGAACTACGGGGTCGGCAGCTTCGCCCAGCAGATCGAGGCGGGTGACCCGCGTTTCCCGGCCGCCCGCAGCGATGTTCTCCTCCTCGTCGCCTTCTCGGGCGGCGGCAAGCGATCCGCCGCCTTCGCACACGGGGCGCTGCGCGGCCTGCGCGCGATTCCCGTGCGGCCGCAAGGCCAGGAAGGCTGGACCATGCTCGACGACGTCGACTACTTCTCCGGCGTCTCCGGCGGCAGTTTCCCGATCGCGCATTACGGCCTCTATCGCGCGCGGCACTTCGAGACCTTCACCGGGGATTTCCTCAAGCGCGACATCAACGCCTTCATCTACGGCATCTACCTGTTTCCCTGGCGCTGGGACTGGCTGGTCAACCCCCTGGTCGGCACCAACGACTACATGGCGGAGATCTACGACCGGCTGATGTTCCACGGCGCCACCTATGCCGATCTTGCGCGACAGGGCCCGCCGCTGATCTCGGTGAACGCGACCGACATCACCAACGAGATCTCCTTCCCCTTCCTCGGCACGACCTTCGGGCTGCTCTGTTCGGACCTGAACGGTTTTCCGATCGCGCGGGCGGTCGCCGCCAGTAATGGGTTTCCGATCCTGTTCTCGCCGATCACGCTGGAGAACCACGCCGCACGCTGTGCCGGCCGGCGCCCCCCCGACGCCGCGCCCGCCGCCTGGGCCGCCCCCGAAAGCCTGGTCTCGCGCCGCGCCGAGCTGGCGCGCATCGCCGACGCCTACGTCGATCCCGAAACGACGCGCTTCGTGCACCTGATGGATGGCGGGATCGTCGACAACCTGGCGCTGCGCGGGCTGATGAACCTGCTGGTGCGGCTCGATGCCAGCGACGAGATCTTCCGCATCACAGCGCGCCACATGCGCCGCATCGTGATCCTCAGCATCGATGGTGAGGCCGCGCCCGACCGCAGCCTCGGCCGCCAGCGCGTGGTCACCGGCATCGGCCAGATCTTCGCCGCCGTCAGCGGCACGCAGATCGATTCCTACAACTTTGAGACGCTCTCGCTGGCGCAGGAGAAGGTCGCCGCCCTGGTCCAGGGCTTCCGCGAGGTGCGCTGCCGGGAAGCCCGCATCGTCAACGGCCACCGCTGCGATGATGTCGAGGGCAGGTTCGTGCATGTCTCGCTCGCCAATATCGGCGACGCGGAAATGCGTGCGCGCCTGCAGGCGATCCCGACGGGCCTGACCATTCCCGACGCCGACGTCGATGCGCTGGTGGAATACGGCGAGCGCCTGATCGGCCAGCATCCCGACCTGCGCGCCGTCGCCGCTGCGGCGGACGCGGTCCCGGTGGAGGCAGTGGGCCGGCCGGCCGCGACGGGGCAACACGCCGCCCGATGATGGAAGGATGGAAAGCCGCCATGATGTACACACCAGGCCGTCGCACCGTGCTCGTGCGGGGCGGGATGCTGGCTGCCGTCGCCGCCCTCGCCGGCTGCGCCTCGGGCAACGGCATGATCGCGGACCCGACGCGCGGCCGCCGCCCGGACGGGACCGTCACGCTGCGGATGGTGCAGGCCGCCTATCTCGGCAGCGCGCAAACGGGCACCGGGGAGCTGTATTTCAACGGCCGCCGCTACCCCTTCCGCATTTCCGGCGGCGGCATCGGCGGCATCGGCATGTCCGAGGTCAGGGCCTCGGGCGAGGTCTACGGCCTCGGCGATATCGGCCGGTTCCCGGGCGCCTATGGCGAGGCGCGCACCGGCTTCGCGCTCGGCACCGTCGGCCAGGGCCAGCTCTGGCTGGAGAACGAGGCGGGCGTGCTGATGCATCTCATCGCCGAGCGCGAAGGGCTGATGCTCTCGTTCGGTGCCGATGCCATGGTGATCCAGCTCGGAGAGTAGCGCGCGCGGCGGGCACGATGGAGGCGGCGGCCGAGGATATCGGCTACTGGTACAGCTCCTGGCTCTGGGGCATGCCGCTGATCGCGGTCACGGTCATGCTGCACGCGGCCGGACTGGTGCTGGTGCGCGACATGATGCAGCGCTTCATCGCCAGTCGAGCGGACCGGGGTGCGGCGCTGCATCTCAATCTCGCTGCCGTGATGGGCATGGCGGCGGGGCTGGTGACGCTGCTGCACCTGCTGGAGGCGTCCGTCTGGGCCGCGGCCTACGTCGTCGTCCTCGGCGCGCTGCCGACACCGCACGTGGCGATGCTCTATTCGGTCAGCGCGATGACGGCCTACGGCCATGCGGCCGTGTTCCTGACGCCGCGGTGGCAGATGCTGGGCGCGCTGGAATCGCTGAACGGCCTCATCCTGTTCGGCCTCAGCACCGC
>JBDHWF010000242.1:0-3641 GCA_039810045.1 Chloroflexia bacterium
AGGGTTGCCACTTAGGAGGTTATAGCCAGTTGCATAGAAGGTAGCGTGGATGTCGTGACGGGCGAAGAGATCAGCGAGGAACTGCGCGCCCTCACGCATTCGTATCGCCCGCTGCTCAGCTTCAGCCACCGATGGGCCACCATCTTCGCGCAAGTCGATCGCTTTTCCTTCACCTTCACTACTACTGCGCGAGTGGATCAACCCACCCATCGCCGATTCCCAATCAAAGCTGAAGGCCAATGCCGCCCGTTGTCGATCTGGGAATGGCTCAACGCGCAGTCCAGCAGCCAGATCAACCCGCAGATCGCTGACCGTCACCGCCTGATCAGCGGCGATCAACCGAATCCGTAGCCCTGCTGCCCCAGGTGGGGCGGCAAAGCGCACCGTCTGGGCCGATCCAGGCCGCAGGGTGGCGGTCTGGGCCGTTATTGACGTGCGAATTTCGCTCTCCCAGCCAAAACTCACCTGTAGTAGGGCGTCAGTGCGTACTTGCAGTGCATAGGTACTTCCCGGCCAACTCTCGATCCAGGGGCTCACGGCAACGGCACCAGGCCCAAGCTGCAACGATGTTGGTTGGGCCTGACCTTGCCCGCGCTCAAAAAGCCAGAGGGCGCGGATAACCCCATTCGTTTCCAGCGCAAACGGTGCCGCATAGCCAGGATCAGGGGTCGCCGGAGCCGCACTGACCTGCTGCGGCCCTGCCATCATCAACGGCGACAGATTGAGCAACAATACGCCCACAGCCACAACATTGGGCCATCGTGCAATACGCCCTAACCGCGGTGCTACAGTCAGGAGGATTGCAGCCACTAATGCAGCGATCAGCGGCGCACCGTTCCACCAGCGTACAGGCAGGGCGATCCCCCGCACGGGCAAGAAGACCTGAACCAACCCCAGTAGAAAAACTACCACCCCCAACAGACCAGCGAAGACATACAACAAACGCACAGTTTGGGGCGACCGCAGCACATCGGTTGTAGTGGCACGCAACAAACAGCCAAGCCCCAAAAGAGCGGCGATCGCCGCGACAACCTCCGGCTGCACGAGCGCAACGACCCCACGTTCAGCCGGAGCCACGGCGACCCGAAAGGCAAAACGCCAGGGTACCCCAAAGACCAGCGTTTGCCAGAGAAGTAACAGGAGCGGCCCCACGCTGCCAGCCAGCAACATGATCGCGGCAAGCAGCCACCGCCCCTGCCGCCGCCCAACAATGACGACCAGCACGATTAGCCCCAGGCCCGCTATCGCACCCAGCAGATAGTCGAACAGGCTCAGGCTACCAAGCAGCAGGCCCGCAACCACTGCTGTACCCCAATTACCCACACCGCCCCACAGCCGTTGGGCAACTGGCAACAGGAACAGACCAATCAGGGCAACCACCAACGGCAGGGCCAGCCCAGGCAACCAGGGCACTATCAGGCAAGACAGAACGATCAAGACGACCCAGCGTGCCCGCCCAGCCCCTGGCAGATACCGCGCAACACGGCACACCAGAATGGTTCCCAGCACTGCAGCAACGATCAGCGTAACGATTGCCGGGGCATCAGCACCCAATACTGCGGCCAGCAGCAGGCCCAGCGCATACGCTGGGGCAGTGAGCAAGGCTCGACCGGGCGGCACTGCGTGATAATAATGACCAGCAGCGTAGGCCAATTGTCGATAGGTATCTGGCGTGGCGTTGGCGGTGGGTGCAGTTGGTGCGAGGGCCGCGATATAGCCATCAATCGCGAATGACCCACGCTCAATGATCATCGCCGCAGTGCTATACACACCGCTCGGTTCACCGCGCAGAATCCCCGGTTGTACCAGCAGAAAGACGAGAAAGGCCAGCAGCAACGCGATTCGCCATGCCCATTGCGACTCTATCGTGTCTGCTCGCGCAGTCGTTACACCTTGTCCAACGCCGGAACGCTCAGCGCCGGATGCGGTAGATCCCATAACGTTCCTGTTGTTCTACCAATCTGCCATGCTCATTCAACCAACGGCGAGTTTCTACAGTCAGGCGGCCATCAGACTTCGCATCGAGAATGACCAATACTGACCGTTCCATTGCAGCGCGTAGTTGCGCCTGTGGTGCCTCCCGCCAGATAACGGCATAGGGGTCGCGCCCATGATCAGCAAAAAGCTGCCCCAACCGCTCACTAAAGGTCAACTGCTCAATCCCTAACCCATGATAAAGCAACATACCGTAACCATCGACCAGCAGACGGCCATTGGTTTCGCGGGCGGGCGGGCGGGCGGCGCGAAATGGAAACTGGGCATCGAGCGCAAACACCACTTCACCTGGCTGAGCGGCATCGCCAGCATAGCGACTAACGATCGCGTAGATCCGATCTTGATGCCGCTCCAGATTCTGCCGCAGAGAGGTTGCCCCAAAGCCCAAACCAGCCACGCTAGCGGTTATTGCCAGCCCCAGGCCAACAACGCGCCAGTTACCTCCCAGACTCCATGCCCGCTGGACAGCCAACGGGATCGCCCCTGCCAGCAGTGCCAGCGGCAATGATAGCTCTACGCTGTAATGGGCATAGTATGAGCGTGCGCCAAAGACAGCCAGTCCTGTGAAAAACAACCAGGGGAGCAAGAGCGTCCACCCCGCCCCAGACAGACTCGGCAGCGGCCTAGCTGCGGCCTCTACTACCTTTTGGCTAGTTTGTGACGCAGACGACGTTCGTTGGGTGATCGGCGTCACCCGGCCCAAAAGTAGCGATAGCGCAACGAAGCCCAAAACGCCGCCAATCACCACCAGTGGCCCCGCCGCCAGCACCTGCCAGACACGCTCAGTAAGTGAGCGCAGGCCATCCGCCGGACGCAACAGTTGGAACCAGACAAATTGCCCCACTGGATCAGCCTCACGTTGCCAAAAGAGAAATATCCCCAACGGAATCCAGCAAAGGAACGCGCCCAGCACAAGGCAGAGCAATTTATCCAATCGTCGCCGCACCAGGAGATCAATCATCATCGCCAGCAGGAGTACAAGCGCCTGCATCTTCACGCCACCAGCAGCCGCCCCACTGAGCCCCGCCACCACGAACGGCAAGACCATCAGTTGTTCCCGTTCCTGAGCCAGGATATAGGCCAGGGCCGCCAGGGCCAGCAAGAATAATGCCGGACTTTCCAGCATCAGGTGTCGCCCGGTCCACGCTACCATCTGGGGGTCAATTGCCAATAGCACCCCCACGACTAAGCCACCAAGCAAGCCCCACAGTCGCCAACCGATCAGGAAAGCCAGCCCCACAGTAGCTGCGCTGTAGACCAACGCTGCGTAACGGAGCAAGATAAAGGTGGTGGGGCTGCCCCAATTGGTATAGTGGTAGTTCGCTGCTGGAGCGAAGAATAGTGGCCCAAGTGGCGGATGAGCAAAAAAGAAATCGCGATACGGGATCTTCCCCTGGACAATCAATTGTGCAGCGGCAGCGTAAACCCCTTCATCCTCATACGGGGCTTCGTCAATCCCGACCGCTTGCGGCCAGATCGTGACCGCCCGCAGCCAGCCCGCCACCAACACAATCACGATCAATGCCAGGATCACGACCCAGCGATGCCCTTGCTTACGCCAATTCCAGGGCATCCCTTTTTGCCTCCCTGGTAAGGAAGGGGCAGCCACTGGTGCAGTATTCTCGGCGCTCACGCAGGGGCTCCAC
>JBDHWF010000243.1:0-3544 GCA_039810045.1 Chloroflexia bacterium
GGTCGGGGCGGTCGAGGTCGTAGAGGCCGATTTGCAGGCTGTAGGTGCCTGGGGGGACGGTGGCTAACGGGAGTTGGTAGCGGCCAATGATCAGGTCGCCGGGGGCGAGGCCCTGGGTAAATGCGCCGTTGGCGTCCTGTTGAGCGAGGCGTTGGGGGGCGTCGGGTTGCGCGACGAGGTGGACGAAGATTTGCCAGGGAACCGCGCTGGGCTGGCGGGCCTCCCAATAGAGGGTCAGTGGCAGAGTTTGCCCACTGGTTGGGGTGGCCGTCAACTGCCAGCGTAGTAAGGTCAGGTCGTTGCCGAAGGTGGCCCCGGTGGTGCAGACGGGCTGGGCGGTTGTGGGGAACGGCGACCAGTTCGAGGGCAGCACGAAGCGATAGCGTTTGCCGATCACCGTGCCATCGGGGCGTTGAATCAGGGTGATCTGGGGGGTGATGCCGAGCGGCGCGGCCCAGTCGGCGGGGACGCCGCGCACGCCGACGACTCGATCAGGCACGAGATAGTCCAGCGTGCCGCCATTGCGGACGGTGTTGGGGATCAGCAGGGCCTGACTGGGGTCAACCCAGCGGTATTGGCGGGCCACGGGCGCGAGGTAGACGATCGTGGGGTGATCGAGTTCTTCGGCGGCGATGACGCTGGTGGGGCCATCAGCGGGCAGGCTGTTGAGATAGGCCGCCAGGTCAACGTATTCGCCATCCATCGCGCCATAGAGTCCCGGCAGGTGCGCCCAGCGGTCAAAGTAATCCCGATAGCTGCCGAGTTGGGTCGCGGTTAGCAGCACGGCGAGGGCGGCGATGGCGAGCGGTTGCCCATAGCGCAGGTGTTGCCTGAGCCAGCCCCAGAGTCCTTCCGCGCCGACCGCCCAGATCCCCATCAGCGCGGGCAGGATGCCGTAGGCGCGGAGTGGGTGATCGCCCGCAACGGAGAGGATGGCGGGCAGGGCCAGCACCGCCCACCAGCCGAGGAGGAAGGCGTGGGGGGCGCTGCGGGCGGCCTGGGCCAGACAGAGGCCGACGCCGAGCAGGAAGAGGAGCGCGGAGAGGGGGTCGAAGACGGCGCGGCCCGGCAGGGTGTATTTGAGGTCGTCGGACCCGGCGACTAGCACCATGCGGATGGCGGCGACGAGGTTGCTGCCGAGTTGGGGCAGGCCGCCGTGCGCCAGCACACTGACCTGATCGGTGCGTTGGAGCAGGGCGGCGGGGTGCAGCAGGAAATAGAGGGCCAGCGGCGCAACGGTGAGCAGCGCCGCGCCAGCCCAGACCAGGAACGGCCCGCGCCAACGTTGCACCATCGCTCGCCAGCGTTGCTGACGGACGCGACGGCGGAGGGTGCGATTGGCCCAGCGCCAGCGCAGCCAGCCGTAGGCGGCGAACAGGAGCAGGAGGAACGGGAGGAACCGCGCGGCGAGGTAGGTGTAGAGGGTCAGGCTGCTGAGGACGCCCGCCGCGATCAGCCAGCCGGTGGTGCGGCGTTGCGCGGCCTGCCAGGTGGCCCCGACCGCCAGCGCGGTGCAAAGGGGGAGCAGATTGGCGCGTTCGCCCTGGCGGCTGACGTGGAGCGACCAGAACGAGACGCCGAGCGCCAGCGCGCCCAACCAGGCGATGCGGCGGGCGCGCGCGACTCCATCGCCCTGAAAGATGGTGCGGAGGGCGAAGAAGGTGGCGGCGATGGTGGCACTGCCCGCCAGGGCTGCGGGGAGCCGCTCAGCCAGAATCGTGTTGCCAACGAGGAGCTGGCAGGCGGCGACCAGATAGACGTAGAGCGGTTCGCGCCCGGTGAACTGCGGGAAGAAGATCTGCGGATGCCCCGCCCGCAGATCCAGCGCCAGCAGGCCGTAGGCTGCTTCGTCGGCGTGGAAGCCAGGGGGCAGGCTGGTGAGCCGCCAGGTGCGGAGGGCCAGGGCTGCCAGCGTCACCAGGCCCAGGATCACCGACTCGACCGCCGCCAAGCGGGGAAGTTGCGGTGGCGTGGGGTGGACTGGCGGCTGGGTGGGGTGGTCGCTAATTGGTGGTTCTCCTGCTGGTGACGGTGGCGCAGAGCGTCAAGACAGTACGCGAATCTGGCAGGATCGTAGCACTGGCGGGAAGGTGGGGGCAACTGAGAGCTTGAGAGAGTTTACGGAACTGGTATTAGTGGTAGACTGACGCAGTAGGAGGCAGTGGGCATGCTGGTCTGACCTGCGTGGCCTCCTACTGTGGATACGAGCAAGGGAGGATTGAATTATGGCCGCGACAGAGCAAAAAGTTATTGGGAAGGCGACCCCCCGGGCCGATGCCCCGGCAAAGCTGACTGGTCAGGAGCGGTATGCGGGTGATCTGGCGGTGCCGGGGTTATTCCACGCCCGCCCGGTCTTGAGTGTGCTGGCCCACGCCCGCCTGAACAGTGTTGGGCGCGAGGCGGCCCTGGCGGTGCCGGGGGTCGTGGCGGTGTTGGTGGCGGAAGATCTGCCGTTTGTGGAGAATGGCCCGCCGCGCGCTGCTGAGTCGCTGGCGCGGGGCGAGATCGTCTATGCGGGGCAGCCCGTCGCCCTGGTAGTCGCGGAGAGTGAGGCCGCCGCCGAAGAAGCGGTGGCGTTGGTCGAAGTGAACGCGGAAGAATTGCCGGTCGTCCTTGACCCGGTCGCCGCGATGAAGCCCGATAGCCCGCTGACGCGCGTTTTCACGAAGGTAATGGAAGACGCGGCGGAAGCGGCGATGCACGGGATTGGCGGGGGCGCAGAAGCGGAACACGCGCCAAAAGAGAAACTATCGGCCAATGTCAGTGGGCAGACCGATATGGCGATGGGCGATGTGGAACAAGGCTTCGCTGAAGCGGAAGTGACAGCGGAAGGAACGTTCCAGACCTCGTGGGTGCATCAGGGCTATATCGAACCGCAGACCTGTGTCGCGATGCCCGATGGGATGGGCGGGGTGACTGTCCACGCGAGTACGCAGGGGTTGTTCCGCACGCGGCAGGTTGTGGCGCAAACGTTGGGCCTGACTGAGCAACAGATTCGCGTCGTGGCGATGCCCGTTGGCGGCGGGTTCGGCGGCAAGTTTGGCCTGATCGAGCCGCTGACGGCAGGAGCAGCGTTGGCGCTGAATCGCCCAGTGCGGCTGGCGTTTACCCGTGGCGAAGATTTGCTGACCGCGAACCCCACTTCAGCGGGGCGGATTGAGGTCAAGATCGGGGCGCGGCGCGATGGGAAGATCACGGCGTTGCGTTCGCAACTGATCTTCGACTCCGGCGCGTATCCGGCCTCACCGATGGCGGGGGCCGCATTCGCGGTGGCGGGTTGCTACCACTTCCCGAACCTGGAGATCAAGGGCTATGAGGTGCTGACGAATCGGCTGGGGCCGGGGGCGTACCGTGCGCCGGGGAACCCGCAGGCGAGCTTTGCGGTCGAGTCGGTGATCGATGATCTGGCGGAGAAGTTGGGGCTGGATCCGATTGAATTCCGCTTGAAGAATGTGCCAGTGGAGGGCGACCCACGCCCGGATGGCAAGCTCTGGCCGCTGATCGGGCTGAAAGATTGCCTGGAAGAGTTGCGCGGGCATAGCCT
>JBDHWF010000244.1:0-3532 GCA_039810045.1 Chloroflexia bacterium
GCGGCGGTCGTTCTCGACACGGGCGCGGTGACTCGCGGATCGGGGAGCAAGAACGAGGACAAGGAGCGGAACATCCGCAAGTGGTTCGTCGAACGTGACCTGATCGATGGCGTGATCCTGCTGCCTGACAACCTGTTCTACAACACCAACGCCGCGGGCGTGATCGTTGTGCTGTCGAAGCGCAAGCCTGCCGCGCGCAAGGACAAGGTCGTCCTCCTGAACGCCTCGCGCCGTGTGCAGAAGGGGCGGCCGAAGAACTTCGTCCCCGATGAGGACATTCGGCCACTGGCCGCCGCCTACCTGCAGGGCGAGCCGTTGGATGGCGAGCTGATCGTCGTGGATCGCGCGAAGATCGCGGAGGCCGACTACAATCTCAGCCCGAGCCGTTGGGTTGGGCAGTCGAGTTCTGCGGAGGTCGGTTCAGTAAGCGCGCTGGTCCGCGAGCTCGACACCCTCGACAACGAGGCTCATCAGCTTTCGGCCATGATCTCCAAGATGCTCGCGGGGGTCGTCGATGAGCCTGCTTGATGCCGATCTTGGAGAAGGTCGCGGCTGGGCAAAGGTCGGCGATGGCTATGCGGTGACGAAGAAGCCACGCAGTCTGGACCGTAGCACGTTCCCGACGATCCCCTTTGCCGCGATGGCGGCGATTCCGCAGGGCGGGGCCTACTTGCCCGATTTCGTCATGAAGCCGGGTGATGCCATCGGCAGCGGCACCTACTTCGAGCGCGGCGACGTCTTGGTGGGCAAGATCACCCCATCCTTCGAGAACGGAAAGCAGGCTCTGATTCAGGACCTTCCGGCGCCCTTCGGCTATGCGACGACTGAGGTGATCCCGCTTCATCCGATCTCGGACCGCCACGACCCACGATTTCTGTTCTTCTATCTCCTCCACCCTGATGTCAGGCATTATGTCGCCGAGCGGATGGAAGGCTCGACCGGTCGGCAGCGGGTCCCGGACTATGTCCTGCTCGACCTTCCGATCCCGGAACTCGAGCCGGACGAGCAGAAAGCGGTCGCGGACGCTGTTGAGACGCTTCACAAGGCGATCTCCGCTGAAGCAGCTTGCGAGGAAACGGCTCGTGATCTCAAGCGCGCGGCGATGCGGGCGCTGTTCACGAAGGGCCTGCGAAGCGAGGCGCAGAAGGAAACCGAGATCGGTCCGGTGCCGGAAAGCTGGGAGCTCGGATCGCTTGGCACCCACTTCTCCGTTGTCTCCGGAGGTACCCCGTCACGTCGCAACCCGGCCTTCTGGCACGGTGGCGAGATTCCGTGGGTAAAGACGACCGAAGTCAACTACTGCGTCATTCGCGAGACTGAAGAGCATATCACGCCCGCCGGCCTCATCGGATCCGCGGCGAAGCTCTTGGCACCCGGCACGCTGCTTATGGCAATGTATGGTCAAGGGGTAACGCGGGGCAAAGTTGCTATTCTAGGAATCGAAGCTGCCTGCAATCAGGCCTGTGCCGCGATCAGGCCATCTAGTGGCGCAATCGAAACGAGGTTCCTCTACCATTTTTTGGTGTCTCGGTATGAGGAGATCCGCCAGCTTGCTCATGGCGGACAGCAGCAGAACCTCAATCTTGAGATTGTCCGAGGACTTTCCATCTGCTTCCCACCTGAAAAGGCTGAGCAGAATGAGATCGTCGCCATCCTCGACGCCATCGACCGGAAAATCGACCTGCACCGCCGCAAGTGCGCCGTGCTCGACGAGCTCTTCAAGGCGCTGCTGCACAAGCTGATGACCGGCGAGATCCGCGTGGCCGACCTCGACCTCTCGGGACTTTCCGCAAATCCGGCCCCCGCACCGAAACCGACCGCAGAGGTGGCCGCATGAGTAACAGCATGACCGACGCCTTGTCGCCTCTGGCGAGCCGCATGCCGCGCGTCGTGCGCGAACACGAGGTGCTGCGCGTCGCCGGGTGGATTCCGGGCGACGATCCCGCCGCCATTGCCAACGTCGCCATCGGTGAAGTGCTCCGATGGGCACAAAAGCGCTGTGGCGGTCAGCTGCCGCCCGAGTCCTGGGAGCGCAAGTCTTTCGACTACCTGTCGGGCGGGCGGAACAGCAGCTGCGTGCGCCTCCAGTCCGGCACGTCCGACCTCTGGGCCATCCGCGCCGACGACCCTGACAAGACCGTCGCCGAACGGGTATGGACCACCGAGGTCGTCGTCGGCCTGCTGCCCGACCAGCCCGCCAAGTTTAGCGCCAGGTTGCTGGTCAGCACGCCCGAGGCCGACCTGCAGATCGAGCCGCATACGCCGGGTTTCATCCAGCAGGTTGTCGAGAATTGCAGGCTGATCAGCGGCCAGAAACTGCTCTCCGTCGCGCCGACGGTCCATGAGACCGAGGCAGAGGCCGAAGACCTGATCGACTATCTGATCGATCCGTCCAGGCAGTTGCCCATCTTCGTGGTGACCCTGGCCGAGAACGGCCAGGCTGATCACCCGACGCTCGACACGGCTGCGCTCAGCAGGGCCATGCTCGGCATCGGGCATGTTGCACTGCTCCACCCCGCGGCGACCTGGCGGCTGACCGAACGGTTCGGGAAGTTCAAATCGGTCTTCGGAGGCGCGGCACGTGTCTATCTCCCCGGCTTTTCTGATGATGCCGACCCCTACATCCATCGCCTCGTTCTCGCCAATCAGCTGGAAACAGCCGAGGGCGCCGCTCGAGCAACTCGCTGGATGAGACAGCTTGCCGCGCAGGATAGCATTCTGCGAACGAAACTCGGCCGCGATGTGCTGCCCTTTGCGGCGATCCGAAGCGCCAATCTGCAGTTGCGCCAGCAAAGTCTCCGGAACGAGGACGCCAGCGCCAGCGACCAGCTCGCCGCCGCAAATGACCGGATTGACGCGCTTGAAAAGCAAGTCGCTTCGCTGACCTCGGAACAGGACTACTACATAGCGGAATACGAGAAGGAGCGGGCGCGCGCTGAACTCTCGGAGTCCCAGGCACAGAAATCCGCCTACCGCATTCAGAGCCTGACAGGCCAGCTGAAGGCGAAGGGCGATGATCCCGATCAGAACATTGTCATTCCTGCAAGCTGGCAGGAACTGCCCGCATGGTGTGATGAACAATTTGCAGGTCGACTGGTTCTGGCACCTAACGCACATCGAGGTGCACGGAATCCAGTATTCACAGATGTCGAGACAGCAGCGCGATGTCTGCTGTGGCTAGCGTCGGAATGCAGGGACCAACGCATCAATGGCGGGGGTGGATCGATCAACAACGTGACGATCATGGATGGCATCCAGAACGCCTCCTGTGGCGCGGACACCTACGAGTTCGACTGGAACGGCCGCAGGTTCTCCGCCGACTGGCACATGAAGAATGGTGGAAACACACGCGATCCGATCCGTTGCCTGCGCATCTACTACTGCTTCGACCCGCAGACACAGCAGATCGTGGTGTCCGACATGCCTGCGCACCGCCGGACAGGTGCGACATGAGCGAGATCAGGATCAGCGAGGCGGGCACCGTCCAGTTCCCGATGGTGAACCACGCCACCGGCATCGGCTGGACGCCGAT
>JBDHWF010000245.1:0-3495 GCA_039810045.1 Chloroflexia bacterium
CCAGATCTGTGGCATCCTCGTCACCCTCCCGTTACCAGACCATCTTCCCACCGATATCGTCGCCGAATCGGTCGCCCCAGAAAAAGATATTGATGGCATTACGCTGACCAATGCTGGCCGCCTGACCTTTGGCTGGCCCACCTTTGCGCCAAACACACCGAGTGGCGGCATGGAAATCCTGCGTCGCTATGGTATCCCCATTGCTGGCAAACACGCCGTCGTGATCGGGCGCAGCGGCATTGTGGGCCGACCAATGGCGATGATGCTCGTCAATGCCAATGCCACAGTGACCATCTGTCATAGTCACACCACCAACCTTACTGAGGTTGTTCGGCAGGCCGACATTGTGGTCACGGCAGCGGGGCAGGCCCAGCTCGTCAAAGGCTCAATGCTTAAACCGGGGGCAACGGTGATCGATTTCGGGATCAATTTCCCCGACTCGACTGGTGGGCGAATGGTTGGCGATGTGGACTTTGCCTCTGTCCTGCCCGTAGCTGGTGCAGTTACCCCCGTACCGGGCGGCACTGGCCCAGTCACCAATATGATGCTGATGCACAATATGCTGATCGCCGCCCGCAACGTACTCAACACCGATTAATGACCACCACCAGGCGCAATAGAAAAGCACGACGATAAGGGAGATACTGCATGGAATCAGACCTCGCAATAGCGCAGGCAGCACAACTGCAGCCAATCACCACAATTGCCGACGACCTCGACCTCACCCCTGACGACCTGGAGCCATATGGTCGCTACAAAGCCAAGATCGCCCTTACGGCGGCTGAACACTTAGCTGATCGCCCCGATGCCAAATATATTGTGGTCACGGCAATTACCCCTACCCCACTTGGCGAAGGGAAGACTACTACCGCCGTTGGCCTTGCTCAAGGACTGAGCAAAGTTGGGAAACGCCCGATTGTCGCCATCCGCCAGGCCTCACAAGGGCCAGTCTTTGGGATCAAAGGTGGGGCGGCGGGTGGGGGTTATGCCCAGGTCGTCCCAATGGAAGACCTCAACCTCCATCTTACGGGTGATTTCCATGCAGTTGCCGCCGCGCACAACGAATGCGCTGCCTTCCTCGACAACCATATCTACCAGGGGAATGCTCTGCGGATTGACCCAACAACTATTACCTGGCGGCGTGTCCTCGATGTCAACGACCGTGCATTGCGTCAGATTGTCCAGGGGCTTGGTGGCACAGCCAATGGCCCCCTCCGCGAAGCAGGGTTTGACATTACGGCTGCCTCAGAGGTGATGGCGATTCTGGCGCTCGCTACCAGTCGGCGCGACTTGCGCGAACGGCTGGGCCGCATCTTCCTGGCCCAAGATATTGATGGCAACCCGATTACGGCTGAGATGATCGGCGCGGCAGGAATGATGGCCGCATTATTGAAAGACGCCATCCTGCCAAACTTATTGCAAACCCTGGAGAACACTCCGGCGCTGGTTCATGCTGGGCCATTCGGCAATATCGCCCACGGCAATAGCTCGATCATCGCCGATCAGATCGGGCGTAAGCTCGGTGACTATCTGATCACCGAGGCGGGTTTTGGGGCTGATCTGGGGGCAGAAAAGTTCTTTAACATTAAGTGTCGCGCCAGCGGCATGACCCCTGATGCCGCGGTTGTCGTCGCCACTATTCGCGCCCTCAAAGCACACAGTGGGCAATTTCGCATTGTCGCAGGGAAGCCGCTCCCCGCTGCGCTGATCACCGAAAACCTGGCGGCGTTGCAACAAGGCTTGCCCAACCTGATCAAGCAGATCGAGAATGTACAACTGCATGGGGTGCCACTCGTCGTCGCGATCAATACCTTCCCCAGCGACACGGCAGCAGAGATCGCCCTGGTGCGCGAGGCAGCCCTGGCTGCCGGAGCCCTGGACGCCGTAGTGAGCGATGTCTTTGCCGCTGGCGGCGCAGGTGGCGTTGCACTGGCCGAAGCGGTGGTCAACGCGGCTGAGCAAGCCGCGCAGTTCCAGTTCCTCTATCCGCTCGATCAGCCGATCAAGGAGAAGATCGCCACGATCGCTACAAAAATTTACGGAGCCGATGGCGTCCGCTACGAGCCAGCAGCCGAGCGGGCGATTCGGGACTTCACCAGACTTGGTTATGACAAGCTACCGATTTGCATCGCCAAAACGCACCTCTCGCTCTCCGACAATCCCAAATTGCTTGGCCGCCCAAAGGGTTTCACCGTCACCATCCGCGACATCCGAGCGTCAATCGGCGCCGGCTTTCTCTATCCGCTAGCGGGGCAGATGATGACGATGCCTGGGCTGGGCAAGGCTCCCGGTGGACTCAGCGTTGATATCGACGACCAGGGGAAGATCATCGGTCTGAACTAAGCCAGAACGGCAGAGAGCAGCGACTGCGCTTGTTTACGCAGTCGCTGCCTGCGCCTTTGATCAGCATTTGTTAGTAACGATAGCGGCGCATTTGCGTATTCTTCAGTAGGTAACATACACTTTCGGCATCGGAACAATCGAACAGACCTTGGAGAAGGAGTTTTGACATGGACGCCCAAGCCCTCGATCTCGTCAAACGATCCGCTCAACGGGCGCTGACCTACGCCGCCATTGCCGGGGTGAGCCTGATTGTGATCATCTTACTCAGCAAAATACCGTTTGTTGGCCCGCTCTTTATTTGCCTCTATCTCTTTGGGATCCTTGGTGCAGCATTTGGGCTGGGCTATCTGATCGCTCCCCAAATAACCAACCTCCCAATGGGCCAGTCAAAGACTACCCTGGCCCTCTGGATCGGGCTTGGTGTTGCATTGCCGCTCGTGGTTGCCCTGGTCATTGCTGGCCTGCTCGGCAGCCTCTACGATATTTTCACCAACAACTACACGTTGTTGGGCAAAATCTTCACTGTGATCGGTTCAATCTTTGGCAATCTTGTTGGTGGCGTCCTGGTGGGAACGTTTGTGGCCTGGCTAGGCGCGTTTTTCTCCCTGGACAAGAACCCATCTATGCAGCAACAAAGTCAACAATACTGAACAATTCCTCGAGCTACGGCGCGACCATAGGGGTAGTGTCGTAGCCCATCTCGTCGCTCGATCAGGCCGTGGTGAGGGCGCTGAATGCAGGCCCAGATCAGCCGCCGCCAACAAAATGGACGATCTCCAGCCGATCATTTGCCGCAATCTTCACTGTGGCAAACTCACTGCGCCTGAGTACTTTGCCATTATGTTCCACCGCCACTAGCGTAGTATGAATCCCACGCAGCACCAACAGATCAGCCACGGTTGATGCAGCGGGAATCGCTTCCTCTCGCCCATTAATAGTCACAGCAATCGTTGTCTGGCTCATCGCCCCTCCTGCTCAATAACCTGCTGCAAGGCCGCCACTGCCTGGGCTGGCTGAGGTGCCGTGAGTATGCCTGACATCACCGCGAACCCCCACGCGCCTGCAGCCAGCACTGCGGCGGCATTCGTCTGATCGATCCCCCCAATGGCGATTGTAGGGACGGTCACGGCGGCGGCAACATCGCGTACCAAC
>JBDHWF010000246.1:0-3494 GCA_039810045.1 Chloroflexia bacterium
CCCGTAATCAGGATGAAGCACGTGGAGAGGATCAGGCAGCCAACCAACCCAGCATACTGGTAGAGCAGGCCGGAAAGCATCGTCCCGATCAGCCGCCCACCCGCGTTCGCCATGTAGTAGAACCCGACATTCAACGCCACTTTATCGCTATCGGTGTAGGCCAAAATCAGGTATGAATGGACGGCGGAATTGACTGCGAAGACGACGGCAAACGCGATCAGGCCAACGATGATCACGAACGCGGGAGGCACGCCGCCCGCCAGCGCCGCCGCAATCCCTGCCGGAATCACCGCCAGCAGGAAGGCGAGGCGAACCGCCGTTTTACCGTCTGGCTCCTCAGCATTGCCCTGTCGCCGTAGCAAGCGGGGAGCAGCGGCCTGGACAAACCCGTAGCCAATCACCCAGGCCGCCATAAACCCACCCACGCCCCAGAAATCCCAGCCGAGCTGACTCGCCAGAAAGACGGGTAGGGCGACGACAAACCAGACATCCCGTGCGCCAAAAAGGAAGAATCGCGCCGCCGAGAGGATATTGACAGCGGGGGTTTTGGAGAAGATCTGCGTGAACTTGACTTTCGCCTTCGCCTTCCCCAAGTCGCTGCTGAGGATCAGCCGCACTGCGAACAACGCCAGGGCAATCGCCACCGCCATCACCACAACAGCGGCGCGAAAGCCAAGCAACGTCAGCAGAGCCGCACCGAGGAAGAAGCCGACGCCCTTCAGCGCGTTCTTCGATCCGGTGAGGATCGCAACCCACTTGAACAGCGTCGAATCTTCTTCGCCCGCCACCAGTTTGACCGAACTCTTGGCGCTCATCTTGGTCAGGTCTTTGGCGATCCCCGACCATGCCTGCGCCAGCATCACATAGCCGACAGTCAGCCAGGGTGCTGGCACGGCGAGCATCCCTAAGGCCAGCACCTGCAACGTCAGCCCGCCAAAGAGCGTGGTGTTCAACCCCAGGCGCGCGCCGAGCCAGCCACCAAAAAGGTTCGTCACCACTCCAAAGAACTCGTAAAAGAGAAAGAGCGAGGCGACCTGCAAGGGGCTATAACCCAACTGGTTGAAATAGAGTACCACCAGCATCCGCAAGGCCCCATCGGTGAGCGTAAAGACCCAATAGGCCCCCGTGACACTGGCATAATCGCGGAGGGCAGCCGACATCGCGTTACTCCTGCACTGCGGGCAGCGTGGCTGCCACCTTCGCCGCTAGTTCAAGCATCCGCTGTGCGTAGCCCACTTCGTTGTCATACCACGCCAGCACCTTTACCTGCGTCTCGCCAACGACCATCGTTGATAGGGCATCAACAATCGCCGAGCGGGGATCATCTTTGTAGTCAATCGACACCAGGGGCCGTTCCTCATAGCCCAAAATCCCCTGCAACGGCCCCGCTGCCGCCTGCCGGAAAAGATCGTTGACTTCCGCCACCGTCGTTGGCCGCGCCACCTCAAAGACGGCATCGGTCAGCGAGGCGTTCAGCAACGGCACCCGCACCGCCAGACCGTCGAGCTTCCCCTGCAATTCGGGGAAAATCAGCCCAATTGCCGTGGCCGAACCAGTTGAAGTAGGAATCAACGATTGGCTCGCGGCACGCGCCCGCCGCCAATCTTTATGCGGCGCATCAATGATCGTCTGCGTATTGGTCATGTCGTGGATCGTCGTAATCGACCCGTGGCGAATCCCAATCTCTTCGTGGATCACCTTCACCAGCGGCGCGAGGCAGTTGGTCGTGCAGGAGGCCGCAGTCAGGAGGTGGTGCCTATCGGGGTCATACAGGTGGTCATTGACGCCCATCACGATATTCAGGGCAGTGCCTTTCACTGGTGCGGCGACAATCACTTTGCGAACGCCAGCAGTGAAGTACGCCGCCAGTTGCTCCGGCGTGCGGAATTTGCCGGAACATTCCAGCACAATATCCACACCCTGCTCGGCCCACGGCACCGCATCAGGCGTCAGCGCCTGACTGAAACCGATCGACTCTCCCGCAACCTGCAACTGCTTGCCCGCGCCGCACGTCGCCTGATGCCAGCGCCCATGCACCGAGTCGAAGGCCAGCAAGTGCGCCGCCAGTGCCGCGTCACCATACGGCTCATTGATCTGCGCGAACGTGAGGGCAGGATGCCCCCAGCCCCCCCGCAACACCAGGCGGCCAATCCGCCCAAAGCCATTGATCCCGATTCGCACGGTCATCGTCGCTCCTTTGCTCGTATTCGCCTGTTCAAGCGGTCGCTAGCGTTGATGCTGGCGCGGCCAGCAACTGGCGCACGCGACTGGCGATCTCCTGGCGCACCGCCCGAAACGCCTCCCAGCGTTCAGCGGCGGGAGTCAACGTAGGGTCAGGGATACTCCAATGCAAAAACTGTGGTTCACCACCAAAGGTGGGGCAATGTTCACGCACACGATCACAGACGGTGATCACGTAATCGAACTCCTGGCCCACAAACTGGTCGAGCGCTTTCGAGGTAAGGCCAGCTGGATCAATTCCCCATTCAGTCAACAATTCGCGGGTCAGCGGATGCAGATAGGTGGGGTGATCGCCAGCACTGGCGACGTCCACCCGCGCCCCGCCATAGTGCCGGGTCAACCCTTCGGCAAACTGCGAGCGTGCGCTGTTGTGCGTACAGAGGTAGAGAATCCGCACGGGCGTAGTCGGGGCCGTGATCTGCGCTGTTGGCTGCAACACCACACCAGCATCGCGATAGAGCTGCGCCAACTGTTCCTGATCGAGGCTGTAGTAAATATCGCGTCCATCGGCGCTACTGCGGCGGTCGCGCAGAATCCCGATCTGGCGCAATTGCTTCAGGTGATACGAGAGCGCATTTTGCGGCAGATTCAGGAGAGCCGCCAGTTCCCCAGCCCGCCGATCCTGCCCGGTAAGCAGGCCCACAATCGTCAACCGAATGGGATCAGCGAGCGCTTGAAAGAACTGAGCGGTCGCCTCTACCCTACTGCCTGCATCACCGCCCACCTGATCGCCCATCGCCAACCTCACAAAATCACATCAATAGATATTGCATCAAATCTATTTGATAGATTATCAAGAAGGGTGCCTGCTGTCAAGGATCAAGTGGCCCTAGCGACCACAAAGTCGCCGCAGGGCGACTGGGGGGTTGAGGCGGTTGGGGCCTGCCGACTACCGCCGCTTGTGTTGTGATTGTCCAGAGGGGTGGCTGACGACTGCAGTCGCCTGGATTGCCAGGATTGGGGACAATATGCAAGTGATGGCCTCTATGAGCGGCCCAGTCCCACATGGCGGTGTCCTCCCACCACGCCCCTGCTATACTGCCTACCACACCGCCGCGCAGCAAGCGCCCAGAAAGGAACGCTGTTGCCCGCACCACGTCGCCTAGCCGCCATTAGCCTGGGCATCATCGCCCTGCTCGCCCTCCTAGGCTGGTGGCAACCCTGGCGCACCACATCACCAACGCGCCCCCAACCCGCCCCGCTCCCCACACCAACCGCTCTCTCCGTCCACCTGATCACCACGCCGAGCAGGG
>JBDHWF010000247.1:0-3487 GCA_039810045.1 Chloroflexia bacterium
ATCATCGGCTCAATCGTAAAGACCATCCCTGGCCGCAGTTTCAGCCCAGTGCCCGGTTTGCCGACGTGCTGCACCGACGGCTCGGCCTCGTGCAACTTCCGGCCAATCCCGTGACCACCCAACCCGCGCACCACCCCATAGCCTGCGCCCTCGGCGTGCGTCTGAATCGCGTGACCAATATCGCCAATCGTCCGCCCGACCTGCGCCGCCGCAATCCCCAGATCCAGGCACTCCTGCGTCACCCGCAGTAAGCGCGCCGCCTCGTCGGAAATCTGGCCCACTGGCACCGTGATACAGGAATCGCCCTGCCAGCCGTTATACAGTGCGCCGACATCGATCCCGATAATATCCCCTTCGCGCAAGATCTGGCGCGTGCTGGGAATCCCGTGGACCACCTGCTCATTCACCGCCACGCAGACCGTCGCCGGAAATGCGGGTGGCCCGCCATAGCCCTTGAACGATGGCGTCGCCCCGCGCCGCCGAATCTCGCGCTCAGCCAGCTGGTCAAGCTCGCCCGTTGATACCCCAGGTTTCACCGCCGCCCGCAGCAGGGCCAGCACCTCCGCCACCAGTTTCCCCGACTCCCGCATCTTCTTGATCTCATGCGGTGTTTTTAAGCGTACAGCCATTCGTTTACCCTATCCCCAGCGACCCACCACTAGCCCTTATTCAGCAGTGCTACGGGTGAAAAAGTCCGTCAATTCTCGTTCATCGCGGCCCACCCAGGCGGGGCAACTGAACAGCAGCGTCACCACTGGCGCACGATTCGCCAACGCGCCGCCCCCGCCCAGCGTCACGCTGCCCAACTCATTATGCCCCAGGCCGCAATAGCCACTCAGCCCCGCCGACATCTCCCGCGAGGCAGCGGAGTAGCGAAAATACTGGCAGGTGCCACAGGTCTGCAACGTGTAGCCCGCCCGCCGCAAGACCTTCCGCAACTCCACAAACCCCGCATCAAGCGTTCGCCGCTTGCCGCCAGGGGGCCGCGTCACGAACGCCCGCCCCGCGATCTCCGCCGTGATCGCCCCCGTGCGCGGATCAACGGCGACTGCGCCCTGCGTCTGCTCATCGCGTCCGCTCACCGGCACGGCTGGGTATTCCACCAACCCGCTCATTACCCTACAACTTTCTTTGCTCACCAATCTCTATTGGCAGATCGCGCACGACTTATCAGTAGATTATCGCACAGTCACTACATCCGATAGACCCCGAAGTTGGTTTCCGCAATCGGCGCGTTCAACGCCGCCGCAATCCCTAGCCCCACCACCATACGCGTATCGAGTGGGTCAATAATCCCATCGTCCCAGAGGCGGGCCGTGCTGTAATAAGGCTGCCCCTCAGCCTCATACTTCGCCAGTGTCGGGGCCATGAACGCCTCGCGTTCCGCAGCGGTCAGGTCGCGCCCCTGTCGTTGCAGCGCATCAAGCCGCACTGTCAGCAACACATTGGCGGCCTGCTCCCCACCCATCACCGAGATTCGCGCATTCGGCCAGAGCCACAACTGGCGCGGGCTGTACGCCCGCCCGCACATCGCGTAGTTCCCCGCGCCAAACGACCCACCGATCACGACCGTGAACTTCGGCACCGCCGCATTCGCCACCGCCATCACCAGCTTCGCGCCATCTTTGGCGATCCCGCGCTGCTCATATTCCTGCCCCACCATAAATCCCGTGATATTTTGCAGGAAAACCAGCGGAATCCGGCGCTGTGTGCAAAGCTCGATAAAATGCGCGCCCTTCAAGGCACTCTCTGAAAAGAGAATCCCGTTATTCGCAATGATCCCCACGGGATACCCCAGCCAGTGCGCGAACCCGCAGACCAGCGTTGGCCCGTACCGCGCCTTGAACTCGTGGAACTGCGAATCATCGACCAGCCGCGCAATCACTTCGCGCACATTGTAGGCGCGGCGCAGATCGGTCGGCACCAGCCCATACAGTTCAGTCGGATCATAGCGGGGTGGCGCAGCGGTTCCTACTGCCCACGGCAACGGCGGCGGCTGCCCACCCAGGTATTGCACGGCCTCTCGCGCCAGTGCCAGCGCGTGTTCATCATTCTCCGCATAGTGGTCGGCTACCCCGCTGATTCGCGTGTGGACATCTGCGCCGCCCAGGTCTTCTGCGCTAACCTCCTCGCCTGTCGCCGCCTTCACCAGGGGCGGGCCACCGAGAAAGATCGTCCCCGTCCCCTGCACGATAATCGTCTCATCGCTCATCGCTGGCACATACGCCCCGCCCGCCGTGCAGGAACCCATCACCACCGCGATTTGCGGAATCCCCCGCGCCGACATCTGCGCCTGGTTATAGAAAATCCGCCCGAAATGCTCGCGGTCGGGGAAGACCTCGGCCTGCAACGGCAGGAATGCGCCGCCCGAATCAACCAGATACAGGCACGGCAAATGATTCTCCGCCGCGACCTCCTGCGCCCGCAAGTGCTTCTTCACCGTCAACGGGTAATACGTGCCACCTTTGACGGTCGCATCGTTGGCGATGATCAGCACCTCGCGTCCAGCGACCACGCCAATCCCCGTGACCAACCCCGCACCCGGAGCCTCATCGTCGTACAGCCCCCAGGCCGCCAACGCCCCCAGTTCCAGGAACGGCGTATCGGGGTCGAGCAGGCGCGTCAGCCGCTCGCGCACCAGCAACTTGCCCCGCCCCGTATGCCGCGCCCGCGCCTGTTCGTCGCCGCCCTGTGCCACCAGCGCCAGCCGCTCGCGCAGTTCGGCCACCAACGCTTGAAACTGCGCCCGATTCGCCACAAAATCCGCCGCTTGGGGGTCAATCTGACTGGTCAGCAGGGCCATCGCGCTTCCTCCCACGCTGGTTGATCATCAGCCGCGTCGCTCACTACTGCTCGGCATCGTATCGCCCCATTATGGCGTCAGATGCCCCGCCGCTGCCCACTCGCGCAACTCCACCGCAACCCCATCCTCGCGCAGCGTTGCGCCGAACTCGCTGATCGAGCAGTTCAGGCAGGGCCGTGCCGCCACCTGTTCCAGGTCGGCCCCCTGCGCCACCACCCGCGCCAACGCGCTCAACACCCCACCGTGCGCCACGATCACGATCTGCCGATTGGCGGCACCGCCCTGCTCGGTCAATACCTGCGTCAGGCCATCGCGAATGCGGTCGGCCAATTGCCGAAAGTTCTCCCCACCAGGGAACGTCGTTTCATGGCGTCCGGCGAACCAGTCGGCAATAATCTGGTCGTGAAGCGCCCACTGCTCCGGCGTCGCTGGTTGCCCTTCCAGGTCGCCCACATTATTCTCGCGGAAGCCTTCAATAATCGTGATCGGCAGTTTGTGCCGCTTGGCGATCACCTCCGCCGTTTCCACCGCCCGTTTCAGTGGCGATGAGTAGATCGCATCAACGGGCCTAGCGGCAAAGTGCGCGGCAGTTTGCTCGGCCTGCACCAGCCCTTTCGGCGTCAGTGAATAATCGATCAGCCGATAGGAAAACTCGCGGGTGACATTCGCCAGATTCTCACCGTG
>JBDHWF010000248.1:0-3432 GCA_039810045.1 Chloroflexia bacterium
CCCGCAGTCAGGCCAAAATCATCAGCATTAACCACCAGAATCCGTGCAGGGCTGCTCATCCTGCCCGCCGTACTAACTGTTTGGTGGGCCGCGCTCGATAACGACCGCGCGCCGCATTGAGCCGAATCCGCAGGAGATCACGCAGCATAATCAGGGAATCACGCACTGGTCGCACACTGCTCCCAGCGATATAGTGCAACGTAAACGGCACTTCCTTGATCCGATATCCCGCCCGTGCTGCCAGAAAGATCAGTTCCGCATCGAAGCTGAACCGCTCGATCTGGCTGAGCGCAAAAAGTTCCTGCGCCACATCTGCCCGATACCCCTTGCAGCCACATTGGGTATCGCGCACATCGCTGATGACCAGCAAGCGAACACAGCGCCGAAAGGCCGCTCCCATCACACGACGGAGCAATGGCGGAGCAACCATATTGGTCGAAGAAGGGTGCCAGCGTGAAGCAATCGCAATATCGTACTCACCGCGGAGTGCCTCATAAAAGTCAGCTACGAGCGTAATGGGTATCGAGAGATCGGCATCGGTGTAAATGCGATAATCGCCAACTGCCGCCAGCATCCCAGCACGAACAGCGTAGCCTTTACCGCGATTGGGGCTATACGCTATTGAGCGCAGATAGGGGTTCTCCGCTGCTGCATGGGCAATAACGGCTGGGGTTTCATCAGTGCTGCCATCATCAACCACAATGATTTCATAGGGCAGGCCAGATTGATTCAGGTAGGTGCCAATGGCTTGCAGCGACAAACCAAGTCGCGCTGCTTCGTTATAGGCGGGAACGATCAACGAGATGGTGATTGGCCGTGTTTGCGCGTCAAGCGCATTGCCCAGTATCAGTTGGTCTGTTGCGTCTGGATGCTTCATCCTTGCTCACAGTACCCTTCGTGCCACTGATCAGGCAGTTCTTGTTGAGAAATCAATCAGCGCGTGCAGTCACTCAGGCGGTTACCTCGGCTGCGGTGTTCCGTCGAGAACGACCAATCAGGCGGTTAAAGTCGCCATTATCCCATGCGGCTAGCAACAAACTTGCATTGAAGATTGATGAATAGGTCCCACTGGCAATGCCGATCAGCAACGCCAGAACAAAGTTTTTGATCGTCTCGCCGCCAAAGAGATAGAGCGCTAAGAGCGTGAAAAGGACCGTGATCGAGGTATTGACCGACCGCACTAACGTCTGAATCAGGCTGTAGTTGACTGTCTCGGCAAATGATGGAGCCCCACGGCGGGCGGCATTCTCACGGATACGGTCAAAGACCACAATCGTGTCGTGAACGGAGAACCCAATAATCGTCAACAGCGCAGTCACAAAGAGCGCATCAATCTCCACGCCAAAGAAATAGCCCAAAATCGCAAAGACCCCAACCACCACAATGACATCGTGCAACATCGCCACAATCGCACAGACACCATAGCGGAACGGATGAGGCGCACTGCGGAACGCATAGGCAAGGTAGAGCAAGATCCCAACGGAAGTCAGGGCAACCGCCAAAATCGCCCGTTGGCTAATCGATGTACCGACGGTGGGGCCGACCGTCTGAATCTGTAATTCAGTGAAATCGCCAAACTGGCTCCGTAGTGCCGCCGCCAGTCGCTCTTTTTCGTCAGAGCCTTCTTTCAGCTCACGCCCGCGAATCAGAACTGTGTTCCCTTCGGCAAGCTGCACCGCGGCACCATCATAGCCGTTCTGATCCAGGACGGCGCGCACAGCCAAGGATTCAACTGGAGTGTTGAACTTCAACTCCCAGATGGTGCCACCAGTGAAATCAATCCCTGGCTTTAGCCCACCCAGAAGCAGAAAGACAATACCGGGAATCATCAGCAGCACTGAGACGAGAAAATACCACTTGCGATTACTCACGATGTCGAACACGTTTCCCCCAACAATCAGGCGTGAAGTTAGTCACCAGCCGATGATGGCACAGTAGTGGGTGCCACCACATCTGTGCCATACCAGCGCGGATGGCGCGCGACACCAGCATCAACCATCAGGCGCAGGAAGGTGCGGCTCACGGTGACAGCAGTAAACATACTGACAGCAACCCCCAGGAACAGGGTCAGCGCAAAGCCCTGAATAATACTTGCCCCAACGAAGCGCCCAAACCAGTAGAGGATCCCACAGCTAATCATGGTGGAGATATTGGAGTCACGAATCGAGGGCCACGCATGGTCAAAGCCGCCCTCAATCGCCGCTGACAGCGTCCGCCCAAGCCGAAGCTCATCTTTCATCCGGGCGAAGATCAGCACATTGGCATCAACCGCCATCCCAATCGAGAGGATGAACCCAGCGATCCCCGCCAGCGTCAATACAACACCAAGCACTTTATAGACAGCAACCGAGAATAGGGTGTAAAGGAGCAGGGCGACCACCGAGAGTAACCCAGGCAAGCGATAGTAGAAAATCATAAAGAGGGCTACCGCCGCCAGCCCGACTAACCCCGCTTCCAGGCTCTTCCGAATCGAATCTGCCCCCAGAGTCGGGCCAACGGTGCGGCTTTGCACAACTTCGAGTGGTACGGCTAGCGCCCCAGATTTCAACTGTAAGACCAGTTTGTTCACCTCGGCCTGGGGCATTCCCTGAATGATCCCCTGACTGCTAATCGCGCCATTGATTGAGGCGGTATTGATCACCTGCTTATCGACCACTACTGACATATATTGACCAATATTGGTACTGGTGAAGTTATAAAAACTATCAGCAGCCGCCCCTTTCAGGCGGAAACCAACGACGAGGTTGCCAAGCTGATCAGTGGTGGGAAACGCATCGTCAAGATCTTTCCCTTGAATCACCGTTTGATAGACCTGCCCCGTCGTTGCCGCCGGAGTTGGCACGGCCACTGGCGTAGCCGCCGCCGGGGTACCAGGGGTGCCATTGGCCCCAGCGGTCGCGCCACTGCGCGGCGTGGCCGTGGCATTTCTGCCACTCAGCGTTTCTGGCCCACCCAACGATGTGGTGATTATCTGCCCGACACTCAGCGGTGTTGGCCCACTCGAAACAATTTCCAGCAAGGCCGTTTCGCGCAATGTTTGCACTGCCTGCTGCGGATCAGTGATACCGGGCAACTCCACGATAATCTGATTATTGCCTCGGGTCTGAATCACTGGCTCGCTGACCCCTAGCCCGCTCACGCGTCGCTCAATCGTGTCGCGTGTGCCAGCTAATTCGCTGGCTCCGACCGTCTGGCCCGCTGGCGGGCGTGCTTCGAGCAGCACTTGCAAGCCGCCTTGCAAGTCAAGCCCCTCACGGATCGCCATATTCCGTTTCCAGTTATAGGGGTCGAGTGCAGTTCCTGGATAGACCACCCACCCAGCAAGCAACGCCAGGAGGACGATGATGACTAACATATGCCACGGTCGCAGGCGCAAGGGGATTAACCTCCATCTATCAGGCGATTGTAGGACGAACATACTGTAGAGTAAGG
>JBDHWF010000249.1:0-3384 GCA_039810045.1 Chloroflexia bacterium
CAACCTTACCGTGTGTTCACGCACAGTGGCGAGACGACAGGCCCAAGAACAGTCACCCCAATCAGGATTCCACGCTTTGCCAGGGGAATTTGCTTGACAGGACTGGCTGGCTTGCCTACGATGCTCAAGTTGGCAAATAAGCAACTGGCGTAGGCTGGGGGACGAGCAAAGAGGGCACCCGGTGGAAATAGAACAATTCCCCTTGCACGTGATTGTGCAACGCTGCCGGGAGGAATCCGCCCGCTACGAACGTGACGAGCAGTCCGATGAGCGTTTCTGCTGGGAAATGTTGCGGCGGGCCCTGGTCGCCCGCGATGAAGATGCCTGGGCCGCCGTCTTTAATATCTATGGACCCTTGGTTCGCCGCTGGGTTCACCGCCATCCGGCACGGCAGACTGCCGATGAGACCGACGATTTCTGGGTGAATCGGGCGTTTGATCGGTTCTGGACAGCGCTTGGGCCGGAACGGTTCAATGACTTTCCCACCGTCGGGGCCCTGCTGAGTTATTTGCGGCGGTGCTGTAGCAGTGCGCTTGATGATGCTGTGCGCTGGACACGGCATGAGTTTCGAGTGCCAACTGATCTAGAGCAACTTGACCGCCAGGGATTGTTGACGACACTGGCACCAGTCGAGCATGATCTGGCTGAAAGCTTGTGGGAGGCGATCAGCGCCCGAGTGGAAGACGAGCGCGAACGGCAGATTGCTCGTCTCTCCTTTTTGCAAGACCTGAAGCCAAGCGAAATCTACCACCTGTATCCCGCAATGTTTGCATCGGTGGCGGAAATCTATCGGCTCAAACGCAATTTAATTGACCGCATCCGACGCGATCAAGAGATTCTCGCCTGGCTCTCTCGTGATTAAGCCAAAGCGTGTTTGCCAACAATCATATTTCGGCAATGATCTGCAAAAAGTGGTCAGGGCGACGTTCTTCTCACTAAAGACAGTGTTGCTCTTGAAGTACAGTAGCACGTGCGAGTGCGTGAAGCGATTGAGGGATGGATCAGGGCAATAGCCGCAGGGCAACCATATGCGAGCGCTGCTAGCGGCGCGGAGGGTCATCGCGTTGGTGGTCAAACCGGCCCAGGCCACGTGCGGTATTATGCGCTGCGCCAAGTACTGGAGCGTCGAAGATCCCTTTGCCTGACTCAGTTTTTATCGATCACCTCCGCGTCCATTACACCACTCCCCTGAGCCAGGCCAATTATTGCGGCCCGTGAAAGGTTAGCGCATGGCGGAATGTATTGCTCGTGGCACAGTGACTGACGATGACCTGCTTGCCGCGGCAGACGGTGAAGCCGGCCCAACTGTGCTGGCACATCTGGCGCAATGTACCCGATGTGCAAATGTGGCCCTGGCGTACGCCCAGGCACAGCAGCGGCTGACCAGAGCCGTTTTCCGCCTCGATTGCCCCTCCTCACTGGCATTGGCAGAGTATGTGCAGGGAGTATTGCTCGCAACACAGCGCCAAACTGTCGCCGCTCACCTCGTTGACTGTGTGCATTGCACTGCCGATGTAGCAGCTTTACGCCAGGCGCAGCGCCAAGAAGCGCGAGCGGCACCAGAACGTGGCCTACGGCGGCTGATCGCTACGTTACTCCCAGCCCCAGTGGGGCTGGCTGCGGGATTACGTGGGCGGGCGGATGATGGGTTACGGGTGTATACTGCTGGTAACCTGACGATTGCCCTGGATCTCCTCTGGGATCAGGCCCACCAGCATGGCGAGATCAGTGGCCTACTAACTACCAGCGACGGTGCGCCATTACCTGCGGATATTCCGGTGGAGTTACATCAGGCTGACAGCACGACAATGCAGTCGGTAGTGGTGGATGCGACGGCAACCTTCTTGTTTACGCACCTGGTAGCGGGGCAGTATCAGCTCGACCTGACCATTGATGATCAACTCATCACCATTACAGAGATCAATGTCAACACCGACAATCTATCGTGATGCGCACAATCCAATCACTGCTGTCGTAGAGGAATTAGCCGACACGGATGATTATGCCGTTCGTATGCAAGTGTTGACAGCAGCGCTGGCCTCCTTCGACCATGAACACCTCTTTACCAGTCTGAAAGACGCCTCAGAATAGGCCCGCACCAGGGATATCGCGGCGTCCCTACGGCTGGCTGATGCGCTGATTGACGGGGCGGAGCGCGCATCATCCCCCACGCATCGAGCGATGGGGCTGATGTCGCGTGGCGATGCGTTGCGGGCCAAAGGTGACTTTGCCGCAGCCCTGACCAATCTGGATGATGCAGGCACCATATTTCTCTCACTCGACGACGAAGTGAGTTGGGCGCGCACACGGATCGGCTGGATCCTGGCGGCCAACGCATTGGGGCAGGGGGCGACCGCGTTGGTCGTGGTCGAGCGTGCCCGCACAGTGCTGCTACAGGCTGGAATGTGGCTGCGGGTGGGGATCCTGGAACTCAACACCGGAACGATCCTCCGCACACTGGGGCGCTATGAACAGGCGCTCGATTGCTACACCCGGGCCCGCGCCGCATTTGGGCAACTTGGTGACGCTGGGGTGGCACAACTAGCGGCGGTTGACGTAAATACCGCTAATGTGCTGGTGCATCTTGGCGAGTTTCACGCCGCCCTACAAATGCATGAGGAAGCACGCCAGCGCTGGCTGGAGCACGGCGAGTTGGTGCGGGTGGCGTGGCAAGACCACAATTGCGCCATGGCCCTAGACCGCCTGGGCTACTACACCCGCGCCCTGCAACGGTATGGAGCAGCGGCGACCGCGCTCCTTGGCGCGGGTTTTCCGTTTGAGGCGGCGCTGAACACCCTTGGTGTGACCGAATGCTATCTGCACCTCAACCTGTTTCCCTAGGCCCGCGACCACGCCGAGGTCGCACTAGCGGTCTTTGAGCAGTTCCACACGCCAGTCGAAGCAGCACGCTCGCGCCTGGTTGCGGCCCTCGCCTATCTCGGCATTGGGGATCTGGCACGGGGGCAACCATTGCTCCGTGATGCGACAGCGAACTTCCGCGCAGTGGGCGAGGTTGAAGGCTTAGTCTTTGGCACAATTGAGCAGGCTCGGCTGGCACTACAGCAAGGCGAGTGGGCAACGGCATTGGATCTCGCGCACGAGGCTCAGAACCTGAGTGACCAGCATCAGCTAGCAATTCGGCGCGCCCAGGCTGATTTGCTGTGGGCGCGCGCGGTGTTGGCAACGGGCGATCTCGTGGCGGCAGAAACCACCACAATCGCAGTGTTGCAATTAGCGGAACAACGGACGATTCACTGGCTAGCGCCAGAAGGCCACGCCCTGTTGGGCGCGATTGCTGAACAGCAAGCATGACCAGATCGATTGACAGACTATGCTATACTAAACATACCAGAATGATTATACGTATAATCACCGCGCATACAG
>JBDHWF010000250.1:0-3321 GCA_039810045.1 Chloroflexia bacterium
GGCAGGAGGGTTGCCGTATGCCCCGTGCGTGCAACTACCATATCGCCAGTAGTGGTCCACGTATTCGTTCGTGCATCAAAGATCTCAACTGAACCAGTGACTTCCTGCGTCCCGGCACTATCAACCGTTTCGCCACCAGAAATCACCACCCGACCATCGGGTAAAAGCGTAGCGGTATGACCCACGCGCCCACGACTCAGGGTTCCAGCCTGCGTCCAGGTGTTCGTCGAGGGATCATAGATTTCGGCAGCAGCCAGCGACTGTCCTGGCTTCCCTCCCGCTTCCAACGATTGGCCGCCAACGATCAAGATGCGCCCATCGGGCAACACCGTTGCCGTATGGTGGGCCCGGCTGAGCGCACTGGAAGCGGCAGGGGTCCAGGTATTGCTCACAGGATCATAAATTTCCAAGGTGTTTGTTGAGGATGGGAGCTGGCTCGTCTGGAACGTGTCACCACCAAACACCACGACCCGGCCATCGGGCAATGGTGTCGCGGTGTGCGCCACGCGACCAAGGTTGATCGTTGCGGCTGGGGTCCAACCGTTCGTATTAGGGTCGTAGACTTCCACACTTTTCAGGGAGTTTTCACCAGACTGTGAGCGCTCGCCGCCAACAACAAGTAAGCGACCATCAGACAACAGGGTTGCCGAATGGCCCGCGCGTGATTGAGCCAGGGTGCCCGCCAGCACCCAGCCATTACTTCCTTCTGCCGAGCTACCAATTCCAACGGGAGTGGCGATCGTGGGGATCCCCGTTGCTGATGCGCTGATCGGGCTGGGTAGCCCCGTCGCTGTTGGTGGGAGGGCGGTTGCCGTCGCTGGGTCACTACTATTTGCTACAGCAGTTGCCACTACCGGCGTTCTGGTAGCCGTGGGCGTCGAGCCGCCAGGGCCAGTACACGCTGCCAACAGACTCACGCACAGGAGTAGCACCAGGGCTTGCCAACAACGGGAGCGAAACACGAATCGTTGCCGTAGCTGACCCGGTGTAGTCATCAGCATCACCTCCGTACAGGCCAGGACGATCGAGCGATAAAGTACAGATCAAGGGTGCTATCTATTGGTACGTGTAATCAGGGATCTTGTTTCGACCTATTCCAGAATTACTGCAACCTTGGAGTAGCGAATAGCCGCGTAATCTCGTCAGCAACAAACTCTGGCAGCGGTTCTCCATGATCATCGCGACGCAATTGTATCCCATTCGCGGCGTCGACAAATGTGCCAATGATCGCGGCATCAATCCTGGCCGCAGCAAGGGCAGCAACGATCTGCCGCGTCAAGGCCCCTGGAGCCACGACCAGCAGGCTGCCCGACGCAATCAGCCCCAATGGGTCAAGGCCAAACGTCGTACAGAGGGCCGCTGTTTCTGGATAGATCGGAATAGCCGCAGCGTCAACCTCCAGCCCTAAACCAGCGGCCTGGGCCAATTCGCGCAGACCAGTGGCAACCCCACCTTCTGTAGGGTCATGCAGCCCAATCGCCCCTGCCGCCAGCGCAATTTTGGCATCGCGCACCACACTGATTCCTGGTTTGTGCAAGAACTGTTGGCAGCGATCCGCAAATGCCTGCCCAAACTGTTGCACAACTTCCTCACGGCGTTCTCCGGCAATCAGAGCCGTGCCCTCAACAGCCACGCCTTTGGTCAGAATCACGTGATCGCCAGGTTGGGCTTTGCCCGGAGTGACCAGATCGCTCCGAGCGGCTTCGCCCAGCAAGGTGCCAACCAGAATTGGGCGATCCAGGCCATAGGTAATTTCGGTGTGCCCGCCAGCAAGCGTGATCCCCAACGGTTGGCAAGCCTCGGCCAACCCCGCGAAGATCGATTCAACCAGGCGCGGGGTCGTCTGCCCTTCTGGCAAGAGCGCCGTCACGAGTAGCCAGCGCGGTGTAGCGCCCAGACAAGCGAGATCATTCGCATTGACGTTGACCAGATACCACCCGATTTCGGCGGTGGCAAAGGTGATCGGATCGCTTTTCACCACCATTGCTCGCTCATCATCGAGCGCAATCGCCGCCGCATCATGCCCAATCCCCGGGCCAACCAGCAGACGATCATCGGCCTGGACATAGCGGTTGAGCAACCGCTCAAGCAACGCCGATGGTAATTTCCCCAGTGGTAACTGTTCGTCCACCTTCCCCCTCACTACCCTCACCTGATCAGCAGCCACTGCCCAACCAGAAATCGGTATAGTGTCCAGTATTCGGCATCGACCCACACGATCGCCTACCCCACCCAAGCAGCACCACACTATACGGAGAAAATGGTATCGGCGTCAATCAACTGCGGATACGTCGCTGTGGTATACTCTCGCGTGGCGCAGCAGACTGCTAGCGTCAAATTGGCACGCGTCCTGACTGCGTGTGGTGTGATCGGGCGGGAGGTTGCCCAAACGATGCACACGTCGGGATGACGGACGCGGATGGACAACACATGAGGAGGCAGACAGTTGGCAACCACGGTAAACGAACAAACCCAAAACCCAATGGAGCCGGAAAGCGAACGGCAAATCCTGACCAAACTGCTCGAAGCAGGGGTACACTTCGGCCACCAGAAGAAGCGCTGGAACCCGAAGATGAAGCCGTACATCTTCACCGAGCGCAACGGGATTCACATCATTGACTTGCAGCAAACCGTACAACTGCTGGAGCAGGCTGCTCAGGTCGTCACCGACGCCACCCGCCGTGGCGGAAAAATCCTCTTTGTCGGGACGAAGAAACAGGCCCAAGATGTCATCAAGCGCGAAGCTGAGCGCAGTGGTCAGGCCTATGTCAATCAGCGCTGGCTTGGTGGAACCCTCACCAACTTCGTGACAATTCGGTCGCGGCTCCGCTATATGCGCACGCTGGAAACCCAGATGCAGAGTGGTAGCGCTGAACTTATGCCGAAGATTGAGCAAGTACGCCAGCAACACGAGTACGAAAAGCTACAGCGGATGCTCGGTGGTATTCGCGAACTGGAGCGACTACCAGCGATTGTCTTCATCATTGACCCGAAGCGCGAACAAAACGCGATCGCCGAAGCCCTGCGCCTGGGGATTCCGATTATGGCAATGGCCGACACCAACTGTGATCCCGACCAGATCGATTACATCATCCCCGCGAATGACGACGCCATTCGCTCAATCCGGGTGATCGTCAATCGGATTGCCAACGCCGCAATCGAAGGCCGTGGTAGCAGCAATGAAGAGGAAACGAGCTTTGAGGCCATGCTCGACGCAACAGAAGCCGACGATACCAATGAGCTAGTCACTGTGGATGAGGAAATAGCAGTCGAAAATCCTGACGACGCAAACGCCAGCGAAGCCTAAGCCGTGCTGGGAGA
>JBDHWF010000251.1:0-3258 GCA_039810045.1 Chloroflexia bacterium
ATGTACAAAATGTGGTCACTCTCTGGTATTAGTAAAAGATAAGTCGAATCATGCTAAACTACAGTGTCAGAACGGCCATTTTATCTCTTGAATTAGAGTGACATGCTGGATTAACACCATAGAACAAGTCTTATCGTATAGAGTCGTACCCCGATTCTAGACCGTTTTTAGAAAGTACAATTTGCCACAATTGCAGGGAGCGAGCACGGAAAGCGCCAGCACAACTTAAAAGGTAATACTTCCACATTCGATAAAAAGTTTCATCGAAATGCTCTTTTATAAATTCCCAATTTTTGTTGAAGTTGTTGTGCCAAGCCATGAGTGTTTTATCATAATATGGTCCAAAATTATGCCAGTCCTCTATAAGGAATAAGCCTTCGGCAGCAGCGGTAATTTGTTTTGCTGATGGGATCATTCCATTTGGGAATATGTACTTATCGATCCATGGGTCTGTTGTAACCTTAGAAGTATTGCCTCCAATTGTATGAAGAAGAAAGATACCACTATCGGTTAGACATTTAGCCAAAACCTTCATATAGGTTTTATAATTCTTATATCCAACGTGTTCAAACATACCAAGAGAAACAATTCGGTCAAAGAATCCTGTGATCTTTCTATAATCGCAAATTTTAATTTCTATAGGAAGTCCATTGCAAAGCTCTCTTGCAAGCTCCGCCTGTTTTTGGGATACAGTAATGCCAACACCTTTAGCACCGTAGTTCTCAGCTGCAAATTTTAAAAGAGATCCCCATCCACATCCGACATCAAGAATTTTCATACCTGACTTAAGATTTATTTTTTTGCATACAAGATCAAGTTTAGCTTCTTGTGCCTCATCTAAGTTTTTTGCATTTTTCCAATAACCACAAGTGTAAACCATACGTTTATCGAGCATCTTCATGTAGAGTTCATTCCCGATATCGTAGTGAGCTCTGCCAACATTAAAAGCTCTAGAAATGGCTTGGTGGTTAAAAAGGCGTGCTTTTATAATATGAGGGAGAATCTGTAACGGGTTAACTGTATCTTCAAGCCTTGCTCGGCAAATGAGGTAGAAAAATCCACCGAGATCTTCGCATTCCCACCACTTTTCCATATAGGCTTCACCAAGACCCAGAGAGCCATGAGATAAAATTCTGTCGTAAAGTCTTTTATCTAAAACTTGAATGTCTGAAGGGCTTTGCCCGTTTACAACAATACCATTCTTCTTAAGGATTTCGATAACAATAGACATTTGTATCCTCTTGATATGATTTTCTTATAATTTAACAGGAATTTAGACCGGGACAAATCTTTTTTTTGACATAGATATTTAAGATTTTTTAGATTATGTAGTGGACTCTCACATAAAAAGACTGCGACACTGAACTTGAGATCTTGGTATCAAAACTGCTGGATAATTATGAATATTTAAAATCTTACTCACATAAGAAACTTCTGGTTCGATTCTATCATAAGGAGCTTTTTGATTTTGAGCTGTTACACCATCTTTTGATAAAAGCTCATCAAAAGATGCCCCATTAAATGCAGGATTATAAGAATCAATCACCCATTTTTTTCCTTCGTGCTCTAAGACAACAAAAGCATGGTTTTCTACGTAAGTGGCTTCTGGTGTTGCTACCGATATCTTGGCATATACGTATTGGTTGGGAATTCCAGAAGCTTTTAAAGCAAGGTGCAAAAAAAGTGCATTTTCTCTACATCCACCGGCATTACAAGCAGCAAACTGGCCAATTGGAATTGGGGTTTTTGATCTTTGATGGGATAGGTTTACATAACGATAAGCCGATGTTTGGGGGCCATCTCGTCTAAGGGTAAAAGCTGTGTAATAAGCCATGTCTTCAACACGCTTCCAGAACTCTTTATTTTGGGTTGTCTGAGGATATCTTAAAAAGTCTTTCATTTCTGGAGAATTCAAATCAACTAAAAAGTTAGTTTGTGGTCCGCCGTAATCTATGGATCCCTCTAATATCATGCCATTTTCGATTTGTTTAAAAGGGGTATTGATTTTTACATAATCATCTGGGGTAGTTGACTGGCCAAAGGCAAAAGAGCCTAATAAGGTCAGTGGTGTTAGAATAATCAACAATAGAGCTTTCATAAAGAGCACCATATCCTTTTTTAATTTGAACAGAATAAGGTATTACAAAACCCATGCCATTTTATCTTTAAAAAGCATCTGCGAGTTGCCTCATAATAAATGATACCCAAAGGGGTAGTTGAATCATAATGGGGGCACTAAGAGACCCGTTGAATCATAATCCTGATACCGAATATGATTTTAGTTACGAGCTAAAAACCAATATAGCGGGGTGGATTATGTCCAACGAGTTAAAGAGACAATACCTTGAAAGGGTACGATCTAGGTACTTCAAAAGTAATAGAAGGCAAAAAACATTGATTATTGATGAGTTTTGCCAAGTTTGCGATATCACGAGAAAATATGCCATAAGGCTTTTAAATGAGGATTTTAGGGCCAGGGTTAGAAGGCCTGGAAGGAAGGTTTTTTATGGTCCAGATATCCATGAGCACATTTTAATCTTGTGGCAAGCCATGAATAGGATGTGCTCTAAAAAGATCGTAGCGGCGATGCCGATATGGTTAGAGTTTTACGAGGCCAGCGATCATATGAAATATTTATTAAAGAAGGTCAGCGCTTCAACCATTGATCGTATTTTACAAAGACACCGTAAGGAATGGAGGCGCGGTCAAAGCAGTACGGAGCCATCCTTGATCAAAAATAAGATACCAATTCAGTTATTGGATCATGCTGTTAATGAGCCGGGGTATATAGAGGCAGATACTGTTGCCCATTGTGGGACAAGCCTTGCTGGTGAGTTTATTAATACGATTACAATGACAGATATTTACTCTGGTTGGACAGAGAATAGGGCCATGTGGAGGAAAGAGAGTGAAACGGTTTTGAGTGCAATCAAGTCTATTGAGATGGCCTTGCCGTTTGAAGTAAAAGGTTTTGCTTCGGATAATGGGAATGAGTTTTTAAACCATGATCTTCATTCTTATTTTTTTAACAGGAAGAATAGAGTAAATTTTGTAAGAAGAAGGCCCTACCAGAAAAATGACAATGCCCACGTGGAGCAAAAGAATTGGACTCATGTGAGGGAGCTTTTTGGATACAGTCGTTTTGATAGTTTAACTCAAGTTGATTTTATGAATGAGATTTTGGACTGCGGTCATTTTTTGAGAGTCGAAGAACCGATAGTGACGACGTAACGACCGGTTGATTTCTTCTTGTACTTT
>JBDHWF010000252.1:0-3236 GCA_039810045.1 Chloroflexia bacterium
GGCACGCACTCGTCGTCGATGGAGGCCTGACCGTGCAACTGCAAGAGGATATTGGCGTTCATCTGGGCCAGTGGGCGCAGCAGCACCCCACTACGAAACTGACACAATAACCGCCGAAAATACTCCCGCGTGGCCTCTACACTGGCAATCGCCAGCTGTTGCCGCTATACTTAACCACATGGTTAAGTATTTATCTGATCCGCTGGCTCCCATATTCGCGGCCCTTGCCGATCCAACACGGCGGGCGATCCTTGATCGTCTGACTACTGGTGAAGCCTCGGTCAGTACATTAGCCAACCACACGAACCACTCCCTCCCTGCCATCACCAAGCATCTGCTGGTGCTGGAACGCGCAGGGTTACTAACGCGGCAGAAACGCGGACGGGTCTCCTGGTGCAGGCTTGAACCCGCGCCGTTGCGCGAAGCGACAGCCTGGTTAACCCACTATCAGCAGTTCTGGGACAATCAATTGACAGCATTAGCAGAATATTTGGAGGAACAGCCCAATGAGCAGTAACGGAGAGGCAGCCACAACAACACTACACCTTGTTCGCACCGTTGCGGCCACCCGCGAACAGGTTTTTCGCGCCTGGACTGACCCAGCAGTGCTGGCTCGCTGGTGGTGGCCCAAGCATTTTGCAACGACGTTTGCGATCGATTTGCGAGTCGGTGGATACTACACGATTCGTTCCGCAGACCTGCCAAAGCAAGGGCCCCTGGTCGTGAGCGGGACATTTCTAGAAGTAACACCTCCAGAGCGCCTGGTCTATACCTGGCACTGGCAGGGCCAGGACGAAACAGAAACACAGGTCACCGTTGAGTTTCGCCAGCGTGGTCATCAAACGGAGATCACCCTCACCCATGAGCGTTTTGCAGACGCCAGCACTTGCGAGAATAATCGGCTAGGCTGGGAGAGTTGCCTCGACCGCCTGGAACAGGCGCTGCTTGCCAACACGCTGCCAGTCTAGATCAACTCACACGCTAACCGAACCCAGCGAGCCGCAACAGGACTTGTCTTCGAATACTGCGCGCTGCTGAGAACCCCTGGTATACTTGTAGTAGCTGGTTCGACCAGCCCAAGAACAGGGCCGATCTTGATGATCAGGCTTCTTTGTGTTGTGCCATTGGTGACACAATGCCCCAGGGGAAGGAACCTGCCCACGATGCAAGTAACCGCTTTAGCGACGGCCATTGCCCAGGATGAGCAGTTCATGGCGCTGGTCAATACCCTGCAAAAAGCCAGCGCTGGCACGCATTTTAGCCTGGAGCAGGTGCCACAGGAAGCCCGCCCGGTCGTGATCGCCGCCCTCGCGCACGCCCTCAGCCGCCCCCTGGTTGTTATCACCTCACGGCAGGATGTCGCCAGTCGCCTGCACGATGGACTGGCCGCCTATCTCGCCACTGGCGACGAATTACTCCTCTGGCCCGCCCACGACGCCCTACCTTACGAACAATTGCCTGCCGACCCAATCGCCATCGCCGCACGGCTTGGCACCTTGAACCGCCTCCTCAGTGCCGATGATTCAGGCGGCCTTGATGGATTGGTGCTCGTCGCCAGTGCACGGGGCCTGCAAGGACAAACTTTGCCGCCTGCTGCATTACGCGAGTGGCGGCAGATATTACGGCTCGGTGATCAACTCGACTTCAGCGAAACCCTTTCCCGCTGGATCGCCGGGGGCTATGAGCCAGTCACCGCCGTTGAGGAACCGGGCCAGTTTAGCAAGCGTGGCGGCCTGATCGACGTGTGGCCCGCTGGTAGCGCCGCCCCAGTGCGGGTTGAGCTTTTTGGCGACGAGATTGACTCGCTGCGCCCGTTCGATCCAGTAACCCAACGTTCTACCAGCCGCCTGAACGAAGTCATCATTCTGCCTGCCAGTGAACTACCGCTCTGGCACCGTGATGCAGCGTTAGACCAGCTACAACAGCTTGATCAATCGACATTGCGCTCGGAAGTGCGAGAAGAATGGCGCCGTCTATTGACATTGATCGAGCGCGGTGAAACGCCCCCTTCGCCAGATTTTCTCGCGCCGTATTTCAGCCAAGAGCCTGCGGGATTACTCGATTATCTGCCGCCAAACGCCCTGGTAATCTTTGATGAACCAGGAGCGATTCAACTGGCCGCCCGTCAGATCGAAGCACAAGCCGCCGAACTCCAGTTGAGCTTTGAGGCAAGCGGTGAGTTACCGAAAGGTTTGCTTCCACCATTCCACCGCTGGGATACGATTCTGGCCCAACTCAGCAGCACCGTGCGCCTGAGCTTTGGGCAACCCAGCGTTGCCGAGGCAACCACTGCGCTCACCTTTGATCGGTTGGGGCAACCTGCCGCCTACGCGGGCCGACTGCCCCGTGTCATCAGCGATGTTGCAGAATATTTGCGGAGTGGCGTGCGCACCGTCATTGTCACTGAGCAGGCCGAACGTCTGCGGGAGATTTTGGCTGAACGCGAGATCACCCCGCACGTTGCCCTGCCTGCCCCCCCAGAACCCCTACCACCACTGACGTTGGTGCAGGGAGGTCTGCACAATGGGTGGCTCTATGAACCAGCAGGCCAGGAATACCACCAACAGACCGCGCCGCCCGAGACTGGGCCACAACACCACCTCAACCCCGGTGCATTAGTGGTCCTGACCGACCACGAGATCTTCGGCACCGTGCGCGTCGTCCGAAGGGCCTCGCGGCGCAGCAGCGCCCAGCATCAATCGTTCATTCGTGCCCTAGTGCCGGGACAATATGTCGTACATCTGGAACACGGAATCGCCCGCTACAGTGGGATGATCACCCGCACCGTTGGCGATGGCAATACCCGCGAGTTCCTGACGCTTGAATATGCCGCCGGCGACCGCCTCTATGTGCCAATTGACCAGACCGACCGCATCGCGCCCTACAGTGGCACAGGCGACGATCTGCCGAGCCTGAACCGCCTGGGATCGCAAGAATGGGCGCGGACAAAGCACCGCGTGAAGCGTGCGGTTGCCGATATGGCTGACGAACTGCTGGCGCTCTATGCCGCACGCGAAGCCACCCCCGGTCACGCCTTCGCACCAGATAACACCTGGGATCGTGAACTTGAAGAATCATTCCCGTATGTGGAGACCGAAGATCAACTGCGGGCGATCAACGAAGTCAAAGGCGACATGGAGATCAGCCGCCCAATGGATCGGTTGGTCACTGGCGATGTGGGCTTTGGGAAAACCGAAGTGGCGATTCGCGCTGCCTTCAAGGCGGTCAACGATGGG
>JBDHWF010000253.1:0-3221 GCA_039810045.1 Chloroflexia bacterium
TTCTCGCCCCCTGCCCGCGCCTGAGTTGGCTCACTGGCTTTGCCCTGGTGGGGGTCTTTGAAGCGGGGCTGAGTGCCGTCGTTGCGCTCCTCTGTGGTTGGCTCTTTCTTGGCGTGCGCTATGACCCTGCGTGGCCCACCATTATCCTCACCCTTGCCCTCCTGCTCCTCGCGCTCTGGGGGATGGGGATCATCTTCTCGGCGATTGGGCTGGCATTGAAGAAAGCAAATCCGTTTTCCAACCTTGTCTCACCGATCTTCATGCTCCTGGGGGGGGTATACTACCCAATCGCTTTACTCCCAGAACCGAGCCGCAGCATCGCCCGCTGCGTCCCCTTTGGCTATGGAATGCAGGCGTTGGCCGATGGCGCGCTGCACCACGCGGCAATCAGCAGCCAACTCTCACAACTTCTGCCGCTCGCGGGTTTTGCGGTGCTACTACCGTGCGCTGGTTTCCTCGCGTTTGCCTGGGTCGAACGTGCAGTGCGTCGCGCTGGCACACTCGACCTCTACTAAAGGAGTACGGCAATGTCTATAGAGACTACTCACAATGCGATCAGCAGATCGCGCACTGTAGAACTTCGTGGAGCCAAGCAGGTCGCTGCCACCCTCCAAATGGGCGCAGGCACGCTGACGATTGGCGATGGTGCCGCCAATCTGCTCGATGCCACCCTGACCTACCCCGACCCTAGCTGGGAACCCGAACTTACATACCAGATAGCCGGAGAACAGGGCAATCTGTTGTTACGGCAACCCGATTCACCACGTAGATCAGCGCAGAATAATCACCAGCATCACTGGGATCTTCGTTTTCAGGATCAAGTGCCACTTGAATTGAGGCTCAACGTAGGGGCAGGTCATGCCACACTCACTGTTGGAAAATTAGCGCTCACGCAGTTAGCGATAGATGCTGGCGCAGGCACGCTAACGCTCGACCTTACCCAGGTCCAGCAACCACTGGCGATCAATATCAAAGGTGGTGTGGTCAATGCCACAATCCACCTACCAGCCGATCTCAGCACCGAAGCAACGATTACTGCACCGATCGTCACAGTCCACGGTACATCATTGCACCGCCGTGGTCACACCTATCGCACCGCAGCAGGCAGTGATCCTGCCGCGATCACGATCGCAATCAAAAGCGGTGTCGCATCGATTGACTTCAGCAAGGAGGAAAGATAATCACAGCAAAAACTTACACCAGGATTGACGAACGAGCAGAAAGGAGCCCCCAATGACCTACTCAGAATCAACAGCAAGCGGACAATGGAGCGGCGAAGAGGTTCGCCACTTTTCCATTGCTCCAGACACTATCGCCCAGGTGAAAGTCACCGCGCAGGACAGCGCATTGCGCGTCTTGGGTGATCCTGAAGCAAACACCGTGACGGTGCGGGCGGTGAAACCGAATGGGCAAGCAGTCCCGCTGGACCTTATCTCCGAAATCCAGATGCGCGTCGATGGCGAAATTAGTATTCGCGTACGGTCGGGCAACGAGATCAGGCGTGAGATCAAGCGCACCACGAAAAACTATCAACGTGAGCAGGACGACCTTTTCAACCATCTCGGTCATCTGCGCAATCTCAACGACGTGATTGACACCCTCACGGCCCTCAAAACGTTGGGGAATCGGATCGACAATATTCGGCTCGAAGTGACCGTACCACGCCGGACATCAGTCAGTTTGTCTACCAGCAGCGGGGCGATTCAGGTTGGTCGACTAGAAGGTTCGGTCATGACGCAAACAGCCAGCGGTAATATCGACTGCGCGAATGTCAAAGGCAAATTGGTAGCAACTACGATGAGCGGGAATCTCCAGATTGGCGATATTACCGGCACCGCTTCCGTGAAGACTGCCAGCGGCAATATCACCACCCGCCGGATCGACGGCAACCTGGTAATGCAAACATTGAGTGGCGATGCCCGCAATCAGCAACTCACTGGTCAGGTGGGCTTCAAGAGTACCAGCGGCGATCTTACTCTACGCGAAGGCGCGCTAAGTGGCTTTTACGTCAACACGACCAGCGGGGATTGTCTGATTGACGCCACCTTAAATGCTGGCGACTACGAAGCCCGGACAGTCAGCGGCGATATTACGCTGCGCGTCCAGCCAACCCTGAGCGCCCGGCTCAGTGGACGCACAGTCAGTGGCTCACTGCACAGCAACTTCCCCTATCATCACGCCGATGATGATTGGCGCAACACACTTGAGGATGACACTGAGAGTGGTTTTGTCAATCCAGAAATCAGCCTCGGCAATATGCACATCAGCGGGGATGAGATTCGGATCGGTGATTTTCTGCATATCGACCAGGAAGGCGTCCAATTGCCTGGCTTCTATATCGCGACTGATCAAACCTCTCACCGCTCACGCCGTGATCGTGGCCGCAATGATGAATACCAACGCGAACGCCGCCGCAGTCGCAACCGCTGGGAGTATCTGATTGGCGACCCGGCTGCGGCGACGGCCAGTGAGATCCGCTTACGGGTACGCACTGTCAGTGGCAATCTTGTCCTACGGCCCCAACAGAGCGAGACCAACAATTGGGCAAGCCAAGACGCTGCAACGAGCCAACCAGCACGCACCACAACCAGCCGCTCAGGTGATCAGCGTTCCTGGCCCGACTCAGAACTCTGGCCCACGCCAGAACAGGCAGCGACGGCATCAGCCACAGCACAACCAACACCATCAGCCTCAACGCTGGCCGACGTAACGGGAGGTGCCGAGCAAGGAACTATCATTGAACCCACTGGTAGCACTGAAGCAGCCGATCTGCCGACAGGATCAGCCGACACCACCGCCGATACTGCGTCTGCGGCAGAGATCGCCCAGCCCACAACGATGGAAACAACGACCAACACAGATTCAAATTCCGCTCCGAAAGGCGAGCCAACGCCGCCAGTGAACCGTGAGCAAACGCGCCTGGATATTCTAAAAGCACTGCAACAGCACGAAATCTCGACCGATGAAGCCTTGGCACTGTTACGTCAAGTTGATGCCTGAGCAACGCAGCCAGAAGTACGGGCGACAGCAAGCGGTGGACCACCCAATTATTGGGTGGTCCACTATTCTTGTGCGACAATTACCCAGCTAACCACGACGTAGGAGCCAGTCAGGCAAGGAGGCACAAGAGACATGAATGATCTCTGGGCCAGCGACCAACAGACAGACTGGGCAACGGCCCTCGAATCATATCCAGCAGTTGTTGCCAGCCAGGAAGTATC
>JBDHWF010000254.1:0-3178 GCA_039810045.1 Chloroflexia bacterium
TGGGCCAGCGACCAACAGACAGACTGGGCAACGGCCCTCGAATCATATCCAGCAGTTGTTGCCAGCCAGGAAGTATCCCGCTTGGTGGACCTTGATCAATGGTATCGCAACGACTTTCCAGCGATCCTGGCAGCCCGCACGCCACAGCACATTACGGCAGAAGAGTTGATCACGATCACGGAGTGGAAGATGAAGCGGGGCGTTTGGCGCGCCCGCAATCTGGTCCTGGTACGGGGTAACGCGCCAGAAACCGTAATCGAACTCAGCACTGCCGCCTTTGCCCTCTTGCCTGATCCACGCAAGCCACTGGCAAAAATCGCGCAACTGGCCGGAGTGGGGCCAGCCACTGCTTCAGCCGTCCTCGCCGCCAGCTATCCAGAAATCTATCCATTTTTTGATGAGCTTGTCGCGCTGCAAATCCCCGGCCTCGGGCCAGTAGCATTCACCAGCAGTTATTATGCCCGCTACGCTGAGCAATTGCGCAACCGAGCCACCACGCTCACTACGCCAACCCAGCCCTGGACGGCCCATGCAGTGAGCCAGGCCCTCTGGGCAGCAGCGGGGGGCAAAGCGCCTTAGTAATCAGGCAATACGCCGGATGTGGGAAGCAGGTTTGCCAGGTTACGCCGCAGCCAGGGCCCAAGCAGTCGCCCATTGCCTGGTGGCGGCACGAGCACCCGCAGCGCAGCAGGGACGACTTCGGCGATAAATGGGGTTGTCCCTTGCGGATCACCGTCAAACTCGACCGGCAACGGTGGATCGGCATGGACTTCAATCTGGCGACCTCGCTCGTAGCGCAAATATGGCGAGCGATAATGGCGGGTGAGGATCGAGAGAAATGAAACGGCGGCATCCAGCACACTGGGCGCAGTAAAAATCACGAGATCGAGTTCACCATCAGTCGTGCTGATATCTGGCCCGAGTCGCAATCCCCGCGTCAGCACATTGCTGCCATTTGCCACCAGCACCATCCAGCCTTGTTCGCGAATGATCCGCCCATCAACCAGGATAGTGAAGTCAACAATCGGTTGATCGAAAAAGCCCCGCGTCCCGAAAACAATATAGGACCCAAGGCCAAAGGTCCGCTTGGCCGAACGACTGGTCATCTCCATCAGTTGTGCATCATATCCCGCGCCGCCCATATGTAGCAGGTACCGTTCACCAACCTGCGCGACATCAATCGCCACTGTCAGCCCCCCTTCACGGAGAATCTGGCAGAGGGCCAGCGGATCAGTGGGTAGGCCCAACCCCTGAGCAATAATATTTGTTGTACCACCAGGGAGAATGGCGAGTGGCGTTTGGTGGCCCACCAGTCCAGAGGCGACCGCATTCACCGTCCCATCGCCGCCGCAGGCGACGACCACCGCAACATCATCAGCGAGCGCTCGAACCTGTGCGCCAATATCGTCATCCGGCTGCGTTTCAAACACCTGAATTGTGTAGAACGAACCAAGCTCGCGCTCAAACAAGCGGTAGAGATCAGGCGCGGTGAATTTACGGATACTGGGATTCACGAATACTACCAGTTGCGGCAGTTGCAGCGTACGGTCAGCGGCGGCAAAAGGAGAGGGCGCGATGGTGGTCGCGCCCCACTCTGCAAAACGTTGTACCGAAGCCTGCATCATACGTTTGGTCAAGCGATATTAGAGTTCGTACTCTTCCTCGGGGCCAAAGATTCGATCAACAATTAAGTTGGCTAACCAGTTTGCCGCCGCAGCCAGAACAATCCCAAGCACACCACGTACTGTATTCCGTGTCAGGCTATTCATCGAATCCTTCCCATGTGTTATCTACCCACAGGGCTGTCAGAAGCGATTGCTTCTGGCAACCAATTTGTATACTCAGGATAGCACGTCAGAAGCCAAGAAGAACACCTACGAGGCCAGCTAATCTTGCTCTTCGATCTGTTTCAGTACACGATCCTTAAACGTTGACGATGCGGTAAAGCCCGGTGTCAGGGTTGAATCAATCGTAATCCGATCACCAGTTTGTGGATTGATCCCTTGTCGCCGGCTGCGTTTCCGAATTTCAAACGTGCCAAACCCTGTCCAAACAATCTTCTGCCCAACAATCAATGAGCGGGCGACCACTCGAACTGTGCCATTGAGTACTTGTGATACAGTTGTCTGCGGTAGCCCACATTCTCGAGCCACTTGCCGGACAAATTCATTTTTATGCACGAGAAATTCTCCGCTCAGTAGTCATTGGGTGATCAGTAGAATGGCCCAAACCAGGATCTTGCTGCAGGACTACCCCAACAACGCACCCCTTATTGGCGTTCTAACCAAGACACCCCGCCAATGATCAAGAGGAAGAAAAGCCCATAAACCAGCATCGCTGCAAGTTGCTGGAAAATCGCCGTTGCCATGCCGCCGCCAAAAATCGAGAGCAGGGCAAAAGGCCCCAACACGACCTTGTTGATAGCAAAGAAGAAGCCTACTGTAGCACTACCGCTACCAACACGACTGACAATCAACGCTAGCCCCGCACAAAGGACGGTTTCCACCACAGCTGCGAGGGCCAGGATGCCTTCCATCGCACTGAACAATGATGCATTTCTCGTGCCACGAAGGTTAATCTGCGCCATTCACCCGCCATCCCCAATCAGGCATAATCAGGCAATTCATACGGGTGGCGCGATTGGCTGTGCGCCACCCCGTAGCAGCCGTGCTTCCAGATCATGACGCATGGTGCCGAAGGCTTTTCGCAAGTGGGGGAAGCCGACCCACGCTAACGAAAGGGCAAAGAGTATTCCCGTGATCACGCGCAGTTGCCAGGTACTCTCCCGAAGCCCAAAGAGTTGCGTAAAGCCATCGAGAGCCATTGGCACCCAGAGGACAAACATCCACCGCCAACGGAGCGGTTGCATATTTTTCGGGAGCAGCGGAAAGAGCAGCCCAAACAACAAGAGTCCACTATAGATTGCACAACAGCGCTCGCAGTAGCACATCTTATAGCCAAAGATGAAAAATGATCGTTCAGGCAGCTGATGGCAGGTGAAGCTGTACAGGAAGTAGATGATCTGGGCCGGTAACGTGATCCCTTTGGACAGCAGCCAGGGAGCCAGGACTGGCAGCCCCGCATAGGCTGCGGCAACCACGTTGAGCGCCAGGAGCCAGTGCCGCGCAATCGACAGCACGACCCGATCTACCCCAGCCACAAACGCCCGCATCCGGGG
>JBDHWF010000255.1:0-3111 GCA_039810045.1 Chloroflexia bacterium
CTTCAACGGCTGGGACCAACCGAGTAGTCGGGCGTGGTTTGCCTATACCCTCTGGCAGGGCCTCAATAGCTACTGGGCCACTAATCACTTGCCGTAAGGTCTGGACAATCGAACATTTTCTCCTGGTATAGGGATCAGGCAATCTTCACTGGTGCGGCAGACGCGCAATCTGGGCGTCTGCCGTATTTGTTGTGGCAAGCTGGCGTGGGAACTCTGCGAGCCTCAGTAGCATCTTTAGTAGCGAGGGTTCGTACTCTACGCAGATAGCGGCCCTATATGCGACAATAAACCATTCAACTTGGTCAATGCGCTGCCGCTGCTGGGATAGGCCGGGTGGTCAGGTGCGGCAGATGTGCGGAACTTCTGCGGGAATGGCAGAAACGTTGGAATGGGGGAGGAGCAAGACGAATGCCCCGGCAATTGATCTTAGAGGCACCACGGGCGCGGGTGGCCTTGATGCAAGGAATGGACCAGATGACCGCGCTCTTGCGCCCAACGTTGGGGCCAATTGCGCGCACAGTGGCGAACCAGGGGATGAGTACGCGCAGTGCGCCAGAAATTCTGGATAACGCTGCGACAATCGCCCGCCGCACTATTCAACTGGAAGATCCCTTTGGCGATATGGGCGCGATGCTCGTACGGCAGTTGGTCTGGACAGTCTTTGAGGAAGTTGGTGACGGCTCGGCGACGGCGGCGGTCCTCTGCCAGGAGGTGATGCACGCTGCCGCACACTATATCGCCGCTGGCGGCAATGCCATGCTGATTAAGCGGGGGATTGAACAAGGCTTACGCGTGGCCCTGAATGCGTTGCAGGAGCAGTCGCGCACGGTCGATCATCCTACAGAACTGGCCCGCGTGATTTCAGGGATTATTCGTGATGAAGAACTAGCCGAAACCCTGGGTGAGGCGGTGGAATCAGTTGGCGTTGATGGCGCAGTGCTGGTCGAGGACGCCCCAGGCACGAAAACGAAAGTCGAATATATCGAAGGGGTACGCTGGGATAGCGGTTATCATTCCTACTATCTCTTGCGCGATGGCACGATCAATACACGCCTGATCAATCCTCGGATTCTGCTCACTGACAGCACGCTGAATCGGGCTGAGCAATTGGTGCCGCTGCTCGAACTCTGTGTGGCGGAAGGTATCCGTAACTTGCTGATTATTGCGCCAGAAGTGTCTGACTCTGCTCTGTCGCTGCTGGTGCTTAATCGCGATCAGGGGTTGTTTGATGAGGTGATGGCGGCGAAAGCGCCCTCGATGGGCGAACAACGCAGCAAAGTATTGACTGACCTGGCTGTCACTACTGGCGGACGATTGTTGAACTCCGATGGGGGCGATACGGTCGAGAAGGTCATGCTGGAAGACCTGGGTACAGCGCGACAGGCGTGGGTCACTGATAAAACGTTTGGGATTCTTGGCGGTGCTGGTGTAAAGGGGGCGATTCGCCAACGGATCAACGAAGTGAAGGCGGAGTTGCGCGAGGTGAAGAATGATGATCACCTGCGCCGGGGCTTGCAAGAACGAATTGGCAAGCTCGCGGGAGCCGCAGCGACGGTCTACGTTGCGGCCCCAACTCCTGCGGAACAGGCAGAGTTACGCCTGCGCGTTGAGGCTGCGATTACGGCTGCCCACGCTGCCCTGCGCAATGGTGCGGTGCCTGGTGGTGGCACGGCCTTCGTGGGGGCGATTCCCGCGCTGGAGCGACTCAGCGCAGAGATGAGCGGTGATGAAGCGTTTGGCGTGAAGATCCTGGCCCAGGCAATGAAGGGGCCAATGGCGATGATAATGCGGAATGCGGGCTTTGAGTCTGCCCCGCTGATCGCCACGGTGCAAGAGCAGCAGGCAGGTATGGTGTTCGATGTGGTTGGCCGGAAGTGGGTCGATCCCTGGGAGGCCGGGATTGTTGATCCACTCTCGGTCGCACAGGCCGCCTTACAGGCAAGTGTCAGCACCGCGACGATGGCACTCACGACCGATGTATTGGTTCGCCATAAGAAGCCAGAGACAGCAGTTAATCCATAATAAAGCAGGAAAGTGTGATACGACAGGGGGAATGATGCGGGTAGTAGAACAAGCGGGATGGGAACAACTGGCTGACCGCCGTGGTGGCACGGTGACGGCTCTGCTAGCGGTGCGCGATGAAGCAGCGCAGGCGACCATTATTGCGGCGACTGCTGTCGGTATCAGGCGGTCGATTGATGGTGGGCGTAGCTGGCAGGCCGATGATAATGGGGCGAGTGCGCCATTTGTGGCGGCGTTAGCGGCGTCTGCCGACTACGCTAACGACCAGACCTTATTCATTGGCACTGCCGATGGCTGCTATCGCTCGACCGATGGGGGGCAAAGTTGGCAAATCGTGCTGACTGGTGGGCGGATGTTTGCGCTGGCGGTTGTGCCAGGGACTGAGACGAGTGGCACGCTCTTTGTTGGCTCGGAGCTTGACGGCATTTTGCGGAGTGACGATGCAGGACGCAGTTGGGATAATGCGAACCCTGGCCTGCTCGACCTGACGATCCTCGCGCTCGCCTTCTCGCCACAGTTTCAGCGCGATGGTACTGGCTTTGCCGCCACTGCTGCGGGTCTCTACCGCACGCGCAATGGCGGGAAGTCATGGCGGCAGGTCGAATTGCCCATCGATGATCCCGCTGTGCAATGCCTCGCGATCTCGCCCGATTTTCAGACGGATAAGGTGGTTTTTGCTGGTACTGAGGCCGATGGTTTGGCGCGCTCCGAAGATGCTGGCGCAACCTGGGAGACGGTCGAAGGGTTGGCCGGGCGCAGTGTTTCGGCGATTGCGTTCTCCGCAGATCAGACGACAATTGCCGCCGCAACCAATGAAGGCGTGGCGATCTCAACTGATGGCGGGCTGACCTGGCAGACGACTGGGCAAGAACTGGGCTTTGTCCTCAGTCTGGCGTTCGTACCAGATGGTGACGAAGAAACGTTGGTGGCGGGCCTGGTTCGGCAGGGAATCGCCCGCTCGACCGATGGTGGGCAGACCTGGGAAATTGCGGACAACGGCCTCAATGCTATTCCGACGTTGGCGTTGGCGCTCTCGCCTGATTTTGCTAGTGACCGCACGCTCTTTTCTGCTGGCCTGGACGATGGCAT
>JBDHWF010000256.1:0-3054 GCA_039810045.1 Chloroflexia bacterium
GCTCAACGTCAGCATCGGTGATCTGATAGTGCGTAACCATCCGTAGCCCACGCAAGCCATAGTTCGAAACACGCACCCCGCCTTCAACCATCCCCGCGATAAACTCATCGGTGGTGATACGGGCTGGCTCTGGCTTGAAGATCACAATATTGCTCTGAACCGTTTCCAGATCGACCGTGATCCCAGGGATCTGAGCCAGCCCTTCAGCCAATTTCCGTGCGCGGCGATGATCTTCTGGCAGACGTTCAACCATCTCATTCAGGCCAACCAATGCTGCTGCCGCGATAACGCCAGCCTGCCGCATTGCGCCACCAACCAACTTCCGATTGGCCCGAACCCGACCAATGAAATCACGACTGCCCACGACAATCGAACCAACGGGGGCCGCCAACGCCTTCGAGAAACAGAACTGAATGGAGTCTAAGGAACGAACGAGGTCACTGGCAGGTAACCCAAGCGCCGCTGCCGCATTGAAAATCCGCGCCCCATCCAGGTGCATTGGCACCCCGCGTGGCTCGGCAATCTGGCGCACCTCGGCAAAATATTCTGGCGGCAGCACCGTTCCACCACAACGATTATGCGTATTTTCTAGACAAAGGACCCCGGTACGCGGATAGCCTGGGCGGGTAATTCGGATCATGTCGGCGATCTCGTGTGGATCGATCCGCCCAAGCCGATCAGTGCGGAGTTTGTTGAAAGGCAACCCACCAAGAGTGGCAGCGCCGCCACTCTCATACCAGAGAACATGACACTCATCGCCAAGCAGCACCTCATCGCCCCGGCCACAGTGCGACAGAATCGCGATTAAGTTGCCCATCGTGCCAGAAGCGACATAGCAGGCGGCTTCTTTACCGAGTTTCTCGGCAGCGGCTTCCTCCAAACGACGAACGGTCGGGTCTTCCCCGTACTGATCATCGCCCACCTCGGCATCGGCCATCGCCTGCCGCATAGCGGGTGTTGGGTGCGTTACAGTATCGCTCCGAAGATCAACGAAACCATCTGGATGTGTCATCAGGCCATCCCCCTATTTACCGCTGTCAGTTTCCTACCGCCAACCACCGATCTGCATACTTGAGTATAGTCTATTCCTATCAACCAGCAGGATCTGTAGTGAGCAACAGACCTGCTACCGCAAAGCCCTGCTACCCAATATCAACCTGGATTACGCCAATAAGATTCAAGATTTCACCACCAATGACCCGCCGTGGTACCATGTAGGTAGCAGTATACTGAAACGTGACGAGACCATTAGGGCGAATGTGACTAAGCAACCAGACAATCTCACCGCAACATTAGGGGCATTTCAGGAATTCGGGGCCACCGCACAGCGCATCAGCGCCGTGGATGACTATGCTACTCTCGATCTTGAACGGCATACCCGTTCTGGACGGCCCGAGGTCGTCTATGCTGCGGGGAAAAGCGCCGCTCAGGTGGTCGCCATTACCCAACGACTCGTTGCCGCACAAGGCATCGCCCTGATTAGCAGAACGGAACAGCAGCACGTCACAGCACTGGCTGAGGCCTTCCCGGCCCCAACCTATTGCCTCGAACGACGCCACGAGTATCCAACGCTGATTGTCCGGCACGCTACACATCAGCAGCCAGTGACAGGGGGACACGTTGGGATCATTACGGCTGGCACCTCCGACCTGCCCGTCGCTGATGAAGCGCGGGCGATGGCTGAACTGATGGGCTGCCGCGTGAGCCTCGTCGCTGATGTCGGAGTAGCTGGCCTGCATCGCCTGTTCGCCCCCTTACAACAATTGCTCTCCGACGCCGTGGGGGTGCTGATTGTGGTAGCGGGCATGGATGGCGCATTACCTTCAGTTGTTGCTGGCCTCGCCACAGTGCCAACAATTGGCGTGCCAACTTCGGTCGGCTATGGTGCTGGCGGTGGTGGCATTGGGGCGTTACTGGCGATGTTACAAACCTGCGTCCCCGGCCTGACAGTGGTGAATATCGACAACGGCATTGGGGCCGGGGCGAGTGCGGCAATGATCGCCAATGCGGTCGCCAAACCTGCGGAGGAATCATGACCACAGAGTTGAACCTCGAACCGGCTGTCGCCGCCAAACTCGCGAAAATGCAAGACATTCTGCGCGAGCTTGGCGCTGTACTCGTCGCCTTTTCCGGCGGAATCGATAGTACGCTCCTACTGAAGGTTGCCCACGATACACTGGGCGACCGTGCAGTGGGCGTCCTTTCCGCGTCCGAGAGTATTGCCAGCGATGAAGTTAGCGCGGCGCTGGCAGTGGCGGAAGAACTGCAAATTCCCGTTATCAGAACCTACACGACTGAACTTGCCGACCCCAACTATGCTGCGAACCCCAGCAATCGCTGCTACTTCTGCAAGACCGCCCTCTTTGACGAACTTGAAGAAATCGCCGCACGGGAAGGGATTCCGCATATCGTCTATGGCGCAAATATGGACGACACAGGCGACCATCGACCGGGGGCAGTCGCCGCTCGCGAACGCAGTGTACGCGCCCCATTGCAGGAAGCAGAGCTCAACAAAGCGGAAATCAGAGCGATCGCCCTCGCCCTCGGTGTCCCCAACTGGGATAAGCCAGCAATGGCCTGCCTCTCTTCACGAGTCGCCTACGGGACACCGATCGATGCCAGCGTCCTTACCCAGGTCTGGCAGGGAGAGCATTTCTTGCGCGAACATGGTTTACAGCAGCTTCGGGTTCGCCATCATGGCGATACGGCGCGGATCGAAGTACCCCTCGACAGTTTGCCGCGCCTGGTCGAGCCTGAACTCCGTGCGGCACTGGTCGCGCACTTCAAGGACATTGGCTATACCTATATCACCCTCGATCTTGAAGGTTTTCGCAGCGGCAGCATGAACGCCCGCCTGCCAGTGCCAATCGCGGTACGCCGCGTTTAAATTTAACACTCCGCTAACATTCGGCTGCTATTGTTTCCTCCGTTGTTGGTGCAAGATGATGACCACCTATGATGAGGGGAAGCGATGAGCAAGAAGATTCTGGTGGTGGATGACGAGCGGGTGCTGACGGAAACGATCAGCTACACGTTGCGGCGGGAAGGCTACCA
>JBDHWF010000257.1:0-3007 GCA_039810045.1 Chloroflexia bacterium
GCGCCGATCGACGCGAGCGGGATCAGCCCGACCAGCAGGGGTGTAATCAGTCGGACGACGACCGAACGACGCAGCTTCAGAAGCTCCCACCCCCAGATCGCGTCGAACGTGCCGTTGCCGGATACTCCACTGCCGCCCGCCGCTTTCATACCGACCTCCGCAGAGATGAGTCGGCGGCAAGCAGCATGGCGAAGAACTGCCGTTCGAGGTTGGTGCTCAGGGGATGGAGCGAGCCGACGATCCGGCCGGCGTGAGCCACCAGAATCCGGTCCGCGACGCGGGACACCTCATCGAGATGATGGCTGGAGACCAGAACGCCCGCCCCCGCCTCAGCGAGGCAACGAACGAGTTCGCGCACGATGACGACGCCCGCGGGGTCAAGTGCGCTGGTCGGCTCGTCCATGATCAGCGCGGATGGACCATGCAGCGTGGCGCACGCCAAGCCGAGGCGCTGCCAGTTGCCGGAGGACAGTCCCCCGGCGGCCCGTCTCGACCAGTTCCCGAGTTCGAACCGCTCTACCGCGGTACGCGTAGCCTCGGCGGCTCGGGCACGATCGAGCCCATGTAGTCGCGCGGACGCCATGAGGTTCTCATGCACGGTGAGTTCGCGGTAGACCAGAGGTGTCCCGATCACGTGCCCCACGCGCCGCGACTCGTCGGTGGGGAGCGCCGCCGGATCGTGACCGAGCACCCGCGCAATCCCGGCATCGGGCCGCAGCCTGCCACTGAGTACCCGCAGGGCGGTGGTCTTGCCGGCGCCGTTGAGGCCCACCAGCGCCACCACCTCGCCGGCCACGACGTCGAGGACGAAGCCGTCCAGCGCGGTCAGGCGCCCGAAGGCATGCCCGACCTCCCGAAGCTCCAACGCCCTCATCGGACTCCCCTGACAGCCAATAGTTCCAAGGCGTACCGGACCTGAGAACCCAGCGTGACGTCATTCCCCAGCGTGGGCCAGTCCACCAGCGCGGCCGAGATCGCAGCCAGGCAGGCCGCGGACGCCACCGCTACCTCGAGCCGGTCCGCGCCCTGCTCGGACAGCCGGTCCACGATCGAGTCCTGGGTGGCCTGAGTGGACGCCATCAGAGCACCACGCAACTCCGGAAGTCCGCCGATCAGGGCCACGCGTCGTCGCGCGGTGACGTCCTCGATCGAGGTGATCCCGTCCAGTGCGGACAGCAGACCGCGGCGGACCCGTTCAAAGGCGGGCAATTCGAGAGGCTGCCCTGCGATCGCCTCGGCGATCAACGGGTCATAGGGATCGGTGACAAGAACCGAGTCCTTGGTGGGAAAATGCCGGAAGAAGGTCATCGACGTCACTCCGGCGGCCGCAGCGATCTGCGCCACCGTCGTCGATCGATATCCCTTCTCCTCGAACAGATCCAACGCGACCGCCAGGATCCGTGCGCGGCTCCGCTGCGCGCGAGGGCCGCCGGACTCAACCATGCCTAGAATGTTAGTCAGTAACATCGGAGCGGTCTACCCGAAGTCCCCGTGGCGCGGCGAGCAGTCCTATGATCGTGCGCATGCGGTTCGCCAGCTGGCTAGGCCATCCCGCTCGCGTAATACCGGCGGCGTAGCTGTGGCAATCGCGGTGGGGTCGGTATCGCTGGCGCTCCCGGTCTCCACGGCCTCCCGGCGGTCGCGGCAGGTTCGCTGCTCGCCGGCGACGAGTCGCGCCAACGCAATCTGTCGATCGTCCTGAAGCTACCGGCACGGAACGGGCTGGTCATGCTGGTGGCGGACAGGCGACCCCGGTCGTCCCGAGGGTGGGATTCCGTCCCTACGCCGATGACTGGGCCAGGCGGCCTGGCTCGGGGTCTTCCATGCGATCTCGGCCTTCGACAACGCCGGGTTCGCACTCTGCGGCGACAACCTGATGGGGCTCGTTGGAGATCCGATGATCATCATCCCGATCTGTCGGGCCTCATCACCTGCGGGATCGGCTTCCCGGTCCTGTTCGAGTTGTGGGCGCCGGCTGCGCTTCGGCACAGGCCGCGTGCGCTTGTCGGCTCACATCCGCCTGACGGTATACGGCAGTCTCATCCTGCTGGCGATCGGCACGGTCGGATTCGCCTTCTTCGAGTGGAGCAACCCCGGCACCCTGCGGGCGATGCCGGCTCGCAGACAAGCTGTTGGCGGCTCTCGCCGGCGCGAGGTGTTCCCGCGAACCACAGGCTTCAACTCCGTTGACTGCGGCCTGGTCAGTGAGCCCACCCGCGCTTGAGCTACCTGCTGATGTTCATCGGCGGCGGCTGCTCAGAGTCCGCGATGAGGGCGGGCGCATCCGCGAGAACCTCGGCCGCATCTTCCACCCCGTCTGGCGCGGAGCCGCACCCCGCACCCCAATGGACGGTCCCGGCACGTCCTCCGGCGCCGGACTGGGTCTGGCCATCGTCCACGGCATCGTCGAGGCCCACTCCGGCGGAGTGAGCGTGATCAACGTGCCCGGTGGCTGCCGATTCGACGCCGTCCTGCCGCGCGGCTACGCCGCCTAGTCTCCCGGCTGAACTCGTCTCCGTGGCCGTCACCTTCGTCGGCGATGACGCCGCGGTCTTGGTAGATCGTGGCGATTCATGTCGACCAACCGAGCTATACGGCATCCCAGCGCAACGAAAACGTCAGCCAGGATCGCTCCCCAGCCGCCGGCTGCTGCGTCACGGACTCACGGGGATAGGGCTTTGTCATGCTGACCAGTACTTGTCCGTTGTGGACTCCGCCGTACCAGCCTCAGAACCTGAGGTTGCCGAAACCACCATGGACATCGGCACGGCTCTCGACTACCTCAGCCTCACCCTCCACGCCGCACCGGACTGGAAGCATCCCACCCAACTTCTGCAGTTGAGTCTCCTCGAAGACGCAATGTGGGTTTCACGGCAGCCCAGCAGCAAGGCCGACTTCAACCAGCAGCTGAGCAGCCTGTGCACGATCCTCTGCCAATTGAAAACCGTGGCCGGCGCCGACGAGCAGTACCAAGCCCGAGGCTGGAACCCGCAGTCGACGGGGAGCC
>JBDHWF010000258.1:0-2984 GCA_039810045.1 Chloroflexia bacterium
GTCGACCCCGCCGCAGCGTTTCTGGCCGCTGCTGTTGCTTGGCGTTGGGGGGGTGCTACTGCTTGGCTTTGTGTTGGGTGCTGTGCGACTGGCGTTACCCGATCAACCTTCGGCAACCGCCCAGATCGCTATGATCAGTGCTGCTTCCCCATCGGCAACAGCATTACTCCCAACGACGACCCCGCCGCTGGGGCCAACGCAGACACGGGCTGCTGAACTCGGGTTCCTGGCAACGATGGCGGCTCCAACGGTGACCGTTGTTTCTACCGTTACGGCAGTCCCACCGACAGCCACTGCTGTTCAACCAACGGCAACCGCCGCCCTACCAACACCAACGGTAGCGCCACCGACGCCCTTGCCCGTGCCACCTACTGTACCGCCACCAGCGCCCACCGTTGCTCCTGCTCCCAGATCAGCGTTTCAAGGCGTCATGGCTGCAACGTTAGTTGGGCACAGTGACTATGTTGGTAGTGTGGCCTGGTCTGCTGACGGCTCTATCCTGGCCTCAGGATCCTATGACAACACGGTGCGCTTGTGGTCCGCTGATGGCGCAGTACTCAATGTGCTACGCGGCCATACTGACGCGGTAGTTGATGTGGCGTGGTCCCCCGATGGCAATACGCTGGCCTCTGCGGCAGCCGACAACGATATTCGCCTCTGGTCGTCAGCGGGGCAACCACGGGGGATCCTCCGTGGGCATACTAGCAGTGTCTTTTGTGTGGCGTGGTCGCCGAATGGGACGTTGATTGCGTCAGGCAGTGGCAAGATTGGCCCGCGCGATAATGAGGATTATACGGTCCGGCTGTGGAATGCGGATGGCCGCTTGCTGGCAACCCTGACGGGACACCAGAGCAGTATTATGGGGGTCGCATGGTCGCCAGATGGTGCGACATTGGCGTCATCCTCGGCAGATGGCACAATTCGCCTGTGGACTGCCGCTGGGCAACCGATTCGCACGCTCACCGGGCATCAAGGTAAAGTCGTTGCAGTAGCCTGGGCGCCCAATGGCCGCACCCTGGCGAGCGCAGGTGAAGACCAGACTGTGCGACTTTGGTCGACTGGTGGGCAGCAAGTGGCTATACTGCGTGGGCATAGTAACGGGGTCAATGCGGTGGCGTGGTCGCCGAATGGGGCGTATCTGGCGTCTGGTTCGATTGATCAGACGATCAGGCTCTGGAGTGCGGATGGCAAACTGCTTCAGGTACTCTCTGGGCATCAGGCCAGTGTGCGTGACCTCTCCTGGTCGCCCGATGGGAGTATATTGGCTTCGGCCTCGCTGGATAACACAGTCAGGCTCTGGCGGTAGCGTGCTTCGCGCTCGCCACACGGCTCTCAATTTGACATAAATGCAGAGATCCGACTCCCCGGTGTCAGGCGGCTTGCTGCATAAACTGCCGCAATGCCGTTGCCAGGGCGTGTGGCTGGTCGTGCGGAATCAGGGTGTAGCTATCGGCAATTTCGACCAATCGTCCTTGCGGTAGAAGCGTGGCTAGGCGGCGTCCGTGTTCGAGCGGCATAAGCGGGTCTTCGGTCGCCCAGACAACCAGTGCAGGGCGATTGAAGCTGGGCAAGCTAGTGGCAGCAGCGAGCATTTCCTGGGGATCAGTGGCCCGCAAATAGCGCTCGAGGTCGTGGCGGATTGCGCGCTGGGTAAGGAGTGGTTGGAGCCAGTCATCGGAGAGGCTGGCTGAGATTGGGTATTTCGCCATCAGGCCATAAGTCAGTGGTGCGCTACGCAGTGGGCGGAAGCGGAGTGGCTGTACTAGAGCGTTGAGGCCACCTGATATCCGGGCAGCCTGCGTTACCATTTTTCCTGGTAGTCCTGGCGGATAGTTGTCGAATGCTTCGCAGGAGACGAGAACGAGGCGGGCCAATCGCGGTGGATGCGTGCCCGCAAAGATCTGGGAATGCCCACTATCGTTTTCAACCAGTGTCACCTGTTCCAGATCCAGCCGCGTCATCAGTTCGCCCAGGAGCGAGGCTACTGTTTGCGGTGAGAGGATGGCGTCTACGCGCATGGGGAGGCGATGCCCGCCCACTGGCAACGTTGGCACGACACACCGAAAGCTGTCGCGCAGGTCGCGCACTACATTGTTCCAAAGTGACCCACTGATCGCCAGCCCACCACAGAGCAGCAGCACCGGCCCGGTGCCACCAGTATCAGCATATTCAATCGGGCCCAAGGTTGTTTCCACCACAGGCATTGCTGCACCTCTGCTCTAGTAAAGTTTCCCAGCGTAGCCATCTGTTCTACAATATCACTAACACCATAATCCCGCTGCTGATGATTGCCAGTGGTTGGCTTTGGTCTGGTGAGTTTTTGGAGTGTTGTGCGAATGATTTTTGCTCCTGCCGCCGATACTGCCCAATCGCGCCGATCAGGGGTTGGGCGCGGTGGGCGATGGGCCTTGGGGCTAGTGGCTGTCGTGCTGACGCTACTGCCGTTGCTGAATCTCTTGCGGATTCTGGCGACTACTGGGGCGAATACGCCATCTAGCGATGATTACGTGTTTGTGGTGCGGTTCATTGGGCCGATCCTTGCTGGGCAGTATGATTGGGCCAATTACGTTCGTGATAGTTTCTACAACACGCATGCGCTGTTGATTCCTGGGCTGCTCTATCTGGCAGTCGCCGTCGTCGCCCACCTGAATATCTACACCATCCTGTACATTGGCGTGTTCCTGGCAGTGCTGCGGCTGCTGCTCCTGCATGCCGCGCTGAGCCGGGGCTGTCAGCGGTGGCAATGGTGGGCGCTCTGGCCGATCCTCGCGTGTTGTACCTTTTCGACCTCGCAGATCAGTACTTTTGAGCATAGTTTCAGCAGTAGCAGCGAGAACCTGACCTTGCTAGGCTTGGCCTTTGGCCTCTGGGGGTTGCGTTTTGCAGGGCAATGGAGCGGTATCGTGTTGCTTATTGGTAGTGGGCTATTGGCCTCCTGGTCGTTTGGCAGTGGCTTGCTCGTCTGGCCGGTCTTCTTACTGGGG
>JBDHWF010000259.1:0-2980 GCA_039810045.1 Chloroflexia bacterium
GCTCTGGATATAATGGCTTGACATCGGCGACCCGATAGCTAACGATAGCGCTCACGCCTGCACCACCCTAACCACTGAGGTTATCATCGTTCAATGTGGAGCGTAGTCGCCCACCAGCAAAGTATAGCATGGCCCCAACCACTGGATGAGTACCAATATATAGAGGAGAGTCCGATGACCAAGGCAACCCAGCCACCACGGCTCCAACCAGGCATGACCCTGGGAATTATTGCACCGAGTAGCCAGGTTCCCGAATCAGCAGACGTTGCGCGGGGGATCGCCCGCCTGGAACAACTCGGCTTTCACACGACGCTGGCCGACCACGCCCGCGACCGCCGTGGCTATCTGGCTGGCACCGATGCCGACCGGGTCAACGATCTCTTGACGATGCTGGAGCGCGACGACATTGATGGGGTGATCTGTGTACGCGGGGGCTATGGCGCAGGCCGCCTGCTCAACGCCTTAGCCAATAGCACACAGCAGGCGCGCTTACGCCAACTCGCCAACCGTGCCCCAAAAGCGTTGATTGGCTTCTCCGACATTACGATGATTCATGCGCTGATTGCCAAAGAACTGGGCTGGACCACCTTCTACGGGCCAGTAGTCACCTCTTTCAAAAACCCCAGTGACTATACCGTTGCGGCATTCCAGCGGGCCTTGATGGCAACCGAACCATTCGCTATCCAGCCCAGCCCCGACGATCCCTATCTGGAAACAATCGTCCCAGGCAAGGCCGAGGGACGGCTGGTTGGCGGCTGTCTTTCGCTGCTGATCTCGCTGATCGGCACCCCCTGGGAGCCCGACCTTACCGACGCGATCTTCTTCTTTGAAGATGTTGACGAAGAACCGTACGCCATTGATCGAATGCTGACCCACCTGATCGCGACCGGGAAACTCCAACGTTGCGCGGGAATCGTGATCGGTGAACTGGCAAACTGTCGCCAGCGCCGCCCCAATAACACTCTGCACCTTGGGGAGATCTTCGATGATCTGGTCAAGCCACTCGGTATCCCCACACTCTATAACTTTCCCATTGGGCATGGGAAACATCTGGCGACATTGCCGCTCGGTGTCCGCGCTAGGGTTGACGCGACCAACCAAACCTTAGAGATTCTTGAAGCAGGCGTGGTTTAATCCTCAGTATTGACAGGCAACGCGGCTATTTCTACACTGTGCGCGCAGCGCCAGCCGCACAGGGAAGGGCAGCACCCAACGCAAGAGATACGGCACGATGACGGCAAAGCCTACGTGGTGGCAAATTCTCACGGCGATTCTGCTCTTGCTGATTGCAGGGGTAGGACTCATCTTTTTGCTGCAGAGTTGGCGCGCCCCTGAAACAGTCATTACGATCGCGCCACTGCCAACCGAAGCGGCACAGGTAACCGTCTATGTTGGCGGCGCAGTAGCCAATCCCGGCCTCTACACGTTAGCAAACGGCGAGCGGATCGAAGCAGCAATTATGGCAGCAGGAGGTTTCACTGCTGACGCGAACCCCGATGGCCTGAACCGCGCCCAACGCCTGCGCGATGAAGCGCAAATTGTCGTACCACGCAAAGGCGATCCAACGGCCACCCCAGGTCGCGCCCCCAGTACGCTACCGCAGGCAAACGCGCCAGTTAGCGCCGCTACACCTCTCCCCAAAGGATCAGGGACCATTAATGTCAACACCGCTGGCCCCAACGAACTCACGCAACTGCCCGGTGTTGGGCCAAAACTCGCGCAGGCGATTGTCGAGTATCGCACCCAACATGGCCCATTCAGCCACGCGCTTGATCTGGCAAATGTGCAGGGTATTTCCGAACGGATGGCGCTCACCTGGGAGTCCTTGATTACGTTTGAGCCAACGACACCATAGCCATCGCAGGACAGCAGAAATCACTGTATGATCGTGGCGAATGCCACGACTTGACGCGCCATATACGGCTTGCTATACTCTCGTGTGCCGTACTCGTGGTGCAGCAGGTTTGTACCAGGGCGACAAGCCGAAGTGGCGGAATCGGCAGACGCGCTACGTTCAGGGCGTAGTGCCTGTAAGGGCGTGGGAGTTCAAATCTCCCCTTCGGCACCCAACGACGATTGCCCGCGTCAATTGACGCGGGCTGTACTTTGACAAGTGATCCAACAGCACCAGACCAGCAATGGTCCTGGGTGTGAGCGGAAAGAAGGATGGTCGCTGGCCCAGTATTGGAGCCAGAGGAAAGTCCGAGCTGCGCAGAGCGGGGTGCCTGGTGAAAACCAGGGAGGCGGATGCAAATCCGTCGACAGTCCAGATTGGCACCGAGGCGACAACCACGGTGAGAGCAACAGCGACGAATACCACCTTGAGTGGAGTGAAAAGGGCAATCCTCCCTGCAGCAATCTCCGATTCAGCCGACCAAGACGGTGGCTCGCCGAGGCTGGAAGTCGAGAGCAGTCACGAAGGCGACGACGTGGCCGATAGTGTTCACACTATCGAGAGAGATGACCATCAAAACAGAACTCGGCTTACTCTCTTTCTTGCTTACCCCCGGTGTTCAGGATCACGATATGGTGCCCATAGCTCAATTGGTTAGAGCGCCGGTCTGTGGAACCGGAGGTTACGGGTTCAATCCCCGTTGGGCACCCCACTCATTTATAAGCCAGTGCAACAAAAATACGAAGGACTATCCTCCTGATTCTGCCAGCATACCTCGCTAGGTGTAACTGTGCTGCGCTCAGGCGAACAGCGCGTTGAGTTGATCAGATCACTTCTACATTATCTCAACGAGAGTAGGCCGGATTGCGTCTGCTAAATCGGTAGCTGTCCAGCCTGAACTCAGGTTGATCATCCACTTAAAGCGCGCAATTTGCGGGGCATTACTGGCATAGCCATTGATTTACAGAAATGCGTCGAGGGCAACAAGTGCCGTGCGCTTGTTGCCCTCGACAAAATACTGTCCCTCGGCAATCCCGTGCGCTAATACGGCACTCAACAAGGCAATATCGGCATTGTCCTGATAGC
>JBDHWF010000261.1:0-2913 GCA_039810045.1 Chloroflexia bacterium
GCCAGCACCCTCCTCTGGCTTCGCTAAGCTCGTCAACAGAACCTAAGACTATCGCTCCCTTGCTTCAGACTACCGTGTCAACTCATACGAAGTCAATTTTAGCCAGCCAGCGTACACTGCTTCGCTATCGAAGGGCCTGCTGTCCAGGTAGTCAAAGGTATTTCTGTCACGTCAGCCTACCTGACTAGCACACCAGTCAGGTAGATAGGCGAGACATCAGATCAGGTCAATTGGTTGATCGGTGCGCGCGGACTCCTCAATCGCACAAACAATTCTGGTCTGTGCCAGGCCATCATCACCAGTCGGTAACGGCCCGTTGCGTTCCCAGCTTGTCGGTACTGGCACATCGTCCATAATTGCCTCAACGATATAGTCACGCAGTTGTGGTGGTGGCGCACCACCAAAGAGTGGGAGAAACTTAGTCGAAACCTCCAGTGACAACCGCTCACCAGGACCCTCAACGTCTTCGTGCGGCTGACGCAATACTGCGCGGGCGATAACCCCACGCTCACGGAGGGCCCGCTGGTGTTGCTCTAGTTGCGCTAGCGTTACGGCTCGGTCGAGGGTCGCTTGCCAACCAGCCTCAGCCGCATGGTCGGCCCTGGACTGTTGTACCCCCCCAGTTTCTCCTGTCAACGTGAAGCGACTGCTAATCAGCGCCTCCATATGACGGATCCATTCTGCCTTGATCCGCAAAACGAGACCATTCGTCCAGAACAAATGGACATCAAAGAGATCAGGTGTATAGCCAAGCACCCGGCTGACCGACAGTGCCTGCACGCGTTTGACTTCGGAGTCAAGCATCCAGCGCATCCGATCAGTAACGTGGCTGAACAGGAACTGTGCCACCGACGTATCGGCAGCCCACTGCTTGCTCCGCTCGCGCCACATATGGGTTGGTACACTAATATTATCGTCAATGGATAGGTCACCATAGACTGGTGCACCGATTAGCCCCTCCTGGATAACATAGCGACTGGCGATCTCTTCTGGAGCAGTACGGCTGGGCAGATGGACCCAGAGCCGACTACCAGCTCGCTTGGCTGCCGCCACCATCGCTTCACCATCAGCTACCGAGGTCGCCAGTGGTTTCTCCGTCAGAATATTCGCCACCCCTGCTTCTGCCGCTGCAATAACTGGATCACGGTGCAGTGGGTCGGGAGTTGCCACTACCAGCAAGTCGGGCTTACTGCCTGCCAGCAAGTCTTCATATGATGAATAGGCGTTGACGCCATAACTCGTCGCCAGTGACTGCGCCCGTTCGGCGAGTGGATCAGCTACAGCCACCAGTTCGGTTCGTGTATTTCCTTTACCAAAATACGCAGCATGATTCTTTCCTAGAATCCCGCAGCCAACAATCCCAACGCGTAACCTGCCTGCCATCATATTCTCCTTCTCTTACCGTCGCGCTACTCAAATGGCTGTACACCCCCTGCACATCGATACTCATGACAGTACTTCAGACAGTTGCACGACCCGGCCTTCAGCCACCGAACGCTCAATGGCGACTAGGATCGCCGTGTTCATCAGGCCATCATAGCCATTGACCAATGGCACTTCTCCTTTGCTGAGTTGCTCAACAAAGTAACGAATTGACACGCCACGGGCAGTAATGGCAAAGCGGGCATCGGTAGGCATTTCCAAGGCATCAGCAGTGGATTTGACGATTATATTGTTTGGATACATCTGCACCCGCACCGATTCATGTTCCCCATACAGATCGAGCTTCATCTCAATGGCTGGAAAACTGCCTGTCGGCATAATCCAGGAGTTTTCCATCTGGATCGAAGCTCCGTTAGCAAACTGTAATGTCGTCTGGAAAAAATCTGGAGTATCGACACCAGCGGCGCGCAACACACCATACTGTGAGACAGAAAAAACACTGACCACTTCACTGCCCACAATATATCGTGCCAGATCAGCAGTATGGGTTCCCAAAAACCAGAGGACATTGGATTGCCCTGACCAGGCAAGTTGCCCAAGAGGAACCTGCCGCGAATTGCTCATCCGAATATGCCCATGCACCACTCGCCCAAACGAACTTGCCCGCGCTGCCTGATAGGCGCTGGCAAATCCGATACCCCAACGGTGCTGGAAATCAACCATCAGATGCTTGCCTGAACGTTTCTGCGCGGCGACCATCGCCTGACAGTCTTCGACCGTACTGGCCATTGGTTTCTGAACCAGGACATGAAAGCCAGCTTCCAGGGCTCGCACCACTGGTTCACGGTGGGCAAAGTCTGGCGTTGCCACGCCCACCGCCTCTAAACCAGGATGCTGCAAGAATTCCTCCAGATTGTCGTAGTAAGCCCCAATATCGTATTGGGCAGCAACATCGCGTGCCCGATCACCATCAACATCACAGACAGCGATGACTTGAGCCAGATCGTGATCGGACCAAGCATCCAGCATCACCCGACCCCAAGTGCCAGTACCCACTTGTCCGAGTCTCACAGTTGTCATTTCTCAGCCTCCTGGTTAATATCTGGCAACTCCAGTCACCAGCCGAATCATCAGCCGAAGTGCCGATACTAGCTTTTGCGGTGGTTAGATCCTGATCCGCGGGTCCAATACATCCCGCAGGCCATCACCAAGCAGATTGAAGCCCAGGACCAGGATCGAAATAAAAACACCGGGGAAGAGCGACATCCACGGCGCATTCTGCAGGAAATTGCGGGAATCACTGAGGATATTGCCGAGTGTTGGCACCTCTGGCGGGACCCCAACACCGAGAAAACTCAGACTTGATTCGGCAATGATCGCGATCGCCAGAATGAACGTTTGCTGAACAAAGACGGGGGCCAGGATATTGGGGAGGAGGTGCCGAAGCATGATCCGCAAATCATGCATCCCGATCGCCCGTGCAGCTTGCACAAACTCCTGTTCTCGCAGAGCCAGCACGGCACTGCGCAC
>JBDHWF010000262.1:0-2911 GCA_039810045.1 Chloroflexia bacterium
CTGCTGTGGTGATTCTGCTGCCTTGTCTGATCTGGGCTATTGGGGTCTATGGCGTTATTGGTGCAGCATGCATATGGATTCTGGTCAATATGGGCTTTGTGTTGATTGGTATCCATTTCATGCATCGCAGGCTCTTGCCACAGCAGAAACTGCAATGGTATGTGCAGGATGTGGGATTGCCATTTTGTGGTGCGTTTACACTAACTGTATTGAGTCGATGGTTGCTTGCACCAATAGGATCGTTTGTTGGAACAATAGTTACCGTGACTTTTGTTACGTTTCTAAGTATGGTTGCAGCAAGTTTGCTGGCTAGTCATCTAAGGCGCTGGTTACTAAAGAAGGGTATTATCCTTAGTCAGTTTATAATGCAGAGAGGTTAGTTATGCAGGCGGCTTATCAGCGTCTCCAGTACTTTTTGAGTATTGCAGTTATTGTTATTAGAGATGAAGGTATATTCCATGTGCTAAAGGCATGCTTGTTCCTGATAATTGAACTCGTCCGCTATGGAGTATTTCGCCGTGATCAGCAATTTCGGTTTCAACAACAGTTACTTGATTATTTTATTCACCCTTACAATTGTACTTGGAATAACGAGCGGCAGATAGAGATACCGATTGCTCTAAGTTTTCTGGAACAGTTTACTGGGAAGGCGATACTTGAAGTCGGCAACGTGCTGAAGCATTACTATTCTAGTCAGCACGACGTTGTCGATAAGTATGAACAGGCAGAGGGGGTAGTCAATATTGATGTTGTTAATTATATCCCAGGGCACAGGTATGACTATATTGTGAGTATTTCTACACTTGAACATGTTGGCTGGGACGAGCAACCAAAGGAGCCCCAGAAAGTACTACGGGCAATTGAACACCTCCGTTCACTCTTAAATAAGGGAGGGGTTATGCTTGTTACTCTTCCAATAGGCTATAGTCCTGCCGTTGATGCTTTTCTGGCAGAAGGCTTTCTGAAGTTTGAAGAAACAAGTTTTTATCGTTGCGATATGCGAACTGGCAAGTGGCAGGAAGGACCATACGTAGAAGTTGCACATTTACCCTTTGACTTTTCTCGACATCGGGCTGCTGGACTCGTTGTTGGAATATATCGAGGTTGAGCAGTTAAAGGAGTAGCTTCACTCAATGCACGTCGGACTTGAGGCCACATTCTATGATGCCATAACAACCGGGCATGGGCAATATGTTCGTGCATTATATCGTGAGTTGCCACTTGCTGTTCCAAACCTGATGCCAGTGTTGCTCCGCCCAGCAGGCAATGATCGCCCTGCTGAGCAAGCTAAAGTAGTAGTGCCGACAGCAAAACCGCCACGCCTGTTCTCCAATGATGCTGTGCAGCGTTTATGGTGGGAACAGGTTGGCTTGGGACTTGCGGCGCGGCAAGCCCAGCTTTCCTTATTGCACCTGCCGTTTGTGTCAACGTATGCTTGTTCCCCACTGAGACAGCGCGGGCCATTGATCATTACGATCCATGATATTACCTCACTATTGCATCCAGCATACGCCAATTCGCCTATTCTGAAAGCCTATCTCCAGCTGGCTCATCACGTTGCCCGCTTTGCTGATCGCATTATTACCTCCTCGAAATCATCAGCGCAGGATATTGCGCGTGTTCTTCATATTCCACTAGAACAAATAGAAGTCGTCTATCTCGCTGTCGATTCCTGGTATACGCCAGGGAAGGATGATGCTGAGCAGCACGCAATACGCGCTCGGTATCAACTTGATGGACCATTTATTTATAATGTAGGCGGGCTTGACGTCCGAAAAAATCTTTCTACCCTGATTAAGGCATTCGCTCAGGTGCGAGCACAACTCCCCCCGAAGATGCGGTTAGTTATCTCAGGTTCTGCCCATACCAACGATCCCGAACGTTACCCTGATCTGCATGGCCTTACACAGCAGCTTGGTATTGACGAGTGGGTAATGTTTACTGGTAGGGTCACTGATGATGAAAAAGTTGCCTTACTCAGGGCCGCGACGCTCTATGCTTACCCCTCTCTCTATGAGGGATTTGGCTTCTCTACTCTAGAAGCAATGAGTTGTGGTACGCCCGTGCTCTCCTCAAACCAAAAAAGCCTTCCTGAAGTAGTTGGTGAGGGAGGGGTGTTGATTTATCCAGATGTTGACACATTTGCTATGACGCTCAAAGAGCTCCTCAATTCTCCTGAGTATTTACTCAAACTCCGCCATCAGGCGTTGGCTCGTGCTCAAGCCTTCTCCTGGCATCAGACGGCGATGGAAACGGCTAGTGTTTACGCTGATGTAATCAAGGAATATCGCGTTAGATCGCGCTAGTGAGCTTGGAGCAAGTACAGTACGCTACCACCCAAATTATGCAGCCGCTCAAAGCGATATTCTATCTTTTGCAGACGCTCTGGTACGGTATTGATAAACCCTGGAAAGAGAAAAACATAGCGCTTCAGGCAGATTTTGAAACCGGCCTTTTGAAATAATAGTTCCCAAACCCATGGCCGAAAGTGATCCTCGTCTAAACCTTGTCGCCGCATTCGTTCCTGTTGGAAGAAGATATATGGGTGGTAGATATTGGGTTCGATAATGCACCAGACGCCACGATCATTAAGGAGGATACGCAAATCGGAAAGAAAACCTGAAGCGTTATGAATATGGTGAAGGACATCAATGCTAAAGGTAAAGTCAAATCTATCGGTTAAGCTAACTTCTGCAAGATCCCCAAGGACATAACGAATATTCGGTAGTGCGTGTACCTGTGTGGCAAACTCCACCATCTTGGGTTCGATTTCTGTACCAACGAATTGTATTATGGGGTGTTCTTGTGCTAGCGTTGAGAGAATCTTTCCTGAGCCAAAACCAACTTCAAGCGCCTGGGTTGTATCAGCAGCCTGCGCTTGTAGAAACTGACTCACTATTGATAGTCGTCG
>JBDHWF010000263.1:0-2870 GCA_039810045.1 Chloroflexia bacterium
CGGGGAGCGCCACCAGCCGTAATGGGTTGCACCCTTCGCTTGACCCGCTGATCTGGGTCATGCTGCTGGCAATCGTGGTCGCTCCTCTCGTGCTGGGGTGGCTGCTCCGGCCTGGGCCGCGGCGGTTATTGCTGGCAGCAGCGGGATTAGCGGTGCTGATGTCGTTGCAACATCTGGCGTTGGGGAGTGAGCTACAACGATTTGTGAAGAACCCCCGGTCGTCGCCACGATTGGCCGCGGCCAGGGAGATTGTGGCGCTGGTGCCGCCTGATGCGCCGTTAGCCGTGACCTCGCAGGTCGGGATTCTGGTGCCGATGCGTCAGCAGTTGTACCACTTCCCCGGAAATTCCTCGTATGACCCCGCCCTGGTCGCGCGCGCGCGTTATATCATCGGTGATCGGCAGCGCGATGATGACCGCGAAAATGGCGATATTCAGCAGTTAGTCGCTTCAGGACAATGGCGGATTATTGCCGAGAAGAATGGCTTCGTCTTGCTCGAACCGCAGGGGCGCTAGTTTCGCCTAGCGCGATTTTGGCGCGAACGTTACTGGCCCGGTGCGCTGGTAGTGCGCGTAGAGCGCGTCGACCACCTGATCGCCCCAGGCCCGGCGCAGTTCCTCATCGGTGGTATATTTCGCCGTTAGCACGAGTGGATATGCTTTGGCCTGGAGTGCCGCCACGATGCCGCCAGGGTGCCACAAGCCCTTCTGGCGGACGATCATGGCGAGAAAATCATCGTCAATCACGGCTGGTCGCCCGCGCAGGGCGAGGAAGCCGACGCTATCCGACAATACTGGATCAGCAGCAGCGTCGGTAATGCTCAGCAATTCATTCAGTCGGCCACCATCCTGCACGGGTGGCGTTGGCACGTACTGCCCGATGATAAAGCTGGTATAGGTGCGCTGGGCATAGAAGATCAAGAGCGCAAGCACTACGATTCCTGGGAGCAACGTCCGCCAGTTGCTCTGGCCTAGTGCCGTCGCTAGCGCCAGGGCGGCACCGAGGCCAATCGCCAGGGCTAATTCAATGTAATAGTTTCGGGTGGCCCCTTCGGCTCCGACCATCAGCAATACCAGCAGCGCGGTGAGCGGATAGTAGGTCATGGCTGATTTGCTGCGGCGTACGATCCCCCACGCAGCATAGCCCAGCGCGGGGATGAGCAGCGGCCAGTGTTGAGTCAGGAATTTGCTGTTCAGGCTTTCAAACCGATCGGACCGCCAGGGGCGCGTGTTGTAGAGTATGAGGTGTTCGAACAGGCTGGTCCCTGCCAGTAGCCAGAGTGCGCCAATCACCACGCCAAAAGTAACGCTGGTGCTGACAACAAGGGTGAATAGGGCGCGTGGCCCCCGCCGAAGGGCGGCGATTGTCGCGGCAGCCAGGGCCAGGCCGATTGATTGCTTGGTGAGCAGCGCCAGCCCAAAGCAGACACCAGCGAGGGCGATACCACGCTGCTTGGAGGCTCGTTCAAAGCAGGCGAGGCCACAGGCGGCAAAGGCCAGGGCAACCATATCGGGTTTGGCGATCCCTATTTGTTGGAAGACGGGAATTGTGCAAATGAAAAGCGCGCCCCCAAGGATGCCAGCGGCGATTCGCTGCCAGGATCGCCCTGGTAATACCGCCCAGAGCGCGAAGCCGCCAGCACAGGCTGCGACGAGCCCACCCAACAGAGAGAGGGCGCGCCCAGTGGGCAGGGCGGCTGGGCCAGGTTTGAGCGCCCAGAGCAGGTAATAGAGTGGCGGATAATTTCCCGCGATGAAGCGGTCGGCTAATTGCGGGCCATAGAGGGCGCGATAGCCTGCGAGCAGGTTCCGCCCGATCAACTGGCTTTCGTAGAGCAGCGTTCCTTCGCCGTTATGGGCCTCGTGCGGCCAGGTTACCATGCTCAGGGCTGTCCACAGATAATATCCGGCACGCAGCACCAGGAAAATGGCGAGAACGACAAGGCAGCCTTGTCCCAACCACTGAGCATAGTTGCCTCGTTGGGCTGGGGCTTGCTCCTGCTTGGGCCTGGCTCTCAGCTTCGCCATCAACTGCTGCATACTCCGCTGGTTGACGATGGAGGGTTGGCATATGTGGCGGGAAGTGTAGCACGTTACCGGGCGATTAAAGGGGAGTGGCCCCGTATAACCGGGGCCACAGGGGATAGGGATAGGGATAGGGGAAGGAGTTGGTATGTTGTGGCAGTGATGGTTTCGCCACCACTGTGGTCGTGAGTGGTTCTACAGCATCGGAGAACTCTCTTGACCTGAGCGTAGTCTAGCGGATGATAGTTAACAGAATGGGGTGATTTTGTTAAGACGTTGTTAAATTATGCCGACCAATCATTAACGTTGCGGGAACCGGGGGCCGATCAGCACATCGCCGCTCAGAAAACGCTCAGTTTTTCCAGCAATCTCTAGGAGCAAGGCACCATCAGTATCGATTCCACGCATGATACCCTGGTGCGTGTTAGCGTTGGTGGTGATCGTCACTCTCTCGCCATAGCCAACCAGGCGCGCTGCCCAGGCTTCGCGGATGGCGTCGTGGTTCCCTGCCCATAATTGGGCATACGTTTGGTCAATGGCCTGGAGGATCGTGCAGAGCAGTTGCTCACGGTCTAGTTGCTGGCCCAGCGCAATCGCTAGGCTGGTTGGCGGCAGGCTGCCAGCGGCTGGGGTGGGCAGGTCGGCTGCACTGAGGTTGACGTTGATCCCAAAGCCAACAGCGGCATGAGCGAGGCCGTCCCTGTTCAAACGGGTTTCGGAGAGGATGCCCGCCAGTTTACGGCCATCAAGGAGTAGATCGTTCGGCCACTTGATCGCCGGAGTGATCCCGGGAGTTGCCTTGCTGATCGGCGCGTATCTGCTTAGGCACTACCCCTTGCGGGGCAG
>JBDHWF010000264.1:0-2856 GCA_039810045.1 Chloroflexia bacterium
AGCCGATTTGCTGCGCGAAGGGCAGGTCGATACGTTTCACTCGACCAATTGGCAAGCCGATCAGTGTTACTTCGCTGATCCTGCGGGGAATATCCTGGAACTGATTGCCCGCCAGACTTTGCCCAATGAGGCCAGCGGCGCGTTTACCAGCGACCAGATCCTTTGTGTCAGTGAGGTGGGCTTGCCAACGACGGCGGTCGCCGCCACAGTCGCCGCCCTACAAGCGTAGTTTGGCTTGCCAATTTATGGTGAACTGAGTGAACAATTTGTGCCAGTTAGCGATGAGCAGGGGTTGTTGATTGTGGTACGCAGTGGGCGGCGCTGGTTCCCTACGACTATCGCGGCGCAAGCGGTGCCGTTGCGCGTCACTATCGAGGGAACGGCGGCAGCGCCCATGGCCCCGCTGGTGCAGCTGTGGTCTGTGCAAGGCGTGATAAACCGCGGTATCGTCTGATACGCGCAGCGCGGCGGCAGGCGAATGCACCATGCCTGCCGCCGCCGGGGGCTATTGGTGCCTAGAGGGTAATGACCTGGTCGGGCATATTCCCGGCAAGGGCGCTGTAGAGATCGGGGAAGCAGCCGACGCGCACGCCTTCGACCACGCCAGTTGGCTCGTAGTCGGCCCCGCTCCCCGCCGCTGCTGGTTGCGCGAGGCCGCGCTCGTTGGCGCACTGATCGCAGAGCATCAACAAGATGCCTTGTTCACGCGCAATTTTGCCGACGCGCTCGCCAATCGGGTCGCCCGCCCGCAGAATATAGGTGTTATCGTCGAAGAAGAACATCCCGACGACTTCGACACCGTGGCGGCCTGCTTCCAGTTGCGGCAAGATCATCTTGCCCAGTTTGTAACTGGCGGTATGTCCTGAGGTACTGAAAATGTACGCAACCTTCATGATTCCTCCGTATTCCTCCCCGTTGTACCAGTTGTACAACGTCTGCACGAGGATTGTAGCGGATTGAACCTGCTGAAGTGGTCGGATCACTGAGATGATAGGCGTGGCGGTGCGTGCTACGGCCTCCGTTCGAACCTGAACGGAGGCCGAGATGGTGGCATACTGTTCTGTTGGTTAGCGGCTGAACCAGCCGCGTTTCTTCTGGTATTCGTGCAGGTTGTTATGGAACAGTTGGAGGTTGTTGTGGGCGATCGCCCGTTGCACCATATCAATCGCTTCGCGGTTGCGCCCAAGTTTCCAGAGGCAGAGGCTGTAGTTATTGTAGACGAAGGCGATATTGGCGGGCAGCAGATTCCCTTTTGCGAGCAGGGCCACCCCTTTTTGGCCGAGCTCCGCGCCCTTCTGGTACTGTTTGAGTTGATAACAGAGCAGGCAATAGTTGCTGTAGGTCAGCGCGTCATGCTGATTGCGTTTGAGCGCATCTTCATAGGCACGCTCGCTCCATTTGTAGTTCCCGACATTGTAGAAGGCCAGACCGATATTGTTGTAGAACAGGGCGATATCGGGGCAGGCGTTGATGGCCTCGCCATATTCACGGATCGCCGCCTGATTGTCCCGGCCATCCAGTTTGCGCGCAATGAAGAAATGATGGAAGGCGCGGGCTTCGGCCAGTTGTGGATCAAGGCGCAGGGCATAGCTGGTGTGCGCCTCCATCTCCTGCCAGAGTGACGAGCCAATTTCCACCATTTGATTGGCGAAGATCGCCTGGGCGAGGTTGTAATGGACGATTGGTACTTCGGGCAGCAGGTTCGCCGCTTTCCGCAATTGCTCGATGCTAGGGTCGAATAGCTCATATTGTAGATAGCCCAACCCTAACCGATATTGGGCGTCGCCATCATTGGGGTTGTCCAGGGCCAATTTGCGTAAGACTGGCAGTTCGTTAATATCGCTGGCTTTGAAATCACCGCTGTTGAACCCCTGGACGAAGATCAGCGTGGCCCCACAATAGGCACATTGGCGTACGTGCTGATCAATCCGTGCGCCACACATCGGACAGGTTGCTGCGACAACTGACATTGCTCCTTTGCCCCCTCGACTGCTCATGCAAACTGCTGCATCCACGATTACGCAATCCGGCAGGTGATAGTTACGCAAGCTATCCCGCCTTGCTGAGGCTTAGGTCTATACCATACCGTAATGCCCTGGCAGTTGAACAGGGCGATCAGGCCAGCGAGTCGCACTCGCTGGCCCGATCATCCGCGCATTGTTGCGGTCGTTGGGGAACGGTTAGCGCACGTAGGGCTGGTCGGCGCGGGCAGCGCGGAGGGCATTGCCCCACCAGCTGAGTTGCCGGAGCAGGGTGTCGGCGGCGGTGTTGACCGCTTCGGTGTTGATTGGTTGCCCTGCTTCGTTGAACTGTGACCGCGCACTGTGGAAGCTGAGGGTATCGCGGATCGACATTGCGTGAACTTCCGCAAAGACGACGCGCAGCGCCTCCACTGCCCGCAAACCGCCCGAGAGCCCGCCATAGGCGACAAAGGCGATCGGCTTGGCGTTCCATTCGGTATTCATCGTGTCGATCGCGGTTTTCAGCGGGCCAGAGTAGCTGTGGTTGTATTCGGGGGTGACGATCACGACTGCGTCAGATTCACCGATCTGCTTGGTGAACTTCGCGGTGCTGTCGTTTTGCGACATATCCACTGGGAAATCATAATCGGCCAGGTCAATCAGGGTGATCGCCATATCCTCACGCTTGCGGGCGTGGTCGGCAAACCAGTTCGCGACGGTTGGCCCAAAGCGCCCTGCGCGGACGCTGCCAATAATCACTGCTACATTCAATGGTTTCGCTTCCATGGAGTTGCTGTCCTTTCGTTTTGTCTTCATTCACACCGCGTGCGGCTTACTCCTGTAATGGCGGGCGGGTGCGGTTTATTCCGCGACGGCGTTGGCGCGGAATACACGC
>JBDHWF010000265.1:0-2843 GCA_039810045.1 Chloroflexia bacterium
CCAACTCCGGCCTGGGCAGCCTCGGCAATGATCGCCAACTGCGCTCGCTCACGGCAAAGATGCCGATTGGTGATCAGATGCAGTCGCGGCACAACGCGCGGCAGAGCAGTCATCGCAGCGTTACCCACTGACCTGCTGCGCAGTCACAAGCTGGGCTTTCAGCGTCCGCGCCGCCTGCTCTGGGTCTGGGGCAGCGATGATCGCACTGACCACGGCAACGCCCACGGCCCCCGCTGCGATCACCGCCGCCGCATTCTGGGCATGAATGCCACCGATCCCCACAATCGGCAGGTTGACGGCAGCCTGAATCGTGCTGATTAACGCGGGGCCGGTCGCGGCTCCGGCATCCGCCTTCGTTGCGGTGCCGTAGATTGCGCCAACACCGAGATAGTCTGCGCTTGCAGCGCGGGCTGCTGCCGCTTCAGCCACAGTCGCCGCCGACACCCCAATGATCTTCGCTGGCCCCAAGATCTGCCGGGCGATGGCCGCTGGTAGATCGTCCTGCCCTACGTGCACGCCATCAGCATCGAGCGCCAGGGCCAGATCAACACGATCATTGACAATCAGCAGTACCCCCGCATCGCGCGTCACAGTTCGTAACTGTTGGCCGATCGCCAACTGCTCGCGGGCAGATAGCTCTTTACCGCGTAACTGGACGACATCAACCCCGCCGCGAATCGCTGCCCGCACGATGTCGACCGTAGCCCGCCCCCCAGCCAACTGTTCATCAGTGACCAGATACAGTCCAAGCCGCAACGCTGGTCGTATCATCGTTCCCTCATAGCTTCTGTTTACAGTAACGCTTGTCTAGCGGACAATCCCGGTGAGTGGGCTACTGGCCGAAGCATAGGCTTTCTTCGGAATCCGTCCAGCCTTATACGCCAGCCGCCCCGCCTCAACGCCCATCGCAATCGCCTTCGCCATCGCTGCCGGATCTTCAGCCAGCGCCACCGCACTATTGACCAGGCAAGCGCTCGCACCAAGCTCCATCGCCAACGCTGCATCCGAAGGCGCACCAATCCCGGCGTCCACGACAACCGGCACAGTCGCCTGCTCAATGATGATCTCGATATTGCGGCTATTGGGAATCCCCTGCCCTGACCCAATCGGGGAAGCGAGGGGCATCACCGTAGCACAACCAACCTCCTGTAAGTGCCGCGCCAGAATCGGGTCAGCATTGATATACGGCAGGACGGTGAAGCCATCCTTCACCAACTGCTCTGCCGCCCGCAAAGTGCCAATCGGATCGGGCAGCAGGTATTTCGGATCAGGGATGACTTCTAATTTCACCCAATCCGATAACTCCATCGCCCGCGCCATATGGGCGATCCGAATGGCCTCCTCCGCAGTGGCACAGCCCGCTGTATTCGGCAGGATCGTGTAATGCTGCCAGTCAATATCTTCCAGCACCGAGCGACTAGCGGGATCATCGAAGTCAATGCGGCGCAACGCCACCGTGATAATTTCCGCATCTGCCGCCGCAAACGCCGCCAGCATCTCTGCACTGGTACGGTATTTCCCTGTCCCCAGCATCAGGCGCGAACGAAATGTTTTGTCACCAATCGTTAAGACATCTTGCTGTACTTCAATGGTCATGACCTACTCCTTTGTATCGAGCTTTTTGCCCGACGACTTTACAACTGCAATCTTTGTCCGCTGCGCTGCCTGGTTCGCCTGTCTGCCAGCGTTCATAGCAGCCTCGCGCCGCTCTCTTTCGGCTACTGCCGCAGCGATCTCCTCTGGCGTATAGTCCTGTCGAGTCCGCAAGATCATCCAGGCCAGCAGCGCACCAATCAAGGCGAAGACCACGGCACCATAGAGGCCACTCCCTAATGCGATCTCAGTCAGGAGATAACCAATCACTCCCCCAATAAGGATCAAACTGAGATAGAGCCCCCAGCCTGGTGGTTTCATTGTCATCGTGCCTCCTAACCTTCCTCGTTCAACCACCACCGATGAAAATGATGGACTGGTGAGTGCCCCGCCCCAATGCTGTATGACGCCTGCAACGCTGCATTGAGATACGCTTTTGCCTCGCGCACGGCCGCTTCGACTGCCAACCCCTGCGCCAATCCAGCAGTGATTGCCGCCGCAAAGGTACAGCCAGTGCCATGCGTATTCGTCGTTTCAATCCTGGGGCCAGCCGCGATCGCGATCAGCGCTCGGCCATCAAAGAGGAGGTCAACTGGCTCACCAGTGGCATGGCCACCTTTCACCACAACATAGCGGGGGCCATAGGCAGCGATGCGCCGTGCAGCCTCGCCACGCTCGTGATCCGTCGTGATCGTCATCCCTGCCAGCACCTCTGCCTCGGGGATATTGGGGGTAACCACCAATGCCAGAGGCAACAGGTCAGTACGCAGTGCCGACACTGCATCTTCCCGCAAGAGTCGATCCCCGCTTTTCGCCACCATCACTGGATCAACCACCAGTTGCTGCACATTGTGCCGTTTCACGGCGGCGGCAACCGTCGCAATAATGGGAGCGCTCGAAAGCATCCCGGTTTTTGCTGCATCAGTCCCAATATCACTGAGAACGGCATCAAGCTGTGCCGCAATCAGTTCCGTGGGAATCTCGTGTACGGCAGTCACACCCACCGTATTCTGCGCCGTGATCGCCGTAATCACGCTACTGCCATAGACCCCAAGCGCAGCAAACGTCTTTAGGTCGGCCTGGATTCCCGCCCCACCACCAGAGTCAGAGCCTGCAATTGTCAGTGCCTTTCGTACCATTCCAATTCTGCCCTATCGCTTGATCACACTTCCAAGATTACTTCGGTAAGAATGCCGTAGTGAAGCAATCCTCCACCTTAACATCTTTCTGGATAATGTTGTTGGTGCGTA
>JBDHWF010000266.1:0-2827 GCA_039810045.1 Chloroflexia bacterium
GCAAGGGCGGCGATGCCTCGCTCGATCAGGTCGGTAGTAATGAACGGTCGTGCGCCATCATGTACGGCAACGATATCGCAGGCGGGCAGGGCAGCGAGGCCCGCCTGTGTGGAATCTTGCCGCCGATTGCCTCCGGGGACAAGCGCCACTACTTTGGGCCAAGTGCCCCTGGCAACTAAGGCCCGGGCTTGCTCGATATTGTGTGAGCCAAGGACCAGCACAATCGCATCGATTAGTGGGCTGGCCTGAAATGTGGCAATGCTGTAGGCAAGGAGTGGTTGGCCGCCGAGCGGCAGCAAGATCTTATCGATCCTCCCCATCCGCTCGCCGCGCCCTGCGGCGACAATAATTGCGCCAACCGTTGCCATCAATTCCTCTTCCACCGGGCTGCGTCAGCATAGCGGAGCGAGGATACCACAAAGCATTACGGCGATCAGCGTCTGCTCAGGGCGTGGGGGCGTTATCTTCTTTTCGTGCGGCGAGGTTGGCTACAGTAGTGGCTGGCAACCAAGTGCCACCAAGTGGGCGGCGATAGGCCGTGCCCGTACCGTGGAAATCGGTGCCGCCAGCAGGCACGAGCCCATACTGATCAGCCAGGGCAAGATAACTTTCCCGCCGCACTTCATCATAATCGCCGTAATAGCACTCGATCCCGGCTAAGCCTGCCTCAACTAACTCTGGGAGGAGTTGTTCAAGGTTGTCCGCAGAGTGTGGGTGGGCCAGGACTGGTACACCTGCTGCCTTGCGAATCAGCCGAACAGCTTCGGCTGGCACCAGGCGATACCGCTCGACATAACCAGGGCGACCACGAACGAGCCAGCGCTCAAAAGCGTCGCTGATCGAGGTGGCATGACCCGCTTCAATCAGGGCCCGGGCGACATGGGGCCGCCCAATCGTCCCTCCAGCCAGAGCAAGCACCCGTTCGAGCTTGATCGGTGCGCCTGCTGCGCTCAGTCGCGCAACGATTGTGGCTGCTCGCCCTTCGCGGGCATCGCGAAACTGAGCCAGGGCATCACGCAATACGGCACTGTTCTCATCGATGTAGTAACCAAGCACATGAACTTCACCAGCATCGACATGGGTGCTGAGTTCAACACCGGGGATAAATTGAATCCCTGCTGCCAGTGCTGCTGTACGGGCTTCGTCCAGGCCATCGATTGTGTCATGGTCAGTCAAGGCCAAGGTGTGTACCCCCCGCTCAACTGCCAGTGCGACAAGTTGAGCAGGGGTCAGCAGCCCGTCGGATGCCGTTGAATGAGTATGAAGATCAATACCCCCATTCAATTCGGCGACGGTGTTCATCGGGTTTCTACAACTAATCGAATAGCTGTGCGGTCGGCGTCGTCGATTTGGAGGTCCACCAGGGAAGGCAGGCAGATCGCCTCAATCCCTGTTTCGCTCAGGTAATCGCGAGCGATGGCGACTGCCTTGATCGCTTGATTTGCTGCGCCAGCTCCAATCGCCTGTACTTCAGCGCGGCCATTCTCGCGCACGACGCCGGCGATTGCCCCCGCCACGGCACTTGGCCGTGAGCGCGATGAGACCTTGAGAATTTCGCCCCGCGTTTCTGGCACGCCTTGCCCATAGCCTGGGCGGTTCTGGCGCGCAGGTGCGGCAGGTCGTTCGGCAGGTACTGCCGCTTCGTCGTGAGCAGGAAGTATCTGAGCTGTTTGCGTCGGAGGCATTGCCGGTGACGCTGGCTCGGTTGGCGTTGGGGTAGCGTAATGCTCCTGTTCGTGGGTCTCGGTCTGATCATCATCTGGTGGGAAACTGGACTTTTCACCCACTTTGATGTCACCAAGCTGGAATTTACTGAAAAGTCGGTCCATTGTTCAGGTCCTTTCCCGGCATTGTCGGCACTCGCCGATTGCTCTGTACTGCTTCCCCTACGCGATAAATCTGTTCGGCTGGCTACGATAATCCTGCCGCTGAGCTACTAATGGTACTTGATTTTGCTCCTCGCTCACTCCTCCAGGCGGTCGATTCGGCGGATAGAAATCGCTCGACTATTCGCCCGATCAATCTCGATCAACACTGCATTGAATTCCAACGGCCCTTCCTGAGCAAATGCGTACCGTGTTGGTCGGCCAGTACGGAACCGTTCTATACTAGGCGCAATTGCCATGCCAATCACTGAGTTTCGGGGGCCGCACATCCCCAAATCGGTGACGTATGCGGTGCCCTTTGGCAGGATTTGCGCATCAGCGGTGGGCACGTGTGTATGGGTGCCCACCACTGCGGCGACGCGACCATCGAGAAACCACCCTAAGGCCCGTTTCTCGCTCGTCGCCTCGGCGTGGAAGTCTACAATAACTAGCCCCAATGGTGCAGGCGGATGCTTCAGCAGATGATCGATCGCCGCAAAGGGATCGTCGAGTGGATCCATAAACGCTCGCCCTTGTGCATTGATGACGGTCACCCGTTGCTCGCCAATCATCAGGGTATGCCAGCCATAGCCAGGGGTCCCTGGAGGATAGTTGAGGGGGCGAATGAGCGGTAATCTGCCGCGCAAGGCCTCCTCAATATCGCGACTGCGCCATACATGGTTTCCCGTGGTGATCAGGTCTACGCCGGCTGCCAGCATATCCTCAGCGGTAGCAACAGTAATGCCGCGCCCTTCAAAGCTATTCTCGCCATTCGCGATCACCAGATCCACCCGATATTGCTGGCGGATGGGACGCAATACGCGATGTACTAGCTGTCGGCCTGCTGTTCCGATCAGATCACCAACGAGCAAAACGCGAAAATGTGTGGTAGCCATACACTCCTGTTTTGTCTGAATACAAGCCAGATCGATAGGCGGATCGTATTCAGATCATGCGGAATA
>JBDHWF010000267.1:0-2816 GCA_039810045.1 Chloroflexia bacterium
TAACCCGCTGATTAAGAGTCAGCTGCTCTGCCAATTGAGCTAGCGGCCCAGGCTATCCTAGTGTTGTAGCTGGTGATTCTTCACCACCGCAACGGGTGAAAGTATAGCAAAACTCCGGGAAAAGTCTAGTGTGATTCGACATAATATTTTCAGGTTAGGGCGAATGGCAATGTTGAGGAGCTGTATTCGTTGTGGTGTGCATGTGTTGCACAGGTGTTGGGGTATGCCCTAGTTGTTATGGCTTCTCCATTTTATGCTCGCTCCCTGGGGTTGTACGTACCGTCACGTCACTGCGTTCTTCCTGGAGGAGAAATGTTGCGGCTGAGTCGTATGCTCCCCAGCCGCGCGCTACGGCTTCGATGAGATCTGCCTCGGCCAGGGCAAAGAGCGGGGTTGGCACGGCGAATTCATCAGCCAGGGTGGTCGCCAGACCAACATCCTTCCGTAAGAGGGAGATGGTGAAGCGGGCGGCAGCGAAATCACCAGGGAAGACGATCTCTGGCAGTCGCGTCTGGAGGTTGTAGCCCTGGCCGAAGTTGCCGCCTTGCAGGACCTCGCGCAACTTCTCCGGAGTGAGCCCAGCCTTCACGCCCAACGTGAATCCCTCGGCCAGTGCCCGAAAGGCTACGGCATTGACTGCGTTATGCACGAGTTTGGCGATGGTTCCAGCGCCACTTGGGCCGACATAGGTGATCTTGTCACCGAGTAGGGCCAGCACTGGTCGGGCTAGATTGAAGACCGCCTCATCACCACCAACCATGATCTGGAGGGTGCCGCGTGCGGCTCCGTCTGGCCCGCCGCTCACGGGGGCATCGAGCAGGGCGACACCCCGCGCCGCGAACTGCTGTTCAAGGCGCCGAATCAGGCCCACGGCGTTGGTTGAGAGGTCGATCACCGTGCTGCCCGCTGGCGCTCCGGCCAAGATTCCCTCAGGCCCGAGTGCTGCCGCCTCGATCTCTGCTGGCCCAGGCAGCGAGAGCAGAATCATCTCAGCCCCAGCAGCAGCGGCACGCGGTGAGTCAGCCCAGCGTGCGCCATTGGCGAGCAGTGGCGCTGCGGTAGCACTACGCAAATCGTAGACTGTTAGTTGGTGTCCACCAGCTTGTAGGTTGCGGGCCATTGGCAGGCCCATTGTTCCCAGGCCGATACAGGCAATCTCCATTGCTGTTCCTCTCTCCTGCCCGCGGCAGATTTGCTGGTACAGGCACTGATTTTACGAACTGCGCTGGGTCGAATAGTCACTGTCGAAGCTCGTTGCTCGATAGTCGCTGCATCGATGGTGCGGCGATTGCTGCTATCGGCTGTCTGTTCAGTTGGTTTGTGCCATAGACTATCGCGCCCGATTAATTGACGACGTTGCTGAGCGTCGTTGCCGCAAAAGCGTCGAGCCATTGCTGCACGGTATATCCTTGCTCGATCAGGAGGGTGAAGAATGGCCGGATCCGGGCGCGATGGTCGTGGAATCCTGAATTGAATCCGAGGATCGGGGTGTGTCCATCCTCTGGATCTGCCGCTAATTCATCTGGGATGATGATCTGGTTCAACAACGATTTGTCCAATCCTTGCTCTTTCGGGGCATCAGCCAGCCAGTCACCGAACCACCGAGCGATCTCTTCGTTGAACTGAAAGAGCACCGTTACGGCGAGAATCCGAAATGCTCGTCCAGGCTGGTCGGTTGCTGGGTGATCATCCTGGGCCATGAACCAGGTGAGCGAGAAGAGGTTCAGGATCCGCTTACAACTGCGTACATTGCGCCCGATGTGTGGAAAGGCGAGCAGGAGTTTGAAGTAGGGCTGCTCCTGTACCATCTTGTTCGTGGCCTGATGCGCTGCCGCATCAGGGGAAGTGGTCGTGGTGGGCAGGCCAAATGCTTCGCGGAAGATCCGATAGTACAGGCAGAGATCAGCCAGATCTGCTGGCCTAATCATCGGGACGGTGAAGTGCAACTGAATAATCTTCTCCAGATAACTCTGCGGCACGACTCTGGCAGCCACTTCTCCTGCCTGTTGCAATATCCCCACTGGCAGAATCCGCAGGTCGCCAGCGAGTAGCACAATCACTCCTGGCACTTCCAAAAAGAGGCGAATCTTCTCGGTTACTGCGACCGCTGCAACTGGTGCAATTCGATCCAGATCGTCGATCACTACCACCAATCGATTCTCCGTTTGATCACCAGCGAGTGACAGTAATCGTTGCACCAGCGCGGCAAATGCAGGTCGATAGCGAACCAGATCGGCTACTACCACATCGATACTGGATCCTCCTGGCAGCGCGGCCTGATCTGATCCCACCAGCACGGATCTCGTTGGCGCACTTACTGAAGCGGCGATCGTCAGTCGCGCAATCTTCGCAAACTGCCCGCTCAGTTGGTTGTCGACAGGCTTTTCGGTGGCTGTCGCCAGGTAATCTTCGAGCACCTGGGCCAGATAGATCGGCATCAGGGCATCTGGCTGATAATGGCTCTGGGCAAAGGTGGCTGCATCGAAGCGCACGACGTAGCGATGCTGCTGCTCTGCGATGAAATGGCGGATCTGCTGCGCCAGGTCGTGGGGCCTGAGGTGCTTCGTCTGGGTCGTGATCGGCGGGGTTTCTTGGCCCAAACTTTCCACTACAAGGTTCGTGAAGCTCGATTTGCCACTCCCCCAATCGCCCTGGATCCCGACTGTGGTTGGCGTTGGCAATTTCGTTACCAGATATTCTCCGAACTTCCTCGCCTGATCTTCCCATCCCAACAGATCGTCTTCGTGCGTCCGAATCGCGTGATCTGGCAAATGTGTTGCGGTCATCGTTCAAATCTCCTCAGTCGCACTACGATC
>JBDHWF010000268.1:0-2804 GCA_039810045.1 Chloroflexia bacterium
GCCTTTATTCAGGAACAGAGCCTGGGGATTCACTACAACGTCAGCAACGACCTGCTCGATTACCTGACCGACCCTGGGGTCTTCGACCAAAGCGATGGCTATATCGCCCTGCTCAGTGACCCTGGCCTGGGGATTTCGGTCAACGAAGCACGGGTGCGCGAACTCGCCGCGGTCGGCCACGACTGGCGCGGCCCGATCTGGCGCAACGCCGATGGCACCGTGGCGGAGTGGTAGCACACCAGCGATCAAGGTAAGAGGGCTGCAATCAGCGTATCGGCAACCCACTGCTCGTAACGCGCTGTTGACCAGCGCTGCTCGCTGGTTAGCACACGATACAACTCGCCGTTGGTGAGCGCCCAGATCGTTTCTGCCGCACCCTCAATATCAACCCCTGGCCGCAGTGGGCCATGCGCGGCCAGGCTCTGCGCGACCCCACGCATCATCACCAAGCGTTGCTCACCCATCCGGCGCGGCAATTCGGCCAATGCCGGATCAGTGCGGGCGGCATCACGCACGACAGCTAAAATGGGGCTGAGCCGCGCTAGTACCTCGCACATCGACCGCGCGAAAAGGCGTAACTGCTGCCGCTGATCAGGCTCGGCCAGCACAGCTTCGGCTTCTGGGGTCTGGCTCATTACGCGGCCATCGGCACTCCCGCTTACCAGCATCCTGACCAGTGCAGCGAGCAGCCGCTGCTTATTCCCAAAGATCGCGTAGATCGTCGGCACCGCCACACCTGCCGCCGCCGCGATTTGCTCAACAGTCGTGCCAGCATACCCCTGCTGCCCGAACAATTGCTGCGCCGCAGTCAGAATCTGGCGTCTGGTTTCCTCGGCCTGGGCCTGCCGCCTCGTCCGATCATATGGTCGCCGCTTGACATCTTCACCCATTTAGATATATGATACCTCTATCGAATATAGACTTATTATGGCGAAAATATTCCACCACCGCAACCCTAGACGATCCAGCACAGTGCTATGCCAGATCAACACCAGCATCGATCGTCCACAACGCTAATAAGGAGTGCCCGCCATGTCAGCCGCAAAGCAGCCAGCAGCCTCCCCCACCCCGCTCAACGATAATGCAGGCGTCATCGCGCCGCCACCTTTACTCTTCCTGGCGCCATTTTTGGCAGGGCTCCTTGTCCACTGGTTCTTGCCCATCACGCTGGCCCTACCATTGTTCGCCCGCCTGCTTGGTCTACCGCTCCTGCTGATCGGGTTACTCCTGAATGTCGGGTTTATCGCGACGATGCGCCGTGCGGGCACCCCGATCGATCCACGCAAGCCCGTCAACCACCTGCTCACCAACGGGATTTTTCGCTTCAGCCGCAATCCCAGCTACCTCGCCTTCGCCCTGACCTACTTGGGGGTCGCCGTTCTCGTCAATAGTCTCTGGCCGCTCCTGGGTCTGCTAATCGCCCTTGCCGCCATCCAATTTGGCGTGATCGCCCGCGAGGAACGCTACCTCATCCGCACCTTCGGCGCAGAATATCAGGAATATCGCTCGCGTGTGCGCCGCTGGCTCTAACGTAGCTAGCGAATGCGGCAATTGCATTCCGCCCACATTTCGCCTATCCTGGAGCGTGATCGTCACGGCGTAAACCCTACCAAGCGCGAACAAAGGCGTCATGGCTCCAGGAAAGGCAGCACCGCTGCCAGCACAAATCAGCAATCGGGCGCTGAATCGCGCCACCCTCGCCCGCCAGCACCTGCTGGCTCCGGCCACCCTCACAGTTCCTGAGCTCGTCAGCCACCTGGTTGGCCTGCAAGCGCAAACGCCGCACACCTGGTACGTGGGGCTTTGGGCCCGCCTGAAGCAGTTTGCCGCCAGTGACGCCGCCGATCTCCTCGCATCGCGCCAACTCGTACGTATCGCCCTGATGCGCTCAACGATCCACCTCGTCACCGCCAGCGATTGCCTCGCCCTGCGCCCGCTGATGCAGGCCGTTCCCGAACGGGTGTACCAGACAAACTGGCAGAAAAATCTGCCCACTGCCGATATGTCCGCGTTGATCGCCGCAGGCCGCGCCATCGTGGAGGAAGCACCGCGCACCAACGCCGAACTGACGCAACGCCTCAGTGAGCAATGGCCCGACATCGACAAGCCGACTCTCGTGCAACTGATCCGTACCTATGTGCCGCTGGTGCAGGTTCCACCACGCGGCCTCTGGGGGCGCAGCGGCCCAATCGCCCACACCAGCGCGGAACATTGGCTCGGCGCAGCCCTTGACCCTCACCCTGACCCAGCAGCGATAGCTCTGCGCTACTTCGGCGCATTTGGCCCTGCCTCACTCCGCGACCTCCAACTCTGGTGCGGCCTCACCAATCTCGCGCCCGTCGTAGAAAAACTGCGCCCCCAACTGCTCACCTTCCGCAACGACAAAGGGCAGGAGCTATTCGACCTGCCCGATGCCCCGCGTCCCGACCCTGACACCCCCGCGCCAGTCCGCTTCCTCTACGACTTCGATAATCTCTTCCTCTCACACGCCGACCGTCGCCGCGTCATCACCGAGCGCGGGCAGCAGCTGATCCGCAACTTCAGCAACAACGGCCTCCAACCAGCGCAGATTCTGGTCGATGGCGTCACAGCAGCCCACTGGACTATCCAGCGCGACCGCAAAGCCGCCACCCTGACGGTCCAGCCCTACGACGCACTCACTACAGCCGATACCGCCGCCATCACCACCGAAGGCGCGCGCCTCCTGGCCTTCACCGACCCCACTCTCACACACGACATCCAGATACTGCCACCACTGCCGGTGTGATAAACAGCTAGAGCGATCAGCATCACCTTATGTGGTG
>JBDHWF010000269.1:0-2790 GCA_039810045.1 Chloroflexia bacterium
AAGACGACCGCCCCAGCGGTGGGCGCAGCCCCCGCGGTAGCCGCTTTGGCGACCGTGCTGGTGGCGACCGCGATGGTGGCGACCGCCCCGGTGGCGGTGGTGGCCGCCGCTTCGGCGGTGGTGGTGGTGGTGGCGGTGGCCGCTTCTTCCCCCGCCGCAAAGTCGACCAGTTCGCCGCCGACCAGATTGTGCCAGATTACAAAGATGTCCAGCGCCTGCGCCGGATGGTCTCCGACCGCGCCAAGATCGAGCCGCGCCGCAAAACCGGCACCAGTGCCAAAAACCAGCGCGCGCTCACCGTCGCAATCAAGCGGGCCCGCCATATGGCCCTCCTCCCGTTCACCACGGGAACCAACCGCTAACCGCCGATACGCGCAGCGTAGTTCGTGGGTGCGGCGCGCCAGCGTTTGCCGAGCGTGCCACACCCACGTCACTTTAAGGAAGACGATTGGTGTTCGAGCGCTTCAAAGAGAAACTCCCCCGGTCAAAAAACGACCGCTACGTCTCGCAACCACGGTTGACACGGCATCAGAAAGAACTCCGGCAACGCCGCCTCCTCTATATCGTCATGGGCCTGGTTTCCGTGACCGCCCTCGCCCTGCTGATCGGCGGCTCTGTCTGGGAATTCGGCATCAAGCCCCGGCAAACGATCGCCTCCGTCAACGGCGTCAGCTTCAGCCGCAGCGACTACTGGCAATACCGCCGCTACTCCCTCCTCCAGCAGATTCAGCAATACCAGTTCTTCGCCGCCCAGAATCCGCAATACCAGTCCTATATCCAGCAGTTGCAAAGCCAACTCCAAACCGTCAAAACCGCCCCAGTCGACCCCACCACCGTGCAAACGATGATTGACGACCAACTGACCGTCCAGCGGGCCGGCACCCTCGGCATCACCATCACCGATGCCGATGTCGCCACCTATCTGCAAGAGGCGTTCGCGCCCGTCGCGCTCACCTCCCCAACGGCCACCGCCACGATCAACCCCACTGCCGCCGCCTGGGCCACGCAAACCGCCACCGCCCTGGCCGCCACCCCCCCCCCCGCCCCTGGCACTCCTGGCGTTGGCACTCCTGGCGTTGGCACCCCTGGCGCAGGGACACCCGCTGTGGGTACCCCAACGAACGGCACCCCAGCCAGCGGGACCCCTGGCACACCCGGTACACCCGGCACCCCAGGCACCCCCGCCCCCACACCGACCATCCCCGGCTCGGCCACGCCGAACCGTGAGCAAGCGCTCGCCACCTCCACCGTCGCCTACGCCACCTTCACCAGCAACCTGAAAACCAGCACCGGGATGAGCCAGGCCGATTACTTCCGCCTGATCGCCCGCCCCGAACTGGCCCGCCAACGCGTCACCGACCTCCTCTCCGGGCAGGTGCAAGCCGTACAACCGCAAGTACACGCCTTCCATATCCTCCTCGCCACCAAGGACGGTGCAACCCAGGCCCGCGCCACGATCACTGGCGGCAAATCGTTCCAGGACGTCGCGAAAGAGCAAAGCACCGACACCACCACCGCGCCAAACGGCGGCGACCTCGGCTGGATGCCCCACGGGATCATGGTCAAAGAGTTTGAGGATGTCGCCTTTGCCCTCCAACCAGGGCAGATCAGCGAACCCGTGCAAACTAAGTTCGGCTGGCACATCATCATGGTGACAGAGCGCGAAGAAGCCCGCCCACTCGCCATCGATACCCTCGACTCCCTCAAACAATCGGCCTTTACCAAGTGGCTCGACGAACAAAAGACGACCGCCACGATCAAGAACGACCTCGCCCCAGCGGTCCCCACCCCCGTGCGCTCACAGTTCGAAGTGCCACCCGGCGCGCCACCAACCCAAGTGCCCCCCCCCCCCCCCCCCCCCCCCCCCCCCCCGCCACAACGCCCGGAGCCAGCGGCACCCCCACCCCCTAACGTCCCAACAACCGACAGCCACGCCCCAGCCCGCCGACCACTGCTAACGCGGTGATCGGCGGGCCACCCGTAATCCACAACCCCCCAGCCACTCTGCTATACTGCGGCTAAGACGCAACCAGCGAGCGCCGCAAGGATTGGCGATGAACGACTGCGCAACAGCCCTCCACAACGACCCCACCATTGCCTCCTGGCTGGCCCGCGACCCCCAGGCCGACGCCCCAGGCTGGACACTCACCTTGCCCACCGCCGATGAACTGCCCCCGCTGCTGCTCGACCTCGCCGTACCCCACGAAGAAATCGGCTCCGTCATCGCCCACCTGCCCAGCCCCACCCCCAACACCACTCTGGGCCTTGCTCGAACGCTGCGCCGCCGCCCTGGTGGGGAAAATTGGGCAGGTTGCCAGTCCCCCCGGTCTCCCGCTCCTGCCCGCAGCCTGCGGCCCCAGCGGGCGCTACTTCTCGCTCTACGTCATCATCGCCGCCCTGCCCACCCTGCGCGCCTTCTACCACGCCCGCCAGATCCCCGACACGATCCTCCGCCACACCCTCGCCGACATCGGACGCCAGATGGCCCTCTACCAGCAGCAATACGGCGTGGGCGGCCTCACCCTCCCCTACTGGCCGCTGGTCCACCTGCGCGGCGCGATCTTCCAACTAGGCCGCCTCCAGTTCCAGCGGGCCACGATCAACGAACCCGTCGGCCAGGCCCTCGCCGCCGCTGGCCTGCCCTATCAGGCAGGCGACCCCGCCCTTGCCGTCCACATCCCCACCTATTACGGCTCCGTCACCCCTGCCGCCTGTGCCGACTCCTTCGCCCAGGCCCGCGCCTTCTTTCCGCGCTACTTCCCCGAAGAACCCTACGCCATCGCGACCTGC
>JBDHWF010000270.1:0-2763 GCA_039810045.1 Chloroflexia bacterium
TCGGCTATCGTCGCTTTGATGTTGGACCTTAGCGCATCCTCTGGAGTGTCGGCTTTGCGGCCACCCAGCACGGAAAGGTATTCGATGCCTTTGGCTGTAAACCAGTCCGACAAAAGCACCCAGTGCGCCAGCTTGCGCGTCAGGCGGTCATCGTCATAAACGATCAGGGCGTCGGCTTCGCCGGCCTCAAGCGCATCGCGCATCCGTGAGAATTTTGGCCGCTCCAATTCTGCGCCGGTGTAGTCGTCTTCAAACTCTCCAACGACTGTATAGCCGTGCGCTTCTGCATAGCGCCGGCACGCCTCAAGCTGAGACGGCAGGCTATAACCGCGCTCGGCCTGTTCGGTCGTGGAAACTCGCGCGTAGATGAAGGCGCGCTTCATGCTTCATCCTTCGCCGGCGGCGCGACCTGTGTCCGATCTCGCCGAAGTTCGCGCCCACGTCGTGCGGCGAATCGCAGCGCCTGCACCCACGCTTCAGGCACAGCTTCGGGCTTATGGTCATCGATGCGATGCTGTTTTGTGTTGTTCATGTGTCACCGTGTCCGTTAAGGGAAGTTAACGACAGACGGGCATCTGTCTATCGTTTGATCTTCTCGAATCGCTCTATCAGGACCTGCGTCTTTGCGGTGAAGGCGTCTAGCGCCAGCATCGCGGATTGCTCGAAGCGGCCTACGATACGGTCATAGGTGCGCCAGCGCATCCCTGCCGGCTTTTTTGGTGGCATCTCCCAGTTCCAGCGGTCGTCTTTGTAGCCGCTCACGCCATGCGCCTGCGCCCATGCCTTCATGCGGTCGTGTGCGTTGAAGCAGCGCGATTGATACAGGTCGAAGCCGCGCTCGCGCCGCGCCTGATACGTCAGCCGGCGACATTGCCGGCACGCGAAGTAATGCACATACTGGCCGGCGGCGTTGACGGTGTGCGGGTAGTAATACAGCTTGAAGCAGCGCCGGCCACAGTGCGGACAGTGCAGCCAGTGCCGCTGCCGGCCATAGTTGCAGGGCGTCGCGCTGGTGGTAATGCGCTGGATATGCTCGATCTTGTCGGGCGTGATGATCGTCACTTCGAGCATGTCGGGCTGCCGGCCAGCGATAACCATCACATGGCAAGTGTGCTGGCCGCGACTAGAGGAATATGTCCAGCTTCGGCCTTCGGGCTTGGTCGCATCCAGCAAGCCGGCGCGCCTGAGCATGGCCGCGTCCAGCCTCACCGATGCTTCAACTGTCGCCAGCTTCTGATTGTGTCCGCCTGAGTTGTATCCGCCCATGTTTTTACCTTGCTCGTTTTGCGGCATTTGGTGTCGGTTTTATGTCGTATCGCCTATTGCTTTATGGCAAAAGAATCGCCGGCGGTGTCGGCCTTCAACGCCTTGCGTGCTGCACGTTCTTGCCGGCGTCGTTCAAGCTCGGCTTCGGCGTGATGCGGTCGGCAAAGGTCTTCAGCATGGGCGGATAGGTCAAGATTCTTTCGTTTCATAATAATCGCGCTATGCAACTTTTCTAAGTCCACTGTCACACTGTCACCACTGTCACAGGGGTGTTCTCCCTATCTAAAATCACTGTCACAATGATTTGACAGTGTGACAATGTGACAGTGGACTTAGAAATCTTGTGGTCTTCAAAGTGGCTGCTCCACGCCCAAACCGGCCAACCAGCGTGCTTCTATTCGTGTCTGTCCGTTGTTGAGTTTGGTTTCTCTCACTTCGATTTCCTCTATCGCTTCGAGTCCGGTTAGCACGTTCTCAGCCTCCTTAGCTGTGACATGTGCAATCCGCACAATTTCGCGCAAAGGCAACCAATTGCCGCCGGCCTGTATCAACGCGCGCCGCACCTTCTCGGTTTCCTTGTCGCCTTCAGTCTCGCATGTGATAAGTGCCTGCTCTGCCCCATCCAGCCATGCACGCGCTATTTCGATGCCGCGTTCTATGTTGTGCAGATGAATGCGCGGCGCATGTTCTGAATTCGGCCAGTCAGTTGCAGCCAGACAGGTAGCAATTTTCAGCGCGTGCGCTGGGGCGCGGCCATATGCGGCGCGCAAGTTGTGTGGAAGGTCAAACTGCCGGTCGTAGCGCGCTTCTTTGTCGAAAGCTTTCCATGCGTCCATCGCGTCACGCTCCACGATCACATCCAGCGCCGCCGGCGGCACGCGGTCCAGCCGTGAACGCATCCGCGCCAGCGTGCTTATCAATTCAGACTTCTGGTCACGATCAACGTATTGCGATTCACGAAATGGCGCGCGATCTGCCGGTGGCACCAGAATGCCGAAGCGCGCCCACCAGCCCGAAGCCCATAGCCGGTCGTTCTTCAAATGGCGCTTCATCAGCGCCGGTGTTGATGCTGCCAGCAGCGGCACGTATCCGGCTTCGATGCGGGTTAGCCCGTTGCCTTTGGTCATGCGTGTGTATTCAGGTGGGCAGTCATACATGCGCATGTAAAGTTCAAGCGTGCCGGCCATGTAATCGCGCTCGGATGCAGCCATCAAACCGGATGCTTCATCAATGACCATGCCGCGCTGGGCAGACTTTGAAAGCGATTCGATCAAGGCTTCGGGCGTTGTTGTGTCCGGTAGAAGCAATTCGCTTGCCACGCATCGAAGCATCTGCCGCCCCAGCGTCAGTGCGGTCGTTTTTGCATACAAGGTGGATGAGGCCAGCAGCATTACCCACAGCGATGGATACACGTCATCATGCGGCATTCGCACTACTAGCCGCCGGCCTATGGCAGTGGAGATAAGCCACAGTCCGATGGCCTGATGGAAAGCGAGC
>JBDHWF010000271.1:0-2645 GCA_039810045.1 Chloroflexia bacterium
AAAAACCGCCGCTACGGATGATAGAGGCGGTCTTTGATAGTGGGCATCGGGCAATCAGCCATCGCCCATCCTGGCGGATCCGCCAGGGTTAGTGTGGGGCTGGGGCACGGCGCGGGGTGGTCCAGCGACGGGCTTTATCGAGCGTCAGCAGATAACTGGTTGACTCGCGGATCTCCTGTAACCCCGCGAAGATGGCGATCGCCAGGAGCCAGGGCAGGTGTTGTAACCAGGCGATCCCAAAGAGGAAGAGCGCGACACCAGTGACGATCTGGCGGAAGCCGCGCATCCAGTGTACGAGATCGAGCTTGGGCTTGGTGGGGTTGGGCATCCGGCGCAGGGCATAGATCGTCAGGGCTAGGCCAAGGATGATCAGTAACCAGGCGGGGTATTGCCGCCAGGGTAATGTGTAGAACATCGTCAGCCTCCTTTGCGCTCCTTCATTCGTAATATTCCGGCAGCTTTTTCAGTTCGGCCCACTGTGGCCCTTCGTGACCGAAAATCACCAGCCCGATCTGTTCCCGTTCCACGAGGTCGAGCAGTTTGTTCGTGCTGGCGCGGATCGCGGTGGCGTTTGGGTCGCTCTCGTCGTCCTGCTGGTCACGAGTAAAGCCTTCGGCGAACGATACCGCGTCAATCGTCAGCAGCACGGGGCCAGTTTGGGGCAGTCGCACCAGCACCGATTGATGCCCTGGCGCGTGTCCGCTCGTTTCAAGCAGTTCCAGACCCGGCAGCAGTTCGGTGTCCCCATCCACCAGTCGAATGCGTGCCATTGGCTGATCCCATTGGGAGCGAACGTCCGCATACCGGGGGTTACTCGCCGCATCTGCGTGATGCGCCCGCTGCACCACGTACTGCGCCTTGGTGAATGCCGCGTGTCGTCCAGCGTGGTCGCCGTCATAATGGGTCGAGATGACGGTATCGATATCATCTGGCTTGAGGCCGATGCTCGCCAACTGTTCGATTACGTCCCGCCCATTCTCGAACCCTGAATCTGCTTCAGGGATGATCTCCGGCAGGCCACTGTCAATCAGGATATTCTTGCCGTCGTCCGTTTGTACCAGATAGCAGACAATCGGAATCTGGTATTCCGGCACGGAACCAACCTGCATGAGATAGAGACGCTGCACGGTATTCTGGCTCATCAGTTCCTCCCTGGATCGGGTAACGGTTTCGTCGGGGCGAGCCATTCCTTGCTCACGATAACGATGACCGTTTTCAGTATAGAACTTTTGTGCTATTCGTCAATGTTCTCCTTTGGTTGCTTCGGCGAGGATCGTGAGCGTAGTACCAGGATACGCTGCTGAGTGCGGGAAAGCGATTACCTTGGTAGTAATGGTGGTTGGTGATGCCTAGTCAGACCTGGGAGCATGGTATGATCGGCGCGGGCGGCGGCGGGTAACGCCGCGGTGGACTGACAACATAGAGGGGACGAATGCGGAAGATTACGGTCTTTAGTGGAAGTGCGCATCCACAGCTGGCTGAGGAGATTTGCGCCTGTCTCGATATGCCGTTAAGTCCGGCGACGGTGAGCCGTTTCAGCAATGATTGTCTGCAAGTACAACTGCTTGAGAATTGCCGCGAAGGCGATATTTTTCTGATTCAGCCGCTTGTGCCGCCAGTGCAAGAGCATCTGATGGAATTGCTGTTGATGCTCGATGCTGCCCGTGGCGCTTCGGCGGGGCGGATTACGGCGGTGATTCCCCACTATGCATATGCTCGTTCAGACAAGAAAGACCATCCCCGGATCTCGATTGCTGGGCGGCTGGTGGCCGATTTATTGGTGACGGCGGGGGCCAATCGGGTGCTGACCATGACCCTGCACGCGCCACAGGTCCACGGGTTCTTCAGTGTACCAGTTGATCATCTGAATGCGTTGAATATTTTAGCGGAGCATTTTCGGGGACATGACCTCGCCAATACCGTTGTGGTGTCGCCTGATCTGGGGAATGCGAAGTCGGCGACGCAGTTTGCGCGATTGCTGCATCTCCCGGTAGTCGCAGGGAGTAAGCGGCGAATCAGCGACAATGCGGTGGTGATCGACACGATTGTGGGCGACGTTGCGGGCAAAGATGTGATCGTGATCGACGATGAGATTGCAAACGGCGGCACGATTATGGAGCTACTGGAACGGCTGCGCGAGCGCAACGTTGGGCGCGTCGCGATTTGCTGCACCCATGGCTTATTTACGGGGAGCGCAGTAGCGCGGTTCAGCGAGCCGACGCAGGCCATTGCCGAGATTGTCACGACCAATACCGTTCCGCTGACCCCAGAAAAACAGATGCCCAATCTGCAGGTACTGTCGGTTGCGCCGCTACTGGCGACGGCGATCAGGCATATTCACGAGGGGCAATCGGTCAGCAGTCTCTTTACTGGTGGCGCCTGAATTACCGCCCGCAGTTGGTGGGTGTTGATGTGGGGAACGCTGCTAGCACGGTCGCTGACCAAGCGATCGCTGACTCCCCCTGCCTGCTACTCCGGGCCGGGCTGGATTAGCAGACTAGCGATCACGTGCCTCAATAGCTGAAGACCCGCCGCCAAATCTCGCCGGAGCACCCTGCGTGAAGCAGCAAATAGTAAAGCAATTTTGGGGATGACGGTAAACAGATTCGCGCTGCTGATTTGCTGATACCAATAGTATACATAAC
>JBDHWF010000272.1:0-2622 GCA_039810045.1 Chloroflexia bacterium
GTCACCACCTGCGGCTGCGGCCACTCGTTCCGCACCGCTGGCAACGCTGGCGCAGCCCAAAGCTGCCACTAGGCACCACCACCGTCTTCAATACGCAACAGCAAGGCCGGGGCAGTAATTGCCCCGGCCTTGCTTTGATGTAGCAACAACCGTCAAACCTGTCAGGGAGTCGCGCAACGAGCAGTTGCCTGGCCCCGCTCCCCTCCACTACACTGGTTTTGTCGCCCGCACAAAGGCGCTGACCAGGCGGCCCCCGGCGGTCTGGAACGCCTGATAGGTCGCCGCCGCCGCCGCACCACCAACCATCGCCGCGTCATGGTCGCTGTAGACCGTGGTGACAATGAACTCAATCGCCGTGAAGCCCGCTGCCGCCAGTTTTTCGCGATAGGCCGTTTCCTCTAACGCGCCCGCAATGCAGCCAGTCCAACTCGCCAGATTTGCTTGCATCTCCGGCTGGATTGTGGCCCCCTGCGCCACGACATCGCTAATCGCAAACCGCCCACCAGGGCGCAGCACGCGGAACGACTCTCGCAGCACGGCATCTTTGTCCGGCGAAAGGTTGACGACGCAATTCGAGATGATCACGTCAATCGTCTCATCGGGTAGCGGCATCGCCTCCATCTCCCCTTTGACGAACTCCACGTTCGTCACGCCCGCCTCCGCCGCGTTGCGCCGCGCCAGTTCCAGCATCTCATCGGTCATATCCAGGCCAATCGCCTTGCCCCCTGGAGCCACCCGCCGCGCCGACAGGAGCACATCAATCCCGCCGCCCGACCCCAGGTCGAGGACCGTTTGGCCCGGTTGCAGATCGATCAACGCCGTGGGATTGCCACAGCCTAACGAAGCCGCTACTGCATTGGTGGGCAACGACGCCAGGGAGGCTGCATCGTAGCTGACACTGCCAAACGCTGGCCCCGCCGTCGCAGTATCCCCACAGCAGGTATCGTCACAGCAGGCCGTGGCGGCCCGCACCTCGGCCACCGAAGTCGCAGGCGTACAACAACTCGGCCCACAGCCGCAATCGACAGCGGTATTCGCAGCCACCTGCCGGGCGGCGTTGGCATACCGCGCCCGTACCTGTTCTTTGATTTCGCGCTGATTGTCAGTCATTGTTGGTTCCTCTTTCTTGCTAAATTGGCTCTACATCACCCGATAATTCGCGGTCCCTAGCCCATATTTGCTGGCAATAGCCGCTCGACAATCACGCAGTCTTTCCAGACACCATCAAGTTTGGCGTGCTGCGCGTAGATCCCCACCTCGCGGAAGCCGACACTCGCGCAGAGGGCGCGACTCCCCGTATTCTCAGGAAAAATCCGTGAAACGAGCTTCCAGAGGCCCGCTGCTTCCGCCGCCACAATCAGCGCATCGAGCAACACCCGCCCCACCCCTTGCCCCCGCCAGTGGTCGTGAACATAAACCGAGAACTCCGCGATCCCGCGATAACACTCCCGCGACCGATAACCACTCGCCGCCGCCCAACCCACCACGCGCTCCACACCACCATCCTGCACGGTGGCGACCAGGCACGGATGGTGTGCTTCGTGCGCGGCGATCCAGGCCGCCCGCTCCTCAGGGGTCCGTTCCTCCGTCTCGAAAGTCGCCCCGCGCCCACGAATCCCCTGGTTATAGATCTCCGCGATTGCGGCGGCATCCATCACTCGCGCAGGCCGTACACGCACCACGGTCATCAGCCCTCCCTTCGCTCTGCATTGACAATCATCGATACAGAACCGCCAGAAAAACGCCTCACTACGGCAACGTTGCCCGCACCCAGGCGGCATGGTCAGGGTGGAGCTGATAGAACCCCCAGGTGCCATGCCGTTCCGAGATCACCAGCTCTGCCTCACGCAAAACTTTCAGATGATGCGAAATAGTTGGTTGCCCCAGGTTGCTCTCACCCCCCAGGTCACAGGCACAGACTGGCAGATCGTTCGCAGCCAGCGTCGCCAGAATCATCAGCCGTGTCGGATCGCCCAACGCCTTAAACCGTTGGGCCGCCGTGGCAACCTGCTCCGGCTCCAGGGTCGGCACCAGCACCTGCTCACAGCAACCAAAGCCCAATGAGCCAATTCGTTTCAGCGCACTCGCAATCACTTTCATGCCCCTACTCTATCCCCTGTATCGAACTTTGTCAATACAAGGAGTGTGGCCCTTATTCCTCAGTCATCGCGGCCAGGCCGGTCAGGTAGGTTTGCAGCAATCGTTGAAAACTTTCGTCCAGGTCGAGCGGCAGGCCAAAACCGCCCGCGACTTCCAGCGTCACGAAGCCGTGCAGCAGACTCCGCAGACCACGCACGGCATGAATCATCTCGTCGCCAGTCAGCGCATAGGCGCTCAACGCCGCAACCACCACGGCGATCAGGCGATCGCCTGCGGCGACCAACTCCTGATCATCCGGCGGCGCAGCCTGCCAGAGCGCCGCCGCATACAGCCCAGGCCGTCGCCGCGCAAACGCTCGATATGCCCCCGCCAGCGCCACAATCGCCGCCTCGCCCGACCGTCCCAGCACCGCCTCGGTCAGATCTGCGCGCAACTCCCGCAGCCCCAGTAACACTAACTCCCGCCGGAGATCATCGCTCCCGGCAACGTGGTTATAGAGCGACGGTGGCCGCACCCCAAACT
>JBDHWF010000273.1:0-2565 GCA_039810045.1 Chloroflexia bacterium
AGCCAGATCCGCGAATACTCCGCGCTAATTTGGCCTAATAGGGCGGATCTCCTGACCAGACACCAGCGCGACCTAGGTTCTGTTGACGAGAATTGGTAGGCTTCCCCGGTCGGCGGCGCGGGCGGCCGACGAGGGGAGGGGTGATGGCGGGAACGTTCTTGCGGGAGGACCAATTCGAGCGGGTGTACGGGCTGCTGCAAGCGGAGCGCAAGATCCACACGAAGGATCGGGCGCGGGAGTGGCGCTTCCTGGAGGCGATCTACTGGATGGGCCGCAGCGGGGCGCAGTGGCGGCTGCTGCCGGCCGAGTATGGCGGGTGGAACAGCGTCTACAAGCGGTTCGCGCGCTGGGACGAGCTGGGCGTGTGGGAGCGGCTCTTCGACGGGGTGGCCGACGACCCGGATCTGCAGGCGGTGATGATCGACGCGACGGTGGTGCGGGCGCACGCCTGCGCGGCCGGCGCGCCGCGCAAAAAGGGGATCCGTCGGCGCAGGGGCTAGGGCGATCGCGCGGCGGCTTCGGCAGCAAGCTCCACGTGCTGGTCGACGCGCTGGGCAACCCGCTGAAGTTCCGGCTCACCAGCGGGGCGGCGGGCGACAACCCGCAGGCGATCCCGCTGCTGGCGGGCATCCAGGCGCGGGAAGTGATCGCCGACCGGGGCTACGACGCGGACGGCACGCTGGCCCACATCGAGCAGGAACTGCACGCCACCGCCACTATCCCGCCGAAGAGGAGCCGCGCGGTGCAGCGCCCCTGCGACTACGCCGCCTACAAGGAGCGGCACCTGGTCGAGTGCCTCATCGGCAAGCTGAAATACTTCCGGCGCGTCTTCGCGCGCTACGACAAGTACGGCACGCGCTTCCTCGCCTTCGTCCATTTCGCCAGCATGACCATCTGGCTCAAGTGATCTCGTCAACAGAACCTAGGTACTACAGTTGCAATTATGCGAGGATAGCGCCCCTACAGTGAGCGAAGGGGGCAGCATGACGGTACCGGCGGCGTAGGAAGCGGATTTCGTGGCGCTGGCGGGTCGGGTCGGCCCGCGCTTCGCCCGGTCGGAGGCGCGCGACCGCGCGGCGGCCTATTTGCGGGGGCTGCTGGGCGGCGCGGCGCGGAAGAATGGCTGGCAACTGGCCGAGGCGGCGGGCGACGCGGCCCCCTACGGCATCCAGCAGTTCCTCTACCGCGCGGCCTGGGACCCGGATGAAGTGCGCGACGACCTGCGGGCCTACGTGGCGGAGCACCTGGGCGACCCGCAGGCAGTCCTCGTCGTGGACGAGACCGGGTTACTGAAGAAGGGCGACAAGTCGGTCGGGGTGCAGCGGCAGTACAGCGGCGCGGCGGGGCGCACCGAGAACTGCCAGGTCGGCGTCTTCCCCACCTACGCCAGCCCGCGCGGGCACACCTTCCTCGACCGCGCGCTCTACCTCCCCGCCAGCTGGACCGACGACCGGGCGCGCTGCCGGGCGGCGGGCATCCCCGACGAGCTCGCCTTCGCCACCAAGCCCGCCCAGGCGCAGGCGATGCTCGAGCGCGCGCTGGGGGCGGGGGGCCCGGCGACGTGAAGTACCTGCGCGTGTGGCTGGAGGCGCGGCCCATCGGCTATGTGCCGGCGGTCAGCCGCAAGGACACCGCCGCCGGCCCGGGCTGGCGGCAGCGGCGCATCGCCGCCTACCTCGACGCCCCGCCAACCGAGGGCTGGCAACGCCTGAGCGCGGGCAACGGGGCGAAGGGGCCGCGCGACTACGATTGGGTCCGCCTGCCGCTCATCGCCCCGCCCGCGGACGGCTGGGCGCGCTGGATGCTGCTGCGCCGCAGCTTCGCCGACCCGGACGAGATCACGGCGTATGTCTGCTTCGTCCCCGATGGTACGGCCCTCGCCGACTTAGCCCGCGTCGCCGGGTGCCGCTGGACCGTCGAGATCTATTTCGAGGCGGCGAAGCAGGAGGTCGGCCTCGCGCAGTACGAGGTGCGCAGCTGGACCGGCTGGCACCGGCACGTCACCCTCGCCTGCCTGGACCACGCCTTCCTCACCGTCGTCCGCGCCCGCGGCCACGACCCGCTGGCCGACGCGCAAAAAGGGGATCGCCAGAGCTCATCCCCCTGACCGTGCCGGAGATCCGCCACCTGCTCGCCCGCCTGTGGGCCGCGCCGCCGCCCGACGTCGGGGCCGTCTGGCGCTGGCCCCGCTGGCGGCGCCGCCACTAGGCCGTCGCCCGCTTCCACCACTACCGTCGGCGCATCGCCCAACAACTACAAATGTAGTATTAGAGCGGTTGGCGTTAAGGTTGCGCCACTGGGATGGGGAAGCCGCAGGCGGCGAACCAGCCGCGGGCATCCCGGGCGGTGATGGCGTCGAGGGCCTGGGCGAGGGCGTCGAGCAGGGCGTCCTTGGTCCGCGCCCCGGCGCGGCGCAGGGCTTCCTTCAGCTTGGCGAAGGCCAGCTCGATCGGGTTGCAGTCGGGGGCGTAGGCGGGAAGGTAGAGGGCCGCGCCGCCCGCCCCGGCGATCGCCGCGCGCGCCGCGTCGCCGTTGTGGGCGCCGAGGTTGTCCATGACCACCACC
>JBDHWF010000274.1:0-2534 GCA_039810045.1 Chloroflexia bacterium
CAGTATGTGGGTTGGAATGGGTACGCGCCCACCGTGCGCGAAATTGCTGAGCACCTGACATTCCGCTCGACGAATACCGTCGACTACCACCTCAAAGCATTAGAGAAGAAAGGGTTCATTCGCCGCCGAGGCAATTTCGCCCGCGCAATTGAGTTAGTGGGAACGACCAAAGGCGCGAACGACCCGCATCAGCTCGTACGTGTACCAATTCACGGGCTGATCGCCGCCGGTGAACCGATTCAAATGATCGACGACCGTGACGAGTGGTGCCATATCTCGGCGGGAATGGCTGGCGCTCCTGGCGCTTATGCCCTCCGCGTGCGCGGAAACAGTATGATTGATGAGCATATCTGCCCTGGCGATCTGGTCATCATCGAGCCACGTGCGCGCGCCCGCGATGGCGAGATTGTGGTCGCGCTGCTGGCCGATGGCGTTACCCTAAAGAAGTTTTATCACGAAGGGAAGCAGATCCGGCTCCAACCAGCCAACGCGACCATGAAGCCGATCTACGTGACCCCTGATCAGGACTTTGCCATTCAAGGCATCCTGCGCGGCGTGATCCGCCAGGTCGCCTAGGGCTACGGCCCTTTTCTTTGTCCAAAGTGTTCTAGGTTTTGTTCTAGTCGGACTGCCAGTGGCGGTCGGAAGGGGCGATCATGAGCGTAGCACGACAGCACACCTATCACGACATCGACGATATGCCAACAAAAGCAATCAATCACGGCGCAGTGAAAAATCAGCGCACTGCCGCCCATAATCAGCTTCGGCGGGTGCCACAAACAGCCTATCGGCCCGCCCGGCAGGCCGAGCCCGAAGCGAAGTCTTCACCACTGGCGTTCCTGTTCAACCCCAGCCAGTTGCTCACATCAGCCATGCTCGTTGGGGCGCTCGCCATCATTCTCTACTTCGGCATTACCAGCCTGATGGCCTGGACCCAGATCAAGATGGATGACTTCAAGTATGGCCGACCGCGCACCTCGCAACTCGACGCATTCGTTGGTCACGGCGAGGCAAACGGCACACCAAGCCACTTCGTCGCGATGAACCTCAATCGGCGCGTCACGATTATGGAATTTCCTGGTGGAGATGTCACCAAGCCAATGGTCTTAGTGGGGCCAACGCTCTTTGGCCGTGATCAAGATCTGACTGTCGTGAAGCTCCAGGTAGAGGATATCAACGGCGACAACAAACCCGATCTCACCGTACAGGTCAAGGACGAACGTCTGGTTTATATCAACGAAGGGGCTGCATTCCGGCCAATCACCGCCGAGGAATTGGCTGTAGTCAAACAGCAAGGAGGCCGCTAATGCCGAAGAAGTTTATGGTCATTCTCTCACTCGCCACACTGCTCGCGTTCGCGATGACCCTCTTTCTTCGCACTGAGCCACCAGGAGCGATCCTCAGTGCCCCAGCCCTCGGCGGCAATGTCGTGGGGGCAGCACCAGCCCCCAGCGCCCAGCCTTCACCCGCACCCAGCACCTCGCCCCCCCCCGCAGCCTATCCACCCAGCGGCCCAGCCAGCAACAAAGGCGATGGCGGCGCTTCGGGCGTAGCAGCGGCCACCACGAACGAATCGTGGGACGTTCGTCACAGCCCCTCGATTACGGTCGCCACCATTCGGTCGGTTCTCCAAAAGTACAATTCTCCGGCAGTTGGTTCAGCTGAAGCGATCTACAACCTTGGGGTGGAGTATGGTATCGATCCCGCCTTCTGCCTCGCCTTTTTCGTCAACGAAAGCACCGCTGGTACGGCTGGGGTAGCACGAACCACTAAGTCAGTTGGCAATATCCGCACGACCGCTGGCTATGCTGACTATCAGGGCTATCGAAAATACGATAGCTGGGAACAAGGCATTGAAGATTGGTATCGGTTGATTCGCGATCTCTACATTGCCGATTGGGGCCTGGCAACCGTTGACCAGATTATCCCCGTCTATGCGCCATCCTCAGATGGCAACGACCCTGAACATTACATTGCCACCGTCAAGAAACTGGTCAGTGCCTGGCGAGCGATTCCGTAATCAGCAGCATTGATTACCCTGGGCGGCACACAATTACCAGAGTGCCGCCCCTACTCATACCGCATTCCGTAGCAAACTGTGTAGGGAGGACTTGAGGGATGGCCTGGCGGCTCGCATCGCGCCTCACCCGTTTTCGGCCAACTGAGCAACTGAGCCTTGTTGAGCCAGACGAGCTTACCTTTCCCGCTGGTGTCGTTGCACTAGGGCGAGGTGGAGCAGGTGAGGTGGGAGCATTACTTCGGCACGATCATGTATATGTAGGGTTGATCAGCCTGGATATTGCCAGCAGCGACACCTTACCAGACTGTGATCAGTTTGCCGCCGCCCTGCCTGCCGACCGCTGCCAGATCCTCACCATACGTTGGCCAATTGAGCCAACTCGTGCCACCGCCGCCTGGCGGCAATCGGAACTTCGTGATCACACCCAGATAGCCACCACTAGTGGAAGCCGGTATCTTACTGCCCTTGTAGACGCTGGCTGGAGTGAAGTCCATACCTATCTCGCGATTGAAGC